>NZ_JBMEZK010000004.1:0-449685 GCF_048822715.1 Klebsiella sp. C239 | reverse complement strand
CCAATATACAGTAATTTCAACAAGCTCATGGCTTGGAGCATTAAGCCCATGATAGTACGAATCAACTAAATATTTAGTTTTAACAAGATCATGGTTAAACAGTTCAGGATTTCTACCAATTACCGTCGCATCATCATCACCAGCGCTGAATTGAAAAAAAGTAACAACATCAACATCATTTGGAGATCTTCTCTCAATTAGCTCAATGTTTTCTGTGAAGCTGCCATCAACCCACTGAAAACCCTCAACTAACCCCGCTTGGCTTAACGACATACGAAAATCAAGAAATCCTTTGAGTATCTTCATTCTTGCTGGGCTAAGCGCAAACATACTTACAAAACGCACTATATCCATTTTGTATGGCGAGCGCGCATGGCTAGTAGGGTCTGCCTCATCCATAGGGGGGATTACCCCCATATCATTCCACAGAGAGATAGTTGGTATAGTCAACGTTAAACCTTATAACCAATTAGGCATTGATAGATTTATAGTTTTTATTGGTTGCTACAGATCTTCTTTGTATATATTAGTTACTCCGTATCACCCTTAATCCGCCGCCCCATGTACTTCGCGTACAGTTCATCAAGCTCCTTTAGGCGCAGTGACACGACTCGCAACATGTTCTGTTGTTCTTCTTCGTTTGGCAGTTGGTTGTAAAGCTCAAGCAACCTTCGTTCGTCAGGTCTCAACCCGTCTTTAGAGCCCACATCTTGGCCTAAAACCCACTCAAGGCTGACACCAAGCGCATCGGCAAGTTTGATGGCGGAGCTTTTTCCTATGGCACCGCGCACAAACCAGTTGTTAACAGACTGAGAGCTCACACCGCAAATCCTCGCGATATCCGCTTTAGATATGCGCTTCTTCTCAATGATTTCGTTAAGCCGCTGAACCTGCGGGTTATCTGCTTGGTGCGTATTTTTTCTCATATATCACGATTTTAAACTAAATGTTTACGCCAACAACATTCATAAAGTTGACATTAAAATAAACATAATGTTTAATTTTACTCGTAACTTATAGGGAGTCACTTATGAATGCATTAGAGAAAGCCATAAAAAATGCCGGTAACGCAAAAAAGTTGGCTGAAAAATTGGACGTATCCTCAATGACAATTAGTCATTGGAAAAAACGTTGTGGAGGGCTTGTGCCTCAGGGGCGTATTTCCTCTATTTTTCAGGCTACAGGCGTTACTCCCCACGAATTGCGCCCCGATCTCTATCCAAACCCAACTGACGGCCTGCCGAAACAGGAAGGCTGAACATGCAAACACTTCCCTTTCAACAAAATACCGGATTCAAGACCGGCGCTTTGATAAAGCGAAATCAGCCGATAGTGACAGAGCACGACAACATTCGCTCAGCCGTTCGCGCTTGGGCTGCAGCTGCTGGGCAGGATGTTGTATCTGCGTACATCGTCGAGGAATGGCGACAGCAGGGCGGCGAGGAGATCGCGTTTCCTGATGACATCAGCCGTGCCCGACAGAAGCTTTTTCGCTACCTGGACAACCCGGCCGAGTCTGAGCGCTATCGCGAGTATGTTCGCCTTCTTACACCGGCGATCATGGCCGTTCTTCCGCTGGAGTTTCGCTATCGCCTGATGCCCGAAGACAATTTTATGTCCCGTCTGGCTCGTCTGGAAAAAGAAACCAGCGAAGCGAAGGTTGCCGTTGCTATGGGGGCACCACGCCATCAGAAGCTGAAAGAACTGAGCGAGGGAATAGTCGAGATGTTCCGCATAGACCCGGAGTTAACAGCGCCACTGATGGCCATTGTCACTTCAATGCTGGGAGCTCTGTAATGGGGAATATCAAAAAAGGTGAAAGCCGCGGTGCTGCAACACCTACGGCTTTCGTTGCGAATTAACTGGATCAATTCACAGGGGAAATTATGAACACTCACCAACTGAATATCAATAACGGGGGCGCCCATGGCTAAAAATTCTATCGACGCATACGGCGCCAGCGGCAAAAGCAATGTTCTTTTTTTCGAACCGGAAAGTTTGCATCTGGTCACCGATACAACACACCCGCTTTACGACGAACGAGTACACCTACCGCTTAATGAAGCTGTGATCCTCAACATCATGGAACTTGGGGTACTCGAACCGATTATCGTGTGGAAGGACCCAGAGACAGGGAAAACCTGCGTGGTGGCAGGTCGACAGCGCGTAAAGAACGCTAAGGAAGCAAACGCCAGGAGAAAGCGGGCAGGGCTGGAACCCTGGCCGGTACCCGGTATAGCTAAGCGCGGTTCAGCCATTCAAATGGCCAAATACATGGTCAGCGAAAACGAGATAACGCAACCAGATACCCCACTGGGCCGGGCCAAAAAAATGGTTCAGCAAATGGAATACGGTCATGACGAAAATGACATTGCCCTGCTTTTTGGCTGCAGCGTAAAAACGGTCCAGGCAACCGTGGCTCTACTGGATGCTACGCAGGCCGTCCAGGCAGCGGTTGAGGCTGGAAAAGTCACTGTCACTCAAGCTCGTCAGCTGGTCGATATGCCACCGGAAAAGCAACGGGAAACGGTCAAACAGTTAGAGGCAGCTGCAGAGGGTGTAACTGGCCACGAGAAAGCTCGCCGCCAGCGCGCTGTCCTCGGCGACACAAAGCCTCGTCTCAAATCCCGTAAGGAAATCACCCAGCAACTTCAAACCGCCAGCGGCGAATACGCAGCGGCTTTGCGGTGGGTGCTTGGTGATGAAAACACACCAGTTTAAGGAACGACGGGGTCTCTATGCGTGATTACGGCAAGGTGCATACATCATTTTGGATAAGCGATGGAATGCGCCGGGTATCGGATGATGCCAGGTTGCTGGCGCTGTACCTGCTCACCGGGCAACACACGAACATGATTGGGTGTTTCCGGCTGCCTGATGGATATGTTTCGGAAGACTTAGCCTGGACTCCTGAAAGGGTTTCGAAAGGGTTTGATGAGCTATCGGCTAACGGTTTCGCAACGCGCGATTCGTCATCGAAATGGGTGCTAATTCGTAACTTTCTGACCTGGAATTCAGTTGAAAACCCAAACCAGGGAATTGCAGCACTTCGTTTGTTTGATCAGGTCCCGGACAAATCTACGGTGAAGCCAGAGCTGGCGCGGGTTTTAGCCTCGGCAATATCCCACATTGGTATCGCAAAACTAAAGGGTTCCGAAAGGGTTCTCGAACCGTTCCTTAACCAGGAACAGGATCAGGAGCAGGAACAGGATCAGGAAGAAGATAGTTCGGGGCATGGCTTCGCCACACCCCCAGACGTTCAGAACCAGGACGAAGGCGATAAACCTGATCCCCAAAAAATTTACCCGAATGAGTTCGAGCAGGTCTGGTCGGTTTATCCCAAGCGGGCAGGGGGTAACAGCAAATCCGATGCCTTCAAAGCCTGGAATGCCCGAATCAGGGATGGAACCACTACGGCGGAAATCCTCGCAGGTGTGGAGCGTTACGCGGCTTTCGTTAAAGCCGAGGGGATCCTGAACACGCAGTACGTGAAACAGGCGAAAACGTTTTTTGGTCCCGGTATGCATTTCAGCGAACCGTGGGCGATTCAGCAGGCGCCAGGAGCACGAGATCCCAATCAGATTTCGGAACCTGACAAAACCATCCCATCTGGGTTCAGGGGGTAGCGATGAAAAACATGATTGGTATCGGGAATGCACTGGAACGACTGAAAAAACTCATTCCCCCTAATGTTCAGCCAAAATTCTACAGCGTTGATGAATGGCGTACCTGGCAAGCCGAGGAGGGGCGAAAGTGTTGCGAGGAACTGGATAAACAAAACCAGCGAGCACGTGCAGAGAAAATCTTTGGACGTGCTGGAATTCAGGATCTGCACCGCGGCTGCACATTCGCTAACTATCAGGTTAAGTCGGATGGCCAGCGTCGGGCGCTCTCGATGGCGAAAAGTTACGCGCAGCATTTCGGTTCTGGGTTTGCGAGTTTCGTATTCAGCGGAGCGCCGGGCACCGGGAAAAACCATCTGGCGGCGGCAATCGGAAATCACCTGCTGGCTGGTGGCCGCTCTGTGCTGGTGGTAACCATTCCGGATCTCATGCTGCGTGTTCGGGAATGTTATGACGGAGGGCAGTCAGAGGCGTCATTGCTGGATGATTTATGCCATGTGGACCTGCTTATTCTGGATGAGGTGGGTATTCAGCGCGGAAGCAGCGGTGAAAAAGTCATCCTGAATCAGGTTATCGATCGCCGGCTGTCCTCCATGCGACCTGTCGGCATCCTAACCAACCTGAACTATGAATCGCTGAAGGAAACACTGGGCATGCGGATCCTTGACCGTCTCCAGATGGACGGCGGTATGTGGGTGAATTTTGAATGGGACAGCTATCGCAAAAACGTGCGCCATTTGCGCGTCGTTAAGTGAAGTTCTGCTCCAAGAGGTCTACAATACTATCAAATTTGTTAGATTTGTATTGATCGCATGCTATAGTTCCGCCACAAGAAAGGTGGGTGACAAATGAGTAAAAACACAAGTTACAGGCTGGTTTTCACAAGCAATGACATTGAGCGAATTGCTAAAAATTCGACTGCTGAGGTTGCAACAAAGCAGATTGTTACCGTACATGATAGTCGGAAAACTGGTGTTGTTCTTGCACCCAGCGCCAAAGCTCAAGCTGCATCACTTAAAGGCGTTTATAAAGAAGTTGCAGGGCGAAAAGCAACATCAAAGGCGAGGAACCAAGCAAAAGTTCTTGCCGGAAGCGTTTTGTCGCAAGTATCTACTGGTTATTCATCCAAACAGGCAGTAGATATGTTTAACCAGGCCTTCAAGAAAGTTAAAGCCTAAAATTTAAGTTATTTGAAGCGCCACCTTATTAGGGGGCGCTTTTATGTTTGGTGGGATATGACACACAATAAAAAATGGGTGTTTTCTGAGTTAGTTAAGGATTCGAACGACCTAAGCCAGCTTATCGCCTATGCGATTTATAAGGCTGATAAGGACGGCGTAGCCATTGGTTACCGAGCTCAGGGAAAGAGTGAGGCAGAGATTCAAGCCAAACTAGATGATTATCATGATTCTGTAGCTACGACACCTCGGCTGCAGCAGAGCTGCCATGAACGGGCAGCTTCTCTCATTTTTACGCTTGTTAACGATATTGCTGCTGAGACGCAACAAAAAGCAGCCGAGCAAATAACTGCCATTAATGCCGAATATAAAAAGTCTCTTACCAAAGAAGGCAAAAAGGCAGTCGAGGAATATCATAAAAAAATAAAACAAAACGTTGCAGAAAAACAAACCAAATGGGAATGGTTGAAGGAATTCACTGTATCTGGTTTTTCTGGTGTGTGGGCGACAATCCTTCTTATTCTCGCTGTCTGGCTACTAAGCATGGCAGCTGCACCTAAAAGTGAAAGAGATCACCTTACGGGGAACTTGTTCCAGCGGATGTGGAACTATGTGAATTCGTCACCACTGCCCGAGGCAGAGGCTGCGAAAGGTGCAGATACACCAAAAGCAACGTTAGGCCAACCGACGAAGCCATAACAGTCCAGAACTGAGAGATCGACATACAACCCGCTCTAGCGGGTTTTTTTATTTCTGGATGCACGCTGCGGCAATACCGTCCCACCTCCGTTTGCTGAGGCTCTGGTGAGAGCTAACTTGCCCGAGATGTGTAGGGCGAGGGAGGCCGCATAAGCACTTGAAAAGAATATAAAACCCGGCAATTAGTGCCGGGTTTTGGTACTCACAGCAGATTGGAAGTCTGGCTGTGAGAGAGATGTTTTCTTTACTTGGCCCAAAAATGATAGGTCGGAATTTCTCTCTTTTCAATGGAATATTTCATGTCTTAGAAGATTTGAGATGAAAAATATTATTGATATGTCATTGAAATCAGTCGTGAGCAACGCATTACTTGCGTGATTTTGCATTCAAGACGGGCTAGATTATTCATAGTCCTTATCTGAAACGGGTGGAGCTGTTTCAGATACCTTCGCGGAGGGGTGCTTTCTTTACTTGGCGTGCAGATAGCCGTTGCTTGAGGAAGATTTAAAGGGCAGCAACGGGCTCTCCTCCACTACCCGTAACTTCTTTTATAAGGTAAGTGGATATGGTAAATGTTCTTCATTATATACAGTTCGCGACTACCCTGATCGAGGCAGTAACTAACCTTGTGCAGGTAATTCAAGAACTATTTCATATACTACCGCCAATTGTTTAGTTGGTTCGCATCTTAGTCAAGGCCGGGTTTTAGCTCGGCTTTTATTTGATTTCATAGTGCTGTGTGATTACAAACAATCATTTAGATTGCGTGAAACTCATAACAAGAGCGAACTAAAGTCACAGTGTTTAGTATTCTTGGTTATTGGGGAGGATTTACGGTGACTCGCATTCCTAAGAAAAGTAGGGGAGGATAAATCGACTTTGACTTAATCTCAATCGCTGTAAACCTTATTACTTGCTGTTTGAGGGACTTCACACTTTTGCATAGATTTAATGCATTTCTAACACTAAGATCTGAGTTGGTTGGGCAAAAAATCTGTGCAGATTAGTTAGTTTGCAATTTAATGATTTTGGCCTGGCACTACATACAGTTTGTTTTTACATTTTTATTGGGGCTATAAAATGAAAAAAACATTGATCGCAAATGTTTTATTTGTAAGTTGCATAATCTTTCAGGCAGTAACACCAAAATCTTCACACGCAGAGTCAACAACGTCTTCAATAGAAAATAAATCAGAACAAAAAAATGTGTTGAGCAGAAAAGCAGATAAGGAAATTGTTGTTTCTATGACTGTAGATGTTGATGGGGCTCCAAACGCTTATGGGCCAGACAACAAAAAGGCTCTTGACTACAAAGAGGATGCTAACCATAAGGATTCGAGAACTGTTGTCGGTTATCTAATTGATAAAAATGGCAATCCATTTATCCAAGGGGAAAAAGATCCTGCGCCTGGATTTTACATTTCAGTAACCAGGTATGTCGATGTTAAAAATAAAAATGATTCAGACCCTCGGAAGTATGTAAATGCTGCCAAAATAAATTATACAGTCTTAGCCTCTAGTGCGGCGGCTAAGGGGGTTAAATATGGTGACTTTTGTGTGGTTCACTCTGTTAAGACTAACAAGACTGTATTTGCAATAGTCGGCGACTCTGGGAATAGTAAAGGGACTGAAGGTTCGTTAGCACTTCTCCAACATCTCGGGTATAACGTCAAGGATGGAAAAAGTGTTCCTGACAATTCTGGTATCGTTGTAAGATATTTTGCAAACTCAAATCCATCTAAACAATTCTTCTTTAATCAAGCTGATTTAGAAAAAACTGCGAAGACGTTGAATCTCGATACCGATTTTTCAACTTTTCACTAGTGTCAATTGAGATGTGGTATTTATTCAATAATACCAACATTATCTCGAGAGGATATTCAAGCCTAATCCCGCTTTGGCGGGATTATTTAGCTGTTGATTCGCATTGCTCGTCAGAATTACTACTAAGCAGGATAGCCTCGACATAAAATATGCCACTGGAATATTAGCTGCGGGCTGTCATAACGCTGTGCCACCCCAATAACCCCACCAGTATTTCCCTGATTTATTCCCACACTCGAGTGGGCAACTGAAGCTCATTTAGCCGAAAAACACCATCGTAAGGACACTTACCTATGAGAAAAACGCTTAAGGGTGTATTATAATCCGATAACTGACCATTAGGTTGTATGAGATAAGAACGACGATTATATTCGGACTGGCATTTGATACAAGACTGGCCACATGACGTTAACAATATTGAAAAAGGAGTTCTGTAATGAGTATGAATTTGATAAAACTTGCAAGGAAACTAGTGTTCTTACAAATTTCTGCAGACGAATTCGAAACCCATTTTTTCAATATGTGGCGAAATGAAGGGATAACTGGTCAGCTTACAAAAGACAGTAAGGATATTGGAGAGTGTGCGGCTGAACTTTTTATTCTTGCTGAGTGTTATACATCGGATTCCGTGAGAAGAGAGAGCGAGTTGGATTCAGATGGTTTGCGCAAGGAGGTTAAAGCTACTCTTGCGAAGTATCAACTCCTGTAACTTTTCCAATTGGCTCTGAGATAAATGATTGATTTTGAGAGTATGGCACATGCTATCGGAGCCTGAGCAATTCCGGTGACCTGTGCGCTCTGCATGCAGCAGTTTAGCTTTCAGGAAGTGACGCGTGCGACAACAAACAACTACCACGACGATTTCTTAAGTTCCACTTCCACCTTACCTGCGATAAGGGGGCACTTTCGTCCTGGTGCACACTATCAGGAGGAGGCCAGACAGAACATCAGAAGTTCCACCTAATTATCCAAACCTGCACCGGTGTTTATTAACACTTGTTCCTTGTCATTAACCATTACTCATCTTTTGTCTGAAGGGCGGAGCAATATGTCATATGGATATTTCCAAATAATTTGGGTTTTAATGCTGCAAAATCTTCGGTTATTTTAACTAAATATCATATTTTGCTATTTCATCACTGCATTGATCAAATAGGGACTTGTACAACACACAAAATATGCCTTTGGCCAACGTGCAAAGCTTTTACCTCCGCCAACCGGTAAAAATAAACAAATGCACCAAAGTTTCGATTTTGATTATCTCCTTTGAAAATAGGGGCTTGTAGGACGATCTTCATCTGCCATCATATCTTCCGCTACCGTGAAATTTTCACATGTAAGTGATTTAACATTAATTTATACTGTATAAAAACACAGTATATGGTTTGCTTCCGGGAGGTAGGGATGCGCAATGAGAGTAATGAGTACTACGATCTGGTTAAACGTTCTACAGGTGAAGTTGTTGGCAGCATCAGGGCAGCAGGCCGGGTTCTGGTATACACGGCAAATGGTGTTACTTCTATGCGACCACTGCTTGAGGACGAGGGAGTATTTAATCTCAACGCAATGACCAGTTTTCTTCATCGCCTCGGCTACCGGGTTATCCCGCCTTCTGATAATATGAAATCAACGGCCTGAACAACCGTTGACCTACTGCGCCACGGAGAGAAACCATGGCGCAATTGCACTTAATAAAGCAGTCACAAGGTTTACTGATCCCTGCCACGCAGGAGACCAGCGAATTTCTACAATCAAAATGCAAGCTCGGCGCCGTTCTGGAGGCCGACTTTAAGCTTGTCCGCAATCCGGCGTTTCACCGCCGTTACTTTGCTTTACTCAATCTCGGTTTTGAATATTGGGAGCCTACCGGCGGGGCGATTTCGTCTAATGAGCGCAGGCTTATCAATGGCTACGCCAAATACCTTGCTGCATATGGCGGGAGTGAATCGGCGTTACTTGATGCCGCCGGGCAATATCTCGACCGAATAGCCGAGAAGCGATCCGGCTATATCAGTATTTGCAAATCTTTCGATGCTTACCGGGCGTGGGTCATCGTTGAAGCCGGCCACTATGACGCCATACAGCTGCCGGACGGCACGCTGAAAAAACACCCTCGCAGCATTTCTTTCGCAAGCATGGACGAATGCGAGTTCCAGGAATTGTACAAAGCATCGCTCGATGTTCTCTGGCGATGGATCCTCTCTCGTTCGTTCAACAGTCTGCAGGACGCCGAGAACGCCGCAAACCAGCTTTTAAGCTTCGCGGGGTGATGCCGATGAAACACTCATGGTTTCACCATCTCGAATGCACAACGCAGCAGGCCGAAGAATTGGTAGCGAGATATCGTCAGCGGGGCGTAAAGGTCGAACGAAGCTTAAACCCTGACTTTATGACATGGACCGTCAGCGCGCAGCTGGTGGAGGACAAATATCCGCCGCGGCCAGACTCTCGCTGGCGCAACAGGATGTGGGGGTGAGTATGGCGAATCTTCGCAAAGCGGCCCGAGGCCACGAATGCACAGTACGGATCCCCGGGTATTGCAATGGCAATCCGGAAACCAGCGTACTGGCGCATTACCGCCTGGCGGGTACCTGCGGAACTGGATGCAAGCCGGACGATACCCAGGGAGCGATTGCCTGCAGTGCTTGCCACGACCTCATTGATGGCAGAAAGAAAACCACCGATTTCACCCGCGACGAACTGCGCCTGATGCATGCCGAAGGCGTGCTCAGAACTTTGGCTATATGGAAAAAAGAGGGGTTACTGAAAGCATGAAACTTGAAGCATCCTTAAAACATTTCAGCCCTCAGGGTATGCACATCAGCGACGATGTGAAAAGCACATCACCTGACCGTCTCAACGGTACGGATGTTATGGCTGGTATTGGGGTGACAAGCAGCAGGGCAAGATTCGGACTGGCAGCGTTCTTTGGAAAGACTGGCATCAGCAAGACAGATGAGCAGTTGGCCGTCCAGGCGCTAGCGCGGTATGTGATTGAAACCGCACCGAAGAACGTACGCAAAACAGCGGGTAAAGAGCTGGGGCGCTGCTGCCTGATTTTAGCGCAGTTTGCTTTTGCGGAGTATTCCCGGTCCGCGGAAACAACGGGTGCCTGCCGGGTATGCAATGGCAACGGAAAGATTAAAACCACTACCACGGAACGCAAAGTTTCTAATCCGTGGGGCAAAGCACCATATTGGGCTAAAAAATCCCGTGCTGTCCGTCCTTCCGACTGGGATAAGTGGACTGAAGTAACAGCCAGCATAAGCGCTAAATGTGAAGCCTGTGACGGTAAGGGGAAAATAAATGCTCGCTGCCGCTGTGGTGGTTCTGGCCGGGTTCTGGACCGCAAAGCGACAAAAGAGCAGGGAGCACCGGTTTATAAAATCTGTGAGCGCTGTTCGGGGAATGGCTTTTCAACGATGCCGTCTACGGCTGCTTATAAAGCGATTCTGACGCTTATCCCAGACCTGCACATCAGAACATGGACACGCAACTGGAAACCTTTCTGCGATGCGCTGGTGGACCTGTGCTGGAAGGAAGAGGAGAGGGCAGATAAAGAGTTTCAACGAGCAACAGCTGATTGAGTAAATGGGCGCATTATTTTGCATTTTAAGCGCACAATGCTTGATTTTGTCCGAATTTGTCGTGTATATTTTAAATCGTGGAATAAAGCGCCTGAACGAAACCATTCATATAAACCCTGCTACTGCAGGGTTTTGTGTTTTTGAAAACAAATGCCTGAAATCGGCTATAAAGTGTGATCTGAATCAAAATGCCATGCGCCAAACTTAAGGAATATTAAGGAACTGTAAATATTCTTTATAAGTGATGGTCTTATGGCGTTAAAAGATATTTTTGTGCGAACCGAACCTCGCAGACGGCATTATGGCGTTGCATTGTTTATCGGGCTTATTTCTGGGGTGGTTTCAGCATTTGTTAAATGGGGTGCTGAAGTACCACTACCACCGCGTAGCCCTGTCGACATGTTTACCAGTGCCTGTGGACCAGAGTCATTAATTCGAGCTGCAGGGCAAATTGATTGCTCCAGAAACTTCCTTAACCCTCCTTATATTTTTCTGCGTGATTGGTTAGGGCTGGCCGATCCAAATGCGGCTGTCTATACCTTCGCCGGACATGTGTTTAACTGGGTGGGCGTAACACATATCATATTCTCCATCGTGTTCGCGGTTGGGTATTGTGTAGTTGCCGAGGTGTTTCCAAAAATTAAGCTGTGGCAAGGTTTGCTTGCAGGTGCACTCGCACAACTGTTTGTCCATATGATTTCGTTTCCGCTTATGGGCCTAACCCCTCCGTTGATTGAGCTTCCATGGTATGAAAACGTTTCTGAAATATTTGGTCACCTGGTGTGGTTCTGGTCAATTGAGATTATTCGCCGGGATCTGAGAAACAGAATTACGCACGAACCGGATGCTGAAGTTTCTCTGAATTCAGCATTCAGATAATCTAAGCTGCAAAGTCAGAAACCCGCATAAAATGCGGGTTTTTTATGCCTGTGATTAGTCGCTCTTCGATAGCAATGTATGTAGAGTGTATTGACGCTAGCTACGTTTGCAACATAACGTATTGATGTGGTGAATCCCCCTATGCGGAGGGGCGACCAGTCAGTTACAGAAACCTGTAAATGCAGCGCGGGCCATGCCGACTGGGGCATGCTCACCGGGAGGCACCCGGCACCACACTGCCACTAAACATATTTAAGATTCATGTTGGGTTTACTGTTTACAGTTACCCTTCTATGTTTAAAGAACGTAACGGTAAAAACAAATGCATCCTGGTAAATCGGTAGCTCGGACAATCAGGCGCGCTCTTACCGTTGCTCCTTGAAATGCCAACTTCAGCCCGCCTCTCTCAGCGGGCTTCTTTTTGCACGTAACCAGCTAAAAGAAAAATCAAAAAAAGCTATACCTTCATCTGGCTGGCGAAGGGGTAAACACTAAGATGTGAATCCTCAGAGCGAGCCATGATGACTGACCGAAGAATTACCTGTCGTTATCTGGCACCCCACATGCAGCATAACCCCTTATGGCCTTCCATTACGGTAGGCCTGCTGTCTTCTGGGGCCCTGCACGTCAAAAGTTCAGTCTGTAGGCCTATACCAGTCTTGGCGGAATTTAGCTAACGGACTCACTTTTCTAATCAAGACGGGCACAGCAGTGGATGCTTTACCGATACTATGATTACGTAAAGCCTAAGCTAGAGGGAGTTTGTCTTGAGTGAAAATCTTACTGCAGTGGGGGCACATCAGCGCAGAACCTTTTTGGACTCGGGTGTAACTATGTTCTGATTGGTTGATGCAGTTAGGGCAGGTACATTTGATGAGGTAGTTGCGATTGTTTTTTGAGTTTTTGCGTTGTTGCATATGACATTTCCTGATGAATGGTCCGCAACCATACACTATCCACTGATACATAGCTCGTATTGAATTTCCCAACCACCTCGCACAGGTGGTTTTTTTCTTTCAGGTACCCGGAATCACCATTGATGAGTATTCCTCCCGCCGGTCCTGATCCTTATCAAACTCACAGCACCCCGTTAACCCGGAGGTGAACCTATGGCAAAGCATATGCAAGACAAAGAGAGCATGGCCGGAATCACCTGGCTGGCTCTGCTGATCATTGCTGGTTGGGGCGGCCTTGTCCGATTCCTGATGGATGTAAAGCAGGGCAAAGCAAAATGGAGCTGGATAAATGCTTTTGCGCAGATTGTGGTTTCGGCTTTTACCGGGGTTATTGGTGGGCTCATCAGCATTGAAGGTGGCCTGAGTATTTACATGATATTGGCCACTGCCGGTATCAGTGGTGCTATGGGTTCCGTAGCGCTCACGTATTTCTGGGAACGAATCACCGGAGTAAAAGCACAATGACAGCAGACAAGACTATCGAGGGGATCCTCGGCAAAGAGGGTGGTTATGTCGATCATCCGTCGGATAAAGGCGGGCCGACCCGCTGGGGCATCACTCAGACCACAGCTCGAGCACATGGTTACACCGGTGATATGAGAAACCTGCCCAGGGAAACAGCAAAGCAAATTCTGCTCAGCGATTACTGGACCGGCCCCCGGTTCGATCAGGTGGCAAGTTTATCTACGTTACTGGCAGATGAGCTTTGCGACACTGGCGTGAACATGGGGCCATTGGTTGCAAGTAAGTTTTTCCAGCGCTGGCTCACTGCCCTTAACATGCGTGGGAAGTTGTATCCCGATCTGATCCCGGATGGCGCCATTGGCCCCCGAACCATCACTGCGCTTAAGGGATATCTTTCAGCCCGAGGGAAAGAGGGGGAACAGGTTCTGTTACGCGCGCTGAACTGCAGCCAGGGCGCCAGATACCTCGAACTGGCGGAGGGTCGCGAAGCCAACGAGGATTTTCTCTACGGCTGGGTTAAGGAGCGCGTGCTATGAAGATGATCATCTTCGCTTTGCTCGTGCTGGTGGCTTTGCTCGTTCTCTTACTGCTGCGCAAATATACCCGGCTGGAGTTCGTAGGCCATGCCAGCCTGCTGCTGAAAACGTGGTCTGTAAAGCTGGGGGCTATCGGTGCGCTGGTTGGCATGTGGGCGCAGTCGTTCCCGGATGCTGCGCTGCACGCCTGGGCGATGCTGCCGCCGGATATCAAAAACATTCTGCCTCCAAACATTGTTGCGTTGATTAGCCCTGCGCTGGTGGTGCTGGCGGTGCTTTCGCAATACGTACGCCAGCCAGCATTGAAAGCTAAGGCCGAAGAACTGAAGGAGCCGCAGCAGTGAGCTTCGAAATTATTGCTGGGCTGGTGGTCGTCATCCTGGGCGCTATAGCTGGCGCGTTCGGTATTGGTCATGCTCGCGGTACCAGTAAGGCAGAAGCCAAAGCCGATCTGCAGCGTACCGAAGAGAATGCCGCCGCCACCGTCGCCGCGGCAGAACGTAAGGCGGAAGTTGTGAAAGGGGCCATTGATGTACAGCAGACTGTTAGCCATATGCCTGATAACAATGTTGATCG
Organism: Klebsiella sp. C239; assembly: GCF_048822715.1. Taxonomy (NCBI): domain Bacteria; kingdom Pseudomonadati; phylum Pseudomonadota; class Gammaproteobacteria; order Enterobacterales; family Enterobacteriaceae; genus Klebsiella; species Klebsiella sp. C239. The sequence continues at coordinate 435,362 of NZ_JBMEZK010000004.1, read as the reverse complement.
GGAGCTGCGCGAGCACTTCACCCGCCCCGGTAGTCGTTGATACGGCGTGCAACTGGGTGAGGGTCATCTACTTGACCGACCACGATATCGACGTGCTGGATATGCAGACCAAGCGCGACATTCTGGCGCACAACAAAGCAGTGCAAGCCAACTGCCGTAGCATTACCTCTGCTCATTGAGTTAAATAAATGGCTTCATCCTTGAGGTCCACGGGTAAGTAAACGCAAGGTCTTTTATGTAATTTATCAGAGATAACACGGTTGGGCGCACTAGGAGTTCACCTGTGGAAATGGTGATTCCGGTAAATCCTCTCCTGTGTTTTGCTCATTGTGCGAGGGGCAGATACTCATAATCGAATGCCAAAAGGCTTTTATAAGAAAACCATTAAGGCTTGATGAACTCACCTTTGAATAGAACTACTTACGATACATTCCTCATATGTTCGAAGGATATAACATCTCTCAGGTATCCTGCTTCTGGATGCCGGGAATGTGTACCGCTGGTGGGCTGGATTCTTGGAGCCTTTGCCCAGCAGCTTCAGGTGATAAAAAAACCCGTGGAGTAAATCCGACAAATTGACGGGGCGCTGCAGGGGCAGCCAATGTCGGAGTTTAGTCAGATTTCGAGGTGTTTTTCTACTGGTTTTGAGAAAAAATGGATGGTCTGACACTATAGGAAGTGGCTCATCCCTGAGCTCACGGGTAGAACAGTGGACTTTGTCATGGCAGAGCAAAGTCATAAGTTAGTTTAGATAACATTTCGGATATAACAAGCGTAGCGAGTGTATGCTTCATGGATTGTACGTCTGTAACTTTCATAATATTTCTACCATTTCAAAATTAAGATATTAGGTAAAACCTTAGGGAATTTAGAGGGTAAGAGAAGCTGTGAACAAAAAAATCTCCTCGCGAAGCAATGTTTTTCACTTTAACGAAATATATTGTTTGCAATGTGGGTTTTTTAGTTCATCATGTATGCTACATTGAGTTCTTATAAAATGAGCTGCTAATTATGACTGAGTGCAAACTTCCACAACTTCCAGAGTATTATCGATATGGTACTGAACAAATTAACAAGTTGCCTGGGAGTGGGGATGTTTTTCCTCCTGCGGGTAGTATAATAAAGTCAGTAAGTTTAAATGAAGGTGTATTTGTTTGTGTTCCGGTGCAGCGTTATATACACGGGTTGAATATTTGGGTTGTAGTTGAATCTTCTTGATAATGATTTTTGTTTGGTAAAAGTGATTTTTCGTTGGTTTGGTGGTTTCTATTTATTATAAATTCGCTGTTGGAATTTAAAATTAGCATCATTGCAATGCTTTCAAACACCGTAGAAGGATTATGATGCTAGTGCAAAATAATATTTATAATAATTCAGAGTCATATGCTATTCTTTTGTTTAGTATGTGGCCTGTCCTTATTGTACTTCTTGTCGTGATATCTTGCGCCTTTTACGGTGTATTGATGCATAAAACTGCAATTTGTTGTTTTCTGTCAGCTATGTTCCTTGGTGTCGCAGGCTGGTTTTATGGATGATCACCATAAGCTCTAATATGAGTCACTTTTTAGTATAAAGTCAGGGTGTCATTGCTTTACCTGGCTTGTAGCGTTGGTTCCCTAAAGTTTGACGATAAAAGGCCCTGTTAATACAGGGCCTTTCTGTATGTATTATTTATCAAAGAGGTAAGACATGTCAGAGATCACCGCATCTGAGCAAATCCGCCTGGATATTATCAAGAAAGTGAATTACGACACTGCAGCGGCGAAGTTAGCCATTGACTGGGTAGGCGACAGCTATCTGAAGTCTGAGCTATTCGCTGACTCTTTCGATCGTGTTTTCACGGAAAGTGAGATTGTCTCGAAGACCCGTAAGGCAATAGCGCTGGCGCTGTTTGATACTGCCGCTGAGCAGGTCAGCTAAGGCATTACAGCAGGCATTCATAGAGTGCCTGCGATAATGCCCATCAGACAAATCGTCTGAGCTGACAGTTCAATCAATCACCAATTACCAGTTACACGGGGTAACTGACATTATTGTCTGTTTATCCCGGTGAATTTTGAAATACTCACTACTCTCATAACGTCTCTGCCTGCCAACACCAGAACGGCAGAGGTCAGTTAGCCGTATAGATGAATCTCTCCCGGGTGGCTCCTGAGAGATTCTTTGTACGCTAGCTGGTAGTAACTAAAGGCCGCATATTTTTGCGGCCTTTTTCATCTTTGTAAAATGAAAGCCCTCAGGCGGTTAACGATGCTCTGGACCATGGAAGTGATCTCCACCATGTCCGCCTCCATGGGGACCAGGGGGAAGGATACATCCTGAAAGTGACAGCGCACCACAGATCACAAAAACAGCAAGCATAATTCTTTTCATAATAACTCCTGAACTAAAGAGCCTTAATTCCAAAACATAAAAGTGAATATTTTATGGAGAATCAGTAATTCCTTTTTCTCCCTCATGTTAAATAGGAATAATCCATGGCAAAAGCGGACTGGGGCGAGCTTCAGCAACGGTTCCTGTCCGATCATGCCGCAACCGGCGTATCACGAATGCATTACTAATCACTTACGGATTCAATATGCACATCACAGTTCTTGATGACGATCCTGGCGAGTACATCGAACCGGGTCGCGAACGTATCACGGTTTATCTCAATGGTGTTGAGGTAAAGCACGTTTTTTCTGCTGACGATGAAAGAGGTGAGGTGATTGCCGCTGTGCGCGATAGTCATGGTCATTTCACTGTCGAGCTCGGCGAGGTTAAGCGACAGACGCTGTTCGGTCAGGTGAGGATCGTACGCCCATCCAAGCAATAGGACCAGAGCATGAACAAAGAGCCCCGCATCTACGGCAGCAAATGGGACCGTGAGCGTCTTATCTTCATTCGTGCGCATCCCTTATGCGTCATGTGCCAGGAGCAAGGCAGGGTGACAGCGGCAACGGTGGTTGACCACATCATCCCGCACAAACTGAAAGAGGCTTTGCGCTCTGGTGACAGCCAGGCAATCGCGAAGGCGCAAAAACTTTTCTGGAGCCGGAAGAACTGGCAAGGACTGTGTAAGCAGCACCACGACTCAACGAAGCAGCGAATGGAGAAGCGTGGCACCGTGATCGGATGCGATGAAAACGGGATGCCACTGGACCCGGCTTCTCATTGGTTTAAGTGATAACCATTATCAATATACCTCAAAAGTGATTGTCATTTGAAATCATTAGCATTCAAATGATGTCGATTCTCATCTGAGGGGGGAGGGGCGGGTCAAAAGTTCAGAACCTCGAACCCAAATGACCGCCGCCAGTCCTTTTTGTGCACAACCGCGAAATGAAAAGTTTTTTTCCGGGAGGTTCCGATGGCAGGACGACGCCCGAAACCGACCCACCTCAAAGTGGTTACCGGCAACCCGGGCAAACGAAAACTCAACGATAAAGAACCCACGCCAGCTAAAGAAATTCCAGGCCCCCCAGCTCATCTTACCGACTGGGGTAAGGTGGCATGGGGTCGGCTGACTGTGCTTCTCGATGGTATGGGTGTTCTCACCGTTGCAGATACTTTGGCTCTTGAAAGGCTTTGCGATATTTATGCCGATATCCTGCAACTGCGCGACACCATCGCTGTAGAGGGCAGAACTTATACCGTCCAGACCGAGGGTGGTTTTCTGATAAAGGCCAACCCGGCAGTTTCAATGCTGGCTGATGCTGACCGTCGTTTTAAAAGTTACCTGGTTGAATTCGGTCTGACACCAGCGGCAAGGACGAAGGTGAAAGTGAATGGCGAACCCCCCGAAGAAGACACGCTCGACAAGTTCTTCGGTTGATCCGGCAACGCAGTATGCAAAGGATGTAACCTCTGGAAAAGAACTGGCCGGTCCTGACATTCGAAATGCCTGCCAGAGACACCTCAGGGATCTTGAATCTTGCCATGCACGAGGGCTCCATTGGGATGTTGAGGCAGCACAGCGCTCCATTGATTATTTTGCGAAAGTCCTCAAGCTTAACGGGGGCGATTTTGAAGGTGCGCCTTTTGTTCTGCTTCCATGGCAGTGTTTCATCGTCGGTTCGATTTTTGGCTGGAAAAATGCCAGAGGTTTTCGCCGGTTCCGAATGGTTTACGTGGAATCAGGAAAAGGATCTGGCAAATCCCCCCTTTCTGCCGGGATAGGTCTTTACTGTCTTACTGCAGATAAAGAACCTCGTGCTGAAGTTTATGCTGCTGCAACGAAAAAAGACCAGGCAATGGTCCTCTTTCGTGATGCGGTGGCGATGGTCGATCAGTCTCCGGCTCTTTCCGCACGCATACAGAAATCTGGCGGCGCCGGAAAAGAGTGGAACCTGGCTTTTCTTCAGGCTGGTTCATTCTTTCGCCCAATTAGTTCAGACGACGGACAGTCGGGTCCACGACCACATTGCGCTCTTATTGATGAAGTTCACGAGCATAAAAGCAATCAGGTTGTTGAAATGATGCGCGCCGGCACTAAAGGTCGCCGGCAGGCACTCATTTTTATGATTACCAACAGTGGACACGATAAAACCAGCGTCTGCTATGACTATCACGAATACGGTAGAAAGGTATCTGCCGGTTCGATAGAAGATGACAGTTTTTTCGCCTTTATTTGTTCACTGGATGAAGGTGACGATCCTTTCAAGGATGAGTCCTGCTGGAAAAAGGCTAACCCCTCGTTGGGTCACACGTTTGAAGAAAGCTATCTTCGTGAGCAGGTGACTCAGGCCCGGGGGATGCCTTCGAAAGAGAGTATTGTCAGGCGTCTCAACTTCTGTCAGTGGGTTGACGCGGCTAACCCGTGGATGAGCAGTGATGTCTGGATGGGATGTGAGGAAAACTTTGATCCAGATGAGCTGGAGGGTGAGGAATGCTACGGTGGCCTGGACTTGTCCGGATCCCGTGATTTGACTGCCCTGGCGCTGTTTTTTCCAAAACAACGCAAGTTGCTGGTGGAGTTCTGGACACCCAAAGATACCTTGCTCGAACGGGCTAAAACGGACCGGGTGCCTTATGACGCCTGGGAGCGCGATGGTCACATCCACACTACGCCAGGCAAAGCGGTGAAATACGGCTTTGTTGCCCAGCGTATTGCCGATCTGACGGAGAAGTTCGATATCAAGGCCATCGCCTTCGACCAGTATCGCATTAAATATCTTGAGCCGGAGCTTGAGGAAGCATCTGTTTCTGTTCCCTTAATCCCTCATGGGCAAGGGTATTACAAAGCGAAAGATTCCGGGCTGTGGATGCCTCACTCCATCGAATTGTTTGAAGAGTTGCTTGATGACAGCGTCATTATCATCAGGACGAACCCTTGTCTTCGCTGGAATGCGGCTTCAGCAGTGACGGAGGCTGATCAGAAAGAAAACCGAATTTTTGCCAAGAAAAAAAGTACCGGGCGTATCGACGGCATTGTAGCGGGCGCTATGGCAATCGGTGCCTCCGAAGGCTATGAGGATGATTCTGGCGATATCGACGACTTTTTCAGTAATCCCATCATTGTGTGAGTCACCATGAATAAAGAGAAGAAGCCAGGCCGGATAAAAAGCGCCGTTCGCCGGTGGCTCGGCGTACCCATCTCCCTTACCGACGGTGAATTCTGGGCTGCTTATGCTGGTGGGCAGTCCGCAGCAGGGAAATCCGTTACGGTTGATAAAGCCCTGCAGTTATCGGCAGTGTGGTCATGTGTAAGGCTGTTATCCGAAACCATCGCGACGTTGCCTGTTGGTTTTTACGAAAAAACGGCTGACGGTCGCCAGAATGCAAATGATCACCCGCTTTATGAGCTCCTCCATAATCAACCCAATGCTGATATGACTGCAGTGGAGTTCTGGGAAATGATCATGGCCAGCCTGCTTTTGTGGGGGAATGCTTATGCAGAAATCGATCGAACCGGAAAGCGCATTACCTCGCTGGTGCCTCTCAGGCCAGAAAGGATGAAGGTTGATTTAAGCAAGAGCGGAGATCCAATTTATACCTACCGTGACTGGCCTTCAGGTACATCCCGAAACATTGATGAACGGGACATCATGCACATCCGTGCGTTCAGCACCAATGGTGTCATGGGCCTGTCACCAGTCAGTTATGCCCGACAGACACTTGGTCTGGCAATGGCAACAGATGAAGCCAGCGCCAAAGTTTTTAAAAACGGTATGCGGCCCAGCGGCGTTCTCTCAATGGATCAGATCCTGAAAAAAGAGCAGCGCAATGAAGTACGTGAAAGCATGGTTGAACAATTTTCTGGATCCATGAATACCGGGAAAATGATGGTTCTTGAAGCGGGAATGAAGTTTCAGCCTGTTGACCTCAACCCGGAAGACGCCCAGATGCTGCAGTCCAGAGCCTTCAATATCGAAGAGATTTGTCGGTGGTTCAGAGTATGGCCGGGGTTGATTGGACATACCGCCCAGGGGCAGACGATGTGGGGAAGTGGCGTCGAACAGATGCTGATTGGCTTTTTAACGTTTTCACTTCGTCCATGGCTGACCCGTATTGAGCAGGCGATTCGTAAAAGTCTCCTGGCTCCGGGAGAAAGAAATAAGTACTTCGCAGAGTTTTCCATCGAAGGTCTCTTACGTGCTGACAGCGCCGCCCGTGCAGCTTTTTACTCAACGATGACCCAGAACGGTCTGATGACCCGCAATGAAGCACGGCAAAAAGAAAACCTTCAGCCAAAACCTGGCGCTGACCAACTAACCGTTCAATCCAACCTGCTGCCGATAGATCAGCTTGGCAAGTCCGGCGACAGTGAATCAGCCAAAAACGCACTGCGGGAATGGCTTGGCATTAAATCAGAGGAGACGCCGGAATGTACCGGAAAAACGCAGCCATGAAAGTAAAGGCATTCGACTTCGATATTAAGGCTGTCAACGATGACGGCCTTTTTTCTGGATACGGTTCTGTCTTCGATGTGGTGGATAGCTACAACGAAGTCGTGGCGCCGGGCGCATTCCTCGAAAGCATCGAGGAAACGCGGGCTAAGGGGAGGACGTTCCCTGTTCTCTGGCAGCATCGCACCGGTGAACCCATCGGGAACTGGGATATCTCAACCCTGAAAGAAGATAAGCATGGGCTTTTTGGTGAAGGCGCTTTGTGGCTGGACGACGCCGCCTACGCCAAAACTGCATGGAGAGGCATGAAAACCCGTGCCATTACGGGCCTTTCCATTGGCTATTACGTTCGGGAATCGAATTACGATGAGAAAACCCGGATCCGCACATTAACGAAGCTCGACCTGGTTGAAATCTCCATCGTTACCGTACCAGCCAACGACGATGCCCGCATCGACGTCATTAAGTCGAAATTGTCACACGGTGATCTTCCTTCCTTACCTGAATTTGAGAAGTTCCTGCGAGAGGCAGGTTTCTCGAAAAGTCAGTCCGCTGCGGTCGCCTCCCGCGGACTGTCCTATCTGCTTGACCGGAGTGAGTCCGGGGGCGAAGACGGCGAAACCAAAGCGGCTATTGCGGCGATGCGCCAGCAACTGAGCCAGTTTTCTCTCCCAAAAATTCTCTAAGGGATTTATATGTACCAGAAAAAATCGGCTGATGATCAGCCACAAAGTATTGGCGAAATCTCTACTCAGCTCACCATGGTGATTGATCAGGTCAAAAACTTTGGCGAAGACGTGAAGAAAAAAATGGAGGCAGGAGAAACCGTTTCGCTGGAACTGAAACAACGAACGGACGAAAGCCTTAATCAGATGAACGAGCTGAAAGAACGTCTCACTGAGCTGGAGCAAAAAGGCGCACGCCGCCCGAACGATGCACCTGTACAGCGAAAATCGCTCGGTGAGCTGGTGGTCGAAAGTGAAGAGTTCAAAGGTATGGACAGTTCGGCCCGTAAGAGCATCCGCGTCAAACTGGAACAGAAAGATATTATGAACGTGCCGGCCACTACGGGCACAGGCGTGAGCCCAACCAACAGCCTGGTGGTCTCCGATCGTGTTCAGGGCATTATCGCCCCGCCGGAACGTACTCTGACCATCCGTAATCTGCTTATCCCCGGCACTACCGCATCTAACGGTATTGAATTCGTTCAGGAAACGGGGTTTACCAATAATGCTGCAGCTGTGGCGGAAGGTGCCCTGAAACCAAAATCTGACATTCGGTTTGATCTGAAAAGTGCGCCGGTTCGTACTATAGCGCATTACTTTAAAGCGTCCCGTCAGATCCTGGACGATGCGCCCGGTCTGGCCAGCTATATCAATGGCCGCGCTCAGTATGGCCTTCGTTTCAAAGAAGAGCAGCAACTGCTGAGCGGCGATGGCACCGGTGCGAATATCCTCGGTATTCTGCCGCAGGCAACAGAATTTGCACCAGCCTTAACCCTGTCCAATGCAACGCCGATCGACCGTCTTCGCCTGGCTGTTCTGCAGGCCGTTCTTGCGGAATATCCGGCGTCTGGTTTTGTCCTGAACCCGATTGACTGGGCAGGCATCGAGCTGACCAAAGATAACGAAGGTCGCTATATCATCGCGCAGCCTGTCAATGGTGGTGTTCCTCGTATCTGGGGTCTCCCTGTTGTTGAAACACAGGCCATGGCGCAGAACAACTTCCTGACTGGTGCCTTCAACATGGCTGCGCAAATCTTCGACCGCATGGATATCGAAGTGCTGCTCTCCACTGAGAACGAAGATGACTTTATTAAAAACATGGTCACCATTCGTGCGGAAGAGCGTCTGGCGTTAGCGGTTTATCGCCCGGAAGCATTTGTCACCGGTACTGTAACCGCTTCTGGCGGCTGACAATTCAGGGCCGCTTAGCGGCCCTCTCTTTCTGAGGAGATAGTGATGGCCAGAAAAAATGTGGCTGAACCGTCTGTATCCGACGGTATAAATGCGGCGCCAGAAACCACAGAGTCCGGGACTATTCAGGTTCAGCCTGTCCGGCGTTTTATGGATGGCGACATTTTCAGGACGCCAGCTGATGATCCGTTTCATGTCTCTCGCTTACGTGCTGCCGAGCTCAAAGGTAACGGGCTGGTGACCATAGTTGGTGAAGTCCCTGATAACAAAATGAACCGCGCCCCCGAAACCAAAGGGTAATGGTTATGACGGTAATCAACACTGAAACAGCCATGGAACATCTCAGGCTGGATGATGAAATCGATAAAACGATGGTGGAGGGGTATCTTGCCGCTGCGGAGGATGCTGCCATGCAGTTTCTCAACCGACGCTTTTTCGCCGACCAGGCTGCTCTGGATAGTGCTGTTGAGAATGAAAGCGCTGGCGATCGTCCGCTTATCATCACGCCCTCCATTCAGAGCGCGGTTCTTCTTATCGTGGGCTGGTTGTATGAAAACCGCGGGGATGATCTGAGTACTGATATTCCAGGGCCCGCACGCTGGTTGCTGAATCCCTGGCGAATTCAAATGGGTGTTTAGCCGGAGGGGATGATGAAAATTGGACCAATGCGGCATCGGATCACCATCCGTAATTTTATTACTACACGAACACCGAGTGGTCAGCCAACAGAAGAGTGGTCTGACGGCGCCACTATCTGGGCAGAGGTTAAGGGAATCAGTGGGCGAGAGAGCCTGACAGCAGGAGCAGAAAGGGCGGATGCTACCATTCGTGTCTGGGTTCGATATCGCAAAGATATTTCGGCATCATCGCGGCTTCTTGTCCTGAATGGCCCCTACAAAGGGGTGACATTGAATGTCACCGGGCCTCCGGTGCCAGATAGCAAAGGTACCCGGCTGGAAATTCTCTGCAAACAGGGGACAGAAAAATGATTGATGTGAATCTGGATTTTTCCGGGCTGCAGGATATCACACGCGATCTGCAAACGCTCAGCAAGGCCGAAAATAATAAAGTTCTCCGGGATTCGACCCGTGCTGGCGCCGAATTGCTCCGCCAGGAGGTGATTGATCGCGCTCCGGAGAAAACCGGCAAACTGAAGAAAAACGTTGTTGTTGTCACCCAGAAAAGCCACCGTCGCGGTGAAATTTCATCGGGGGTGCATATTCGTGGCGTTAACCCACGAACGGGGAACAGCGACAACACCATGAAGGCCAGCAACAAGCGGAATGCGTTTTACTGGCGCTTTGTGGAGCTGGGAACATCTACGGCGCCAGCACATCCGTTTGTTCGTCCTGCCTTTGATACCCGCATGGAAGAGGCTGCGCAGGTGGCGATGCAGCGGATGAATCAGGCTATCGATGAGGTGCTGGCTAAATGACAGAAGATGATCTCTATGGCCTGCTGTCGCCGCTGGCAGACGGGCGGGTTTATCCGTATGTAGTGCCGCTAGGCAGCGACGGACTTCCTGCAGTTTCCACCCCCTATGTCATTTTCTCGATACCGACTGATGTTGCCGGGGATGTTTTCTGCGGCCAGGCAGAGTCGACACTGCGCATTCAGGTTGATGTATGGGCTGAAACGAATGATGAAGCCCGGGCGTTACGCCTGGATGCCCTGGCACGCCTGCAGGTTCTTTCCCCTGTCGAGGTGACCAAAATTCCTGGCTACGACACGACAACCCATCTTCATCGGGCAACCCTCGAAATAACGGTTATTGCCTGACAAAAACCAATCCAATCCTACCGCCGCTGGCGGTTTTTTCATTTATGGAGGCTGCGATGTCAGCACTATTTGAACGTGCCCAAAAAACGGTAGTAATGATTACCTCTGTGCCGGTCACCGCGGCAGAGCTGGATACGGCAACCTGGTTAAACCTGAGTTGCACTATCAAACAGGCCAGCTTTACCGCTGGTCAGAAAAACGATATTGACGTGACAGCGCTGTGTTCGGATGAAACGGAAAATATCAACGGCCTTCCTGCCCCGTCTGAAATGTCACTTTCCGGTAACTTCTACCGCAACCCGGCGCAGGATGCACTTCGTGCAGCATACGATAACGACGGGGTTTATGGATTTAAGGTTATTTTCCCGTCTGGTAATGGATTCCTGATGCGCGCTGAGGTACGTCAGCACACCTGGGATTCTCAAACCAACGGTGTTGTTGCTGCAACGTTCTCGCTGCGTCTGAAAGGTAAACCCACCAATATTGACGCCCCAGGAGTTCTGTCGTTTGCTACTGACCTTCCGGCGTCCCAAACGGTCGCGGCAGGAAGCGCTCTGACTATGGGCGTGGTCGTCCAGGGCGGTACGGCACCTTATACCTACGCCTGGAAAAAGGGCACCTCGACGGTCAGCGGCCAGACCAGCGCAACGTTTACGAAAGCCAGCGCTGTATCCGGTGATGCCGGGGTTTATTCCTGCGTGGTTACTGATGCCGATGGCACTGTGATCACTTCTTCTGATTGCACCGTCACCATCAATTAACGGAGCGCCGGGAGACCGGCGATAAACTTAATGTCAAAACCGAGTCTTAAAGCACTGGCACTGGCACCGATGGCGGGCTTTCGTAAAAAAGAAGTCTCCGTTCCGGAGTGGGATAACGCCAAAGTCATCATTCGTGAGCCATCAGCAGAAGCCTGGATTCGCTGGCAGGGGATCGCCAGCCCGGAACAACCCAAAGCACCGGAAGGGCAGGAAGCACCAGAGGCGCCAGAACTGACCCCTTCAGAACGAGCCTTCCGCACGATGCGGGCCGACGTCACGCTTTTCATCGATATTTTGCTGGATACCGACCTGCAGCCCGTCTTTACTGTCGATGACACCGAACAGGTTGAAACGATCTATGGCCCAGTGCATTCCCGGCTGTTGAAGCAGGCACTTGATCTTATTCGTGACGCGGATGATGCTAAAGCAAAGTAAAAATGCCTGGCATGCAGTTCCTGATGGCGCTGGCGCTCCGGATGGGCCGCACGCTGGGCGAACTGCGACAAACCATGACGGTCGGCGAATTCAGGATGTGGGCTGAATACGACCGTATCAGCCCAATCGGCGATATTCGCGGCGATATCCTCAATGCTCAGCTGGTATCTGCGGTTTACGGAGCGCAAGGCGTTAAAGTCACCATTGAAGATGCTCAGCTTCAGTGGAGCACAGAAGAGATTGAGGTAAACGACGGCGGCGATCCCTTTGCAGGGCTGGAAGCGGCGCTGCTGGCTGCGTCAGCATAGCCAGTAATAATTCGTGTGGATGCCACTCATAACAGGTGTTATGTTGTTTTTTTTTGACACACGGAGTGCTTTAAATGACTACTACTGGCTGGATATTATTATTTGTTTTTGCTCGCCTTATTGATCTTGTTATCTGGTATTTCCTGAACAGAGGAAGCGTAAGAGCTAATGATCAGATCGCTATGCTTAAAGAAATCTCGGAAAAGCAAAGTGCTCAAATTGATCTTCTGAATGCACTTGCTCATAAAAAAGAGGAACCAGAAAAAGATTATCTGGATGAAGCAAGGAAAAAAGCTGGTTTAATTTAATAATATTGAAATCGTAAAAAAGCCCCACAATGTGGGTTTTTTTGTTTCTGAGGAAATGAAATGGCAACCCTGCGTGAACTTATCATTAAAGTTTCTGCTAACTCTCAGTCATTCCAGACCGAGATAGCCCGCGCGTCACGTATGGGGGCTGATTATTATAAGACAATGCAGAATGGCGGCAGGCAGGCTGCGGCTTCAGTTCGGGAAACTCGCCGTTCTGTTGCTGAGCTAACTGACCAGATGGAGTCAGCAAAGGCTACCGCACTGGGATTAACCGGGGCATTTGCTGGTGCTTTTGCTACGGGGCATTTAATATCCCTGGCTGATGAATGGAATTCAGTAAACGCCCGCCTAAAACAGGCATCTCAATCAACTGATGATTTTACCAGCTCTCAAAAACAGCTGATGGATATCAGTCAGAAAACGGGTACATCTTTTTCTGACAACGCTAATTTATTTTCCCGTTCAGCAGCCTCAATGCGGGAATATGGTTACAGCTCCAGCCAGGTGCTGGATATTACTGAGGCTATTTCTACTGGTTTAAAACTTTCTGGCGCGAATGCTCAGGAGTCCAGTTCGGTCATCACTCAGTTTAGCCAGGCTCTGGCCCAGGGCGTGCTGAGAGGCGAAGAATTCAATGCCGTCAACGAGAGCGGCGACAGGGTTATACGGGCGCTTGCGGCAGGGATGGGGGTTGCGCGTAAAGACCTTAAATCTATGGCGGATCAGGGGCAGTTAACCATTGATAAAGTAGTGCCAGCCCTCATCAGCCAGCTTGGTAAGCTACGGAATGAATATGGTGAATTGCCGCAGACTGTTTCATCGTCGGCAACAAAAGTTGAAAACGCTTTTATGCAATGGGTCGGTGGAGCTAATGAAGCGAGTGGCGCGACAAATACCCTGACCGGATTACTTGATGGCGTAGCCAACAATATTGATCAGGTCGCCACTGCTGCCGGAGCGCTTGTTGCCGTTGGTGCTGCCCGATATTTGGGAAATATGGCTCTTGGTGCCAGCTCTGCAACGGCTGGGATTATTAACGCCGCAAAAAGTGAAGTAGCTTTAGCTGAAGCCCAGGTCAGAGGGACGCAGGTTTCGACAGCTCGTGCGCGTGCTGCAGTTTATCGTGCCCAGCAGGCACTGACAGCGGCGCGGGGTACAGACGCGCAGGCCGCCGCAGAAAAACGGCTCTCACTGGCGCAGGAGTCACTTAACCGTAATATTCAGGCCAGAGTATCCGCTCAGACTGCACTGAACTCGGTTACTGCTGTAGGTTCCCGGCTCATGGGGGGAGCATTAGGCCTCGTTGGCGGTATTCCTGGGCTGGTTTTGCTTGGTGCCGGTGCCTGGTACACGATGTACCAGAATCAGGAGCAGGCCAGATTATCCGCTCAGGAATATGCAAACACCATTGATGCTGTCCGTGAAAAGACAAAATCAATGTCCCTGCCCGAAGTTTCTGATAATGAGACCAAAACCCGTCAGGCGCTGGAGGAGCAAAACCGTCTTGTTGATGCCCAGGCATCTAAAGTAAAAAGCCTGAAGGAAGAGATCGCGGGCTATCAGTATGTCCTGTCTAACCCCGGACCAACAACCAGTGGCGGTTTCATGATAAACCACCTGACTTCGGTCGAAACGGTCACCCGTGGTCTGGAAGAAGCGACTTCCGCTCTGGCCGTTGAACAGGAGAGGTTAGCTCAGATGCAGGCTAAGTCTGAGTCGATCCAGTCGGTACTGGAAGGGATAGAGAACAGGCGAATAGCATTAATCCGGCAGCAGGCTGCAGAACAGAATTCAGCATATCAATCGTTATTAATGATGAACGGTGAGCATACTGAATTTAACCGTTTGCTGGGTCTCGGAAATAATCTTCTCATGGCCCGGCAGGGGCTGGTAAACGCACCAGTACGCTTACCACAGGTAGACCTGACAACCCAGCAAACGGCTGCACTTGAAAAAAGCCGTCGTGATCTGGCGCTTTCAAAACTCAAAGGTGAGGACAAGGAGCGCGCACGACTGGGTTATGCTGCGGATGACCTGGGGTTAACTAACGACCCACAGTTTCAGACCGGACGGCAGGAGTTGATTAATAACGGCCTGAATGAATGGAGAAACAACCAGGAAAATAAACCCAAGCCAAAAGGAAGGCATGGGAAAACCGAGGCGGAGAAAACCGAAGATACCTATACCCGGCTGATTAAACAGCAACGGGAGCAAATTGCTCTTTCCAGCCAAAACACTGAGCTGGCAAAGATGAAATATCAGGTTACTCAGGGGGAATTATCTTCGCTTGAAAAATCCAAAAAGGAAACGTTGCTGCACAATGCGGCGCTTATTGATCAGAAAAATATCGCTGAACAGTTAAAAACATTCCGCGAAGGTCTGGCCGACAGTAATGCTGCCGCCCGGGAAAGGGGGAATATCGATTTCCTCGGTGCGGGACAGGGGGATAAAGCCCGTGACCGAATGAAGCAAATGGCGGATATTCGCGCTGATTTTCTCAGGCAGCAGCGTGACTTACAGCGTGATTTCAGTCGTGGGCAGATTTCCGAAGACCTGTATAAAAAGCAAACGGAAGCGCTTAAAACGGCGCTTGCCGAACGCCTGGATATTCAGGAGGAGTATTACAAAAAAACCGATGAACAGCAGTCAGACTGGCGCGCGGGAATCAGCGATTCCCTGATGAACTATGCCGATCAGGCTTCTGATCTGAGTTCAATGGCTGCCACTGCAACCAGCGAGATTCTGGATGCCACCACAAACTCTATCTCCAACAACCTGACAAACGTCCTGACAGGCGCTGCTTCTTTTAAAGATGGGATGTCTAATATTTTCTCTTCCCTGGGCGAAACGGTGATTAAGACGCTGATCCAGATGGCAACACAGGCGTTAATCACCAAAGCAATTATGGCGTCATTTGGCGGCGGAGCGGGTGGGTTGTTCGGTAGTCTTTTTGGCGGTGCCAGCGGTGCGGCAAGTAGTGGTACCGCTATTCAAAGCGCGGGAGCTAATTTTTCATTCAACGCTCTCGGAGGCGTTTACGATTCTCCGTCACTTTCTGCCTACAGCAATGGTGTTTACAGCACTCCCCAATATTTTGCGTTTGCGAAAGGGGCAGGTGTATTCGGCGAGGCCGGGCCGGAAGCCATCATGCCCCTTACCCGTGGCGCTGATGGTTCGCTGGGGGTCAAAGCTGTTGGGCGGGAATCGCCGGCGGTACAGAACGCTGCTAACCAGATCCAGGCACAGCCACGAATTGCTGTCAGCGTAGATGCCAGAAGTACGTTCACCGGTAAACCGGATGACATAACGATGCAGGCTATTGAGCGAAGGAATGACGCTCTGGAACAGCGGATAGTTAACACCTTAACCGCCGAAGTAAATAACCCCCAGAAGAAATTCGGTCGGGCTATTTATTCAAATCTCCAATCTAAAAAACCAAGATAGACCTGCCCGGAGGGAATATTCATGGCAGATATTTTCTACCCGGATGAATACCTGCCCATGCCGCTTATGGACGGGTACGGGTTTAAGCCCATATCACCTTTACTGAGAACGGAGATGAAGTCCGGTCGTGCTCAACAACGAAGGCGATATACCTCAACACCCACCCAGGCATCAGTTAAATGGATTTTTAAAACTGATGCTCTGGCGCAGGTGTTTGAGGCGTTTTTCAGGGATGCGCTTAAAGATGGCCAGTCCTGGTTCTATCTGAAACTCCAGACTCCAGTCGGGGTAAAGCCCTATAAAGCCAGGTTCGTGGATATTTACGAAGGGCCGACGCTGGTCGCGCCAAAATACTGGCAGTACAGCGCAACGCTGGAATTATGGGAACGCCCGTTACCGCCTTCTGGCTGGGGGAATTATCCGGAATGGCTTGCGGGCCAGTCGTTACTGGATATTGCGCTAAACAGAGAGTGGCCGAAGCATGACAATTCTTGAGCGACTATATGCCAGCAGCGGATCGGAGGTTATTCACGATACGCTGCAGATATCAGCAGGCGATGATAACTACTGGCTAATCAGTGGCTGGGATGACGTTTCAGTGACGCTGGAAAATGGTCAGCCGGCGACGTTTGAAGCCAGCGCGATAGATATCGCCTTACCAGCCAGGAACGCCGACGGGACACAGGATTTAAAGTTTGCTATCAGCAATATTGACGGACGGGTTTCTGAGGCGATCGATAAAATCCTGGATGAAATGAAATCAGCCACGCTGACATTCCGGCGGTACATTTCATCCGATCTGTCTGCTCCGGCATCATCACCGTATACGCTCGATATCAAATCCGGCTCCTGGACCCCAACAGCGGTTCAGGTCACGGCAGGCTATATGAATGTCCTCAAAACGGCCTGGCCCCGTAAACGTTACAACCTCGCCGAGCACCCGGGCTTACGTTACTAATCTGAGGCAAATATGTTTACACCTGATAAATACCGTTCTGTTAAATGGCAGAAGGGCGGGCGCGTATATCCGCAGCTCGACTGCTTCGGCATTGTAAATGAGATACGTCGCGACCTGGGGCTACCAGAATGGCCGGATTTTGCAGGTGTGACCAAAGACGGCGGGGGCCTCGATCGGGAAGCGAGAAAGCTGATGCTTTCGCTGAAACGTTGTGACCCCTGTGAAGGTGCCGGAGTGGCTTGCTATTCGGGCTCAACAGTTTCCCATGTCGGGATCGTTGTGATACTCGATAACCAGCTGCAGGTCGCGGAATGTAATCCAGGCTCGGGGGTTACGTTTCTGCCACTGTCGCGATTTATCCGTCGCTTTAACCGCGTGGAGTTCTGGCAATGACGATAAAGTTTTACCCGTCCCGGCTACCGGGTGAACCCCTTGAAACGCACGAGCATGGTGTGCTGACGCTGCATAAGTGGATGAGCAGAAATGTCCCGAGCTATTCACAGGATAAAACTCATCCTGTCGTGATCGAGCTGAACGGCCAGGCAGTCCCCCCGGAGGAATGGCCGTTATGTTTGTTGCGGCCAGACAGTGACGTGCGGATATATCCCATTCCTTATGGCACGGGTCTTGAAATTGCCGCGTGGGTTTCGGTGGCCGTATCCATTGCGTCTACGGCCTATGCATTATTCTTTGCCCCTAAACCAGAGCTGGGCGGCTTTTCATCCAGTAACGCTTCATCGCTGGATCTGAATCCGGCTAAAGCCAACACAGCGAAGCTTGGCGATCCCGTAAGGGAGGCTTTCGGTCGAAACCGGATTTACCCGGATTACCTGGTGCAGCCGGTAACGCGATTCGACCCCGCTGATCCAACCAGAATGACGGTCGAAATGTTTGTCTGCCTTGGATATGGGCGTTTCTCCTATACCGGTGGAGATTTTCGGGTAGGAGAAACTCCGGCGCTGACCTTAGGCGAGGGCTTTTCATATACCAGCTATGGGCCCGGCGATAATGTGGCCGGGGATCGTCGCAGTGAGATATGGTTCAACTCAACGGAAGTTGGGGGAACGTCGAGCGGCAGCGGCCTCGATATGGCTCAGACTGCCCCTGAAGCCAGTGATATCGTTGCTGATGCCATGACCGTCAGCGGTGCCTCTGTCTCGTTTTCTGGCCTTGATGTCGATGATGATAATGATGAAGATGAGGATGAGAACAAACTTCCTCCTGGCTGGATCGCCGGTGCAATTGTCACCCTGAAAGCGCCAGTGAATTATCAGGTGTCTATCGAGGGCGGCTTTAACGTGCTGACAGGCGACGTCGTGTCAGAGATTGCGCCATTCAGCGGAATGCCTGTCACCCTAACGTTTAACGGTACTGACTATGATCTGCAGATCGCCACGTATACCCCTCACCAGGACGCCGTTCCGGGAGCAGGGGGAGCGACTGCGGTATTACGCGCCAGTGCGTCGCCGTCAACGTATGACTTTACGACAACCAGCCAGACCTTTGCTCTGACCTGGCAGGGTATCACCTATACCATATCTCTGGTCGCCAACTACGGCACAATGTCTGGCTTGCTCGCAGCGATTAACGGCGGGTTGAATGGTTCGGGGCTCATTGCTCAGGATGATGGCGGCGTGATACGTATCGTCGAGATCTCCAGCCCCTGGCGTGGCGGTTCCATAACATCATCATTCCTGCCTGCGTCAGTATTTGGCGACAGCCCGGTATTTACAGCTGGTACAGCCTCCAGCGGCGGAAGCCCTGCGGTAACAGCCAGCGTCACGCTGGCTTACGATTCTGGCACCGCCTTTTCAGGACTGCCGGAAGGTTCTCAGCGGATTTCCCTGGCGCACCGTGGCAACGAATACCAGATAGCGTCTACTGATGGCCCCTCTGCGACCGTACAGCGTGTGGTTAACGGTGTCGTTGACAGCACCTGGTCAGGCTTTATGACCCGTACCGTCGTGGATTTTTCCGCGTCTGGTATTAACGATAATGAAACCTGGCTCGGCCCCTTTCTGGCCTGCCCGCAAAATGAAGTTGTGGACGCCTTCGAGGTCAACTTTGCTTTCCCAAACGGAATTTGCGGGTTCCAGAACAACGGGAATAAGCGGGTCCGCCATGTCGAGTATGAAATCCAGTATCGCGTTTATGGTTCCGGAGCAGGGTGGACGAGTAAGCCAGGGGTTTACGCGCTTAAAAACATTAATGGCCTCGGTTTTACAGAGCGTTTTGAACTGTCCTCTCCCGGGCTGGTGGAGGTTCGATGCCGCCGCCGTAACGAGCAGGGGAGCAACAACGCGAGAGACAGCATGTTCTGGCAGGCGCTCAGAGGTCGTTTGCTTTCCCGTCCGACCTCCTACGCTGGGATATCAACAATAGGGATCACGGTTGAAACCGGCGGCCAGCTGGCGGCGCAGTCAGACAAGCGTGTGAGTGTTGTCGCCACGCGGAATTATGATGGCGGTGGTGACAGGACAATCAGCGGTGCGTTCCTGCATCTTGCCCGCAGTCTGGGATATCGCGACGACCAGATCGACATTGCGGCGCTCAGTACGCTGGAGGCGACCTACTGGACGCCAAGGGGCGAATATTTTGATCACCAGGCAAGCAGTGACAGCACGTCAGCAAAGGATATTTTCGACAAAATTGCAGAGGCTGGCATGGGGTATTTTCTGCTGTCTGACGGGTTGCTTTCTGTCGGGAGAGAGGGCGTCAAAAGCTGGACCGGAATCATTACTCCCCAGGATACCGTCGAGGAAATGCAGACGTCATTCAGGGTCCCGTCTGAGGATGATTTTGATGGCGTGGATGTGAAATATATCAACCCTGTGACCTGGGCGGAGGAAACCGTACAGTGCCGTACGCCGGAAAATCCTTTTCCGCGCAAAACGGAGGCATATACCATTGATGTTGCCATGACTGCAGATCGCGCCTGGCGTATCGGGATGCGTCGGTTAATGAAATATCTCCACCAACGCCGAACGTATACGGCTACGACTTCAATGCTGGGATGGTGTCATGACTTCGGTGATCACATCATTTTGTCCGACGACATTCCAACCGGGAAAACCCAAAGTTGCCTGATTGACGCGATGATTTACGACTTCCAGGAAATCACGCTGCACGTCACGGAGCCACTGGACTGGAGCTACGCGAATCCTCGCTGCTGGATACAGTTTCAGGACGGTCGCCCATCATCGCGAATGCTCGCGCCGCAACGGGTAGATGATTTCACGCTGACGGTACCGTACAACGACGACCTGCATCCCGACGACTGGATTATGGACGACCCAGATATTGACCTGCCGAAGTTATTGTTCTGCGACAGTGAAAAGGGTGCGCGGCATGGGATAGTCCAGGAGGTTGCCCCATCAGGTGACAGCAACTGTCAGATTACTGCACCTGAATATAAAGAAATTTTCTACCAGTACGACGACGCCACATACCCCGGCGACGTCGCTTAATACCTCATAACAACCCCTAATTAACTCTTTTCGCTCAAACCCTCGTTTGAGCGAACACCGTTTTGGAGCAAAAAACATGGCCTTTGATCCGCCTCTTGGGAGCACGTCGCCCGCGGTGCTGCTCGATAACGCCACTCGCCTGGACGAACTCGTTAACGGGCCAGCGGCCACCGTTCCCGACCGTGCCGGGCAACCGCTGGACACCTGGCGCCAGATCGTGACGATGATGCTTGCTGCTGTCACTGATGCACAGAACAGCATTACCGCTATCGGGCTCCCATTTAATACCCTCTCTGATGCTCAGGCTGCAGTAGCTGCAGGAAAGATACCAGATGGCTCCGTGACATGGGTTAGAGGTACGGACAGCGCTGCCCTTGCGGATGAGTACAAAAACATAAATGGGGTTCTGACGGCTACCGGACGTCGGATGCCTTCTCAGGATGCCGTGGACGCACTTTCGCGCCAGTTGCTGGATTCGATTGTTACCGGAGATGTACCAGGGTTCTGGCTGGCACTGAAAGACTCTGCTGGCTGGATTTCATGGGGAGTGGATGATCAGGGGGGATTTGGATCCAGGGCTGCTTACCTCGGGACAGACAATATTCTGGCGGGAAATATCAAAATCCTGTTTACCGATGATGTCGGATTACGGTTTCAGGACCCCGAGGGATTCTATATCGATGTGCTGGATAATTTCGGACGCTATCTGTTGGGAGATTCCGGCGGCGGTTCTTCACCTGTTGACGAAGTCAGCATTCTGGATTTGAAAAATAAAGCTTACGCGGCGGAAGTTTCGCGGCGCGTACTGACACGGCTGAAATTTCCGACTGAGGCGTATAACCATTTTTTGATGGAGTGTCAGAGCCTTGGTATGGGGTATATGAGCTGGCCGGTTGTCAGCAAAACGCCTAAATATGATTCGCTAATGCTGGGGCAGTCTGTTCGTCCGGCGAGCACGACGAACAATGCGTTTGTTCCCCTGGGCGTAAATGCGTGGCAACCTCTGCGGGCAGTTGTACAGTCAGTCTCTGGCAGCGCCATTCTGTCCGATGCGGAGCAACTCGCGCTGGCTCGAAGCGCGGTTAATGAAGGGGAGAGTCCGATCGTTGGCGCGGTGAACGGATTCAGACGACACTTCCTTGAGGCGCACTGTCTGAGTGCTGACCCTGGTCGACTGTTTGTCGCCTCCACGGTCGGCGTGTCCGGCCAGTCAATTGCCAGCCTGATGGACGATACCAAATATTTTAATCGTGTCGTTGAATGCGTAACGAAGGCAAAGGCCCTGGCTGACAGCGAAGGGAAAACCTATTCGGTTACCGGAGTCGATTTCGTTCAGGGGCAACGCGACTATGATGACGGAACGCCTAAAGCCACATATAAATCGCAACTGGGGCAACTCTACAACAAAGTCAATAATACTATTCGTGGGATCACCGGCCAGAAAGACAATCCGGCCTGGTTTATTTCTCAGACGGGATACACCTACAGTCCTAATCCGGCCACGCAGCCAGTGAACGCTGTCGAGCTTTGGGTGGGAATGGCGCAATGGGAGTTTTGTCAGGAAACACCAAACTGTTTCCTCATTGGGCCGGACTATCAGTTGCCGGATAAAGGTGGCCATCTGATGACGAACGGCAGTCGCTGGCTGGGTTGTTATTTTGCCAAAGCAAAAGATCGTGTACTGAATCAGCGGCGCCCATTCCAGCCACTCGCTCCCACGGGCATTATCTGTGCAGGTTCAGATTTTCTTTTGAGTTACTACGTCGATCATCCACCATTAAAATTTACCAGCCCATTCAGGAACGGAACCAGAACCCCCGTCACTAACTGCGGATTTCGCGCCTGGCATATGATTGATGCCGATCCGTCCGGCATAGGGACAGAACTGAATATCACCAGCGTTGCTGTTGCAGCCGACACGGTTATTCGCCTGACATGCGATACAGAGCCGCAGGGGAAAGTCAGGGTGGCCTATGCAACACGCCCCCAGTATGGGCAGGGCATGGTAACCGATTCTGATAAATACGTACCGGATGAAGTGTACGAATATGACCCGCAGTTCACCCAGTGGCCGGAAGAGAACATTCCGGAGCTGATCGGCAAACCCTATCCGATGGAAAACTGGTCTATTGCCTTTTCCATGACCTTCACTAAGGATGAATAAATGAGCCTGGCAATTCAGAAAGATGTCGATTTTTCTGCGGTGGCTACCGGATATTTACCTCCGGTAACTGCAGGCGTGGAGTACTTCAATTTTTTTAACAGCGAAGACTCGCTGACACGCAACCTGATCCCCAACAAGCCGACTCCTGCAAAGAACGGGAGTCCGCTCTTTAACACCAACGGGCAAAGCTTCCTGCTGACCAACCTGCTGAATTTCATCAATACCGGGATAAAACTGACTGATGAAATGACCATTATTACGGTGGCAGAACCAACCGGCGCGGATGGTAATTTCCCGACTTGGTCCACTACAGGTTCGCCGATTACAAATGGAGGGAGCTTCACGTCACAATCCTTTATGCGTCAGAGCTCCACCACGCGAAACCCAACGCTGTCGCTGAGTTATTCCACTGATGGTTTCATCACCCGACAGAACCTGTCGTATGGGGTATCGTCGGGTGTTGATAATATCAGGCTCCGCGCCATAGCATCGGCATTCAGTCAGACAGCAAAAACGTCCAGCCTTTATGATCTGACGAATAATAAAAATGCCCAGGCACCTCTGCCAGCAAATGGCGTTTATGGAAAGTCAGGTAACATCCTCCTGGGATCGCATTACAACGCCGCAGAGAGCTCACAGGGTAATTTGTACGCGGCCGCGATTTATAGCCGTATGCTCTCAACAACTGAGATCAATCAGGTATATGCTGCGTTAAAGGCTTATTACTCAAAGCGTGGCATAACTGCATGATCTTATTCTTAAAAATTAGAAAAAACTGGAAATACCAGGAATTTTCTTACAAGATATGCAGTGCGCAAAGACGCACACAGCAATAATGTCATTTATCACCTTTCCCCCCGGCGTGCCTCCGGGGGATTTTTTAATTACACCAGAGTCGACAGCAGCACATCAAAACTCGTGAATTGCTGAGCCGGGGAATAATCTTCTGGCACAAAATAGCGATATACCTTAGCCTCAAATGGTGCTGAGACGTAAAGCACATCACCGCCATTGCCCGGCGCAGACCCCAGGCGCAGAAGTGTGGGAGCGCTGTTGCCGAGTACCGAGTAGATCCATCCAGAACCTGCATTTTCCGCCAGGACAATGACAGCGACAGTATTCCCGGAAGACGTGTATTCCACCGAAAAATACACCCTCCGCTTGCCCCCCTGAACGGTTGCCGCCAGTGCTGCAGAAGTGTTCCCCCTCTCCGGCGGGACATACGCGATCTGCTGTTCGCTCCATGCCGACCCCGCCCATGTCGCAATGTAGACCCCGAACTTACTGAACCAGGTCCCGGAAGGATCATCCACGGTTCTGAAACGGTAAGTGATATGCGACAACCCCTCGCCATCAAACGCAAATTTCGCAGACTGAATCCCCATTTTCAGCCCGTCACTTATCGCCGGGTTTTCACCCGGCTGCAATGGCTTATACGCCAGCTGTCCCTGCGTTACCGGCATTGGCAGGGGCGTGTTATTTATTGTTCTCATCAGTCCATCAGTACCAATGACGCCATATTCTCCGACATGGCGGACGGCAGACGACGGGTAGGCCGACCACTGAAACAGAAGATGGACGCCATCCTCGTTAATGGCTATATCATCCGGGTAAATAGCGCGGTTGGCTGTTTCAGCCACATGCGCATAACGGGTCCATCGCAGCGCGCCGATGTCAAAGCGGTAAAGGATACCCCCGCGTTTATTTTCCCCGGTGGTGCTCCGGCTGGCGACCCGCATCAGGCAATACACATCACCATCGGGACCTCTGCCGGTGATCGGGTACGTCCAGACCCAGTCCACATCCGGAAAGCCCAGGCTAGCATCCACCATTTGCGACACGTCGCCAGGCCGCGCGCTGCGAAAGTACCGCAGCAGATTAACGTGCATCGACGTAAACACGTGGATATATCCCGCACCGTCCACAACCACAGATGGCTGATTATGGCCCACGTCATTGTTAAATTCAGCGACTGTCCCGTCCACGTTCTTACACATTCCCCGCGTGAGGGTACCATCGGCATCACGGCGAACGATTTCGACCTGATGATAACCTGCGGTGCCGTACTCTTTACACAGCCCGTAGCATTCCACGCCCTGAAAGCTGTCAAGGGGATGCCACCACCCCGCCTGATTGCTCTCAGATGCCTGGTCTGAAATAACCGAAATCGACAAATCAGCCATTCACCGTTACTCCCAGATAACGCGCCCGTTTAATAAGGCGTTCTGCCACCCGTTCTATTTCACTGTCACTGAGCTTGCGGTCATAGAAAGCCGAGCCATAGCCTGCCCATGCTGCTGCCAGGCCTGCCTGATTGGTCCCTCCCATCCAGGTGGCAGTCGTCCCGCTGTTCACAGCCGTGGAGGTGGATTTCTGAATGCCTGAAGCCGTCACAATACCAAATGCATGCCCGGTGCTGTCACCATACAGGAATACGGCGAACGCGCCCGTTGCAGGCGCAGTGATATCCGAAACGCTGGTACCGGCATCCATGACGCGCTGGAGCTTTTTGCTGGCATTCGTGCTGATACGAATATTGCGGTGACGCAGTATCCCTGCTTCCGGGCCCACGTCGATCAGCACGATGAAGGTGTAAGCATCCGGCGTAAAGGTGCCCAGGGTCAGACGGCTTTCCGTACCCGCTGCCGCTGCGACACCTTTTGCTACCAGCTGAGCAATACCGGACAGCGCAAAGGTACCTCCGAGGCTACCGAAGTTTTTAAGGCGCCGACCAGCCGGCAGCAGATCGCTTTCCAGATTGGCCCAGGCTAGCGGGCCAGTGACCGGCGGAAGATAATTATTTGCGTACGCTGATGCATCGGTGCCAGCGGCCATAATTGCTGTGCCCATAGGGAGACTCCTTTACTGTAAGTTAAGTGCGCGCTCAGCCATACGCTGGCGGGAATTGTGATAAACGGCCTGGACCTGTTGCGCAGAAAGCGAATGGTCGAAGTAGATGAATTCAGCGATGTCGAGATTTTTGGTTTTGAACATGGCGTTATCACACCACCCGTTGCCAATGGCGATGTTGCGGCCGGAAAGAATCAGGCGATCTGCATCGGCCTCGCGCAGCATCTGATATTCTTCGCCACCCACGCTGATTGCCTGGTAACGCAGCCCGCTGCCCTCAAGTTTCACTACATGTGAAATGAACAGCCACTGGCCGACAGGCGGTTGTAGTGTCGGATAATGCCGGGACGTTCCCCGGTAACCGGAATTTTTCACACGCAGCCATCGCCGATCATCCCTGTCGGAAAACATCGACAGCTGATTGCCGGTGTAGGTGTCGTCGTCATCCCGAAGTGAATACCCGTTCTGTGTGCCGTAAATCACCACGCAGTCGGTTAACGGAGCCTGTTCAGGTACCCTGACCACCGCGCAGACAGTGTATTCCCCGGCATCGGGGATATCGGTCATTAGTGCACCGCCCCAGGCAGAGATCGAAATGTAATTGTTATTGAATTCCGGCGCGGCCTGCGGTGTCAGCGTTTTATACCCCACACGGCTTGTATACGACGTGGACTCATAGCCAAACAGCCAGTGCGCTGCTGCGCTGCTCTCCAGTACAGAGGGCACAGGTTCGACGCTACCGCCGCCTCCATTCTTGCTGACCACATCACCATTTAATTTCACGCCTTCGATAACATACCCGAAGGGGTCAACGGTACAGCGTGCCCAGTCCGGCGCGTCAAATATGATGTTATCCCCGGCATACAGCCGCCCCTGCTTATCAACCAGAATCAGCTCGTTCCCGAATTCATCAGGGAAGGAAATAAGCGACTCTGAATCTGACAACTCATTATTTCCGGCAACCAGTGCGCCTCTTTCGGAAAACAGATTCACCGCATAACCGAAATCATCAACCAGCGTCAGTAGCGGCCCTGTCTCTGACTGGATCAGTCTGAGTTTTCTCGTTTCGAAACTATTCTCAGTGATCCGCCCGGCTTCATATCCCCATTCATCGCATAAAGAGAGCATGGTCTGGTCATCGCTGCTGAATATCAGACCTGTTCGGGCCATGACCTCCGCCGTTACCGCCTGGCTGATGGCCGCAACCAGGTCATACGAAGGCATTTTTCGCCCGGTTGCGGTCAGAGTCCCGCCAACGTTCATCACCTCGATTGCGAGCGCGCTGTCGTCCGGGCTGCGGTAATACGTGGTCGACCCCACAGGAATATTCGCTATATCCGCCTGCGCCGCTGCCAGCGTCTGATACTGCTTACTGAGCGGGATGATGTTTTGCCGAACTTCGTCATTCTTAGCCATCATCTGGCGCCAGGTATCGAGCGGTTCACCTGCGCGGTCGTTAACCGTTCCGGCCGGACCGTTAACCAGCTCGTCAGCGCGCTTAACGTTATCCAGGAAAATTTCAGGCGTCGTCGTGCCCAGTGGCGGGTTAAGTTCGGCCATTTTTTTGCTCCAAAACGAGGCTTCGCCCAAACGAGGGTTTGAGCGAAAGCGCGGAGATTTTTACAATCAGCTATTTCAACGGGTTATAACATGCTGATTGGCTATGCGAGGGTATCAACAGGGGATCAAAACCTCGATTTACAGAAAAACGCGCTGATCCGCGCAGAATGTGAGCTGGTTTTCGAGGATATGGCCAGCGGGAAGAATGCCCGGCGGCCAGGTTTAAAGCGCGCCTTACGGCGGCTGCGACCGGGTGATGTGCTGGTGGTGTGGAAGCTGGACAGGCTTGGCCGCAGCGTGCGTGATTTGATTACGCTCGTGTCTGAGCTGCAGGCGCGTGGGGTGAATTTCCGCAGTCTTACTGACAGCATCGACACCTCGACGCCTGCGGGACGTTTTTTCTTCCACGTCATGAGCGCCCTGGCGGAAATGGAGCGCGAGCTGATCGTCGAGCGTACCCGCGCCGGTTTAGCCGCTGCGAGGGAGCAGGGGAGAGTCGGCGGCCGCCGCCGGGTAATGACCACTGAGGTTGTGGAGAGATGCCGCAGGATGCTGGAGAACGGTGCTACCAGGCAACAGGTAGCCGATGTGATAGGTGTGGATGTGAAGACGATCTATAAGTATTTACCAGCATCAAATTGAAATTAAATGCGATATTAATCTGATTTCTATGCGATTTGACACTATAAATGTGTTATGGATGATCACCAATATAAAAATTATCGACCTTCTTATCCTTAAAATTGATGCCGCAAATGTTCACAGTTGTGGCATATTAAAGTTAAGATTCAATGCTCTAAGTGAGCGTGTTTTAAACGGTTTCTACCTGATCTCTTGGCTTCGTATAGTTTCGAGTCTGTAATTTTGAATATGTCGTCAAATGAAATGTTACAATCTGACTTCGGAAATATAGTTACAGCGCCAATGCTGACAGTGATTTTTCTTTGAAGGGTTGAAATATCTTCGATGGATTTTCTTAATTTTTCGCATGCCGTTAAGCATTCGCTGTCAGTTGTGCCTGGGATAAGAGCAATGAACTCTTCACCACCGAATCGCGCAACAATTCCTTTTTTATTCAATGTATCGGTTAAATTGAGTGCTACATACTTTAACGCTTTATCACCCTCCTGATGGCCAAAGTCGTCATTATATGATTTAAAATAATCAATATCGATAATGGCTAGAGAGAAAGGTTCAAGGTTACATTCTGCCTTCATTTTTACTTCGCTGAAGAAAATCATGAACTTTCTTCGGTTGTAAATACCAGTTAATGAATCAAAAGTTGCCATTTTTTCTAACTCTTCATTTGCTCTTTTGAGTTCCTTTTGTTTTTGTATAACATCTAATTCCATTTTTTTACGATCGTCAATGTTTTGGATTTGAGATATATAATATATGGAATTGTTAACTTCATTTTTCATCATTGACACGCTCAAAAGACACCAAATACACTCATGATTGGATTTGATGTATCTTTTTTCGAGTTCGTAATGTGGTATTTCACCATTTTTTAAGGATTCTAAAAGCTTGAGATCAAGGTCAAGATCGTCTTTATATGTTATCATTTGGAAGTTTGTTGACAGTAAATATTCCTTTGTATATCCAAGCATATTAGTAAGGGCTTGATTGACTTTTATCCATCGGCCTTCTTCTGAAACGATAGCCGTACCAATTGTGGAATTGTTAAATATCTTTTCAAGTATCTGATTTGATTCTACTAAAGATTGAATTATACTCTCTTTTTCTTTTGTTAAAATATCTATTTCTAAAAGTGATGCTATTCCTTCAGCCATTAGACCTATGAATTCATGATCTTCACTGTTAAAATTTTCTAATTTGACATTTTTTGATGAGAAATTAATAGTTCCCCAAATGTTATTTCTCACAAATATTGGGGCTGCAATATATGATTCGAGTGACATGGATAAATAAACAGGATGTTTTTTTAGTAATGGGTGATGTCCTGCATTATTCACGCTTATGATTTTTTTCTCTGCCACTACAGCTTGGCAATAAGTATTTTCGAGATTGAATATCATTCCTGGATGAATATCTTTATGACCGCTAGAGCCAATTATTGTATATTTGCTGTTTTCTATCCTGCTTATAATCCCTATCTCTAAATCAAATGCTTTAATTCCTTCATTAATTATCCTGATAAGAATATCTTCCAGGTGGAAATCTCGGTGAACGAGCGAGTCATAAAGAGAGTGTATTCTGCCGCTATGTCTTTTTTGCTTCATTTTATCCTCCTTGAGTTTTTTATTATGGGAGCAATATGATTATAGCACTAATTTTTAAGTTTGCTAAAATGTATATTTTATCTTTCTTAGGGGATGAGGGGGGGTAGGTTGTTGAGTTCAGTATGATTGTGAGGGGGGATTGTAATTTCCTGTAGAGAGAGAGGGAAAAAATGATTCTGTTTATGATTTATAGTTATTGCCATGAAAATGATGCCCATGATATTTTCACATAGGCATCTATGAGCATGTTAAATATCAAATTTATCCACTATACTAACATGAAGACGAACATCAATATTTCCTCTGGTTGCGTTTGAATATGGACAAACCTCGTGACCTTTCTTTACAAGTTCAATTGCTGCTGTCTTGTCCAGTCCACGTACTTCAACATCTAAATCAATATCCAGGGAAAAACCGCCATTCGCATTTTGTCCAATCCCAACAGCACAAGACGTTTTGGTCGAAATACCCTCGAGTTTTTGTTGCTGTGCGATATGAATCAGAGCGTTATCAAAACAGGCTGCATAACCCATAGCAAACAATTGCTCCGGATTGGCGCCAGTTTTACCACTGTCATTAGTGAAGCTGACTAAATCGAGGCCAAACGAACCGTCATCTAAGTCTACTCTGCCATCACGACCACCGACTGACGTTGCACTTGTTTTATAAAAAATCTTCATAGTCATTGCCCTTCTAAATTTGTTTGTGTACGATTTAATCGCGCTGTAATGATATCCAAAGATTGAGCCTTGTCAATGTGCTTTTCAGAAAAAATCGTATGCGATATACTTGGCTTAAAGTATATGGGATCAGTTATGAACGAAAACGCAAGCCTGTTTGAACAAGGGGATTTTCCGAAGCTTGAGGATTTTCTCTGCTTTGCCACTTACACTGCTAACCTTGCCTTCGGTAAGGCTTACCAGCCTTATCTGTCAGAGCTGGGGTTAACATATTCTCAATGGATTACATTGTTGGCATTGGCGGAAGAAGATGGACTAACCGTTAATCAGTTAGGCGAGAGATTATTCTTAGCGTCAAGCACCCTCACGCCAATGTTAAAAATTCTTGAGAAAAAAGGAATCGTGATCAGACAGCGCTCAGTCGAAGATGAGCGTAAGGTTCACATCTTTCTTACGGATGAGGGCAGAGAATTGCACAAAGCAAGCCATCGGTGCATGAAAGTGTTTTATTCACTAGGACTGACACTTGAAGAGGTGCAACTCTTGCAGAAGACAATTATCAAGGTAAGAAATAATTTACTGCAATCTTGACCTTCTTAACTAGCAAGCTGTTTGAGGTATAAAGGTTCCAGCTTGGGCTCTGGTTCCGACTATGGGGTACTGTGACCTGCTCAAAGTCATGTGACTCAGCCTTAGCATTTATTGGTTGTTCTGCTGCTACAGTCCGCGTAGAGCGAGAAGCGGACGCCGGTATGAAGTTAACAGACGCCCGTTAATATTACTCGTAAAGATTACTTAACCCGTTTCCCCGTATCATCAATGACCTTTTCGCCATCTTCTTTGGTAAAAGCGCTTTTCTGGCCTTCAGGCAGAATGTCCAGCACAATTTCTGAGGGACGACAAAGACGTGTGCCAAGCGGCGTCACGACCACCGGTCGATTAATCAGGATCGGATGTTGAAGCATAAAATCAACCAACTGCTCATCAGAAAATTTGTCTTCATCAAGCCCCAGTTGCTCATAAGGTTCGACGTTCTTACGCAGCAATGCACGTACTGAAATACCCATATCAGAAATTAGTTTGCTAAGCTCATCACGAGTCGGGGGCGTATCGAGATAATAAATAATGGTTGGTTCGTTACCGCTGTTACGGATCATCTCCAGCGTGTTACGTGAGGTGCCACAGGCCGGGTTGTGATAGATGGTAATATTGCTCATATCAATATCTCGCTACAAGGTGACAGAGAGTCGCCACGCCAGCACGGCCAGAGTGACGAAAAGCACGGGCAGGGTCATGATTATGCCGGTGCGGAAGTAATATCCCCAGGTGATGGTCATGTTTTTCTGTGCCAGCACATGTAACCACAGCAGGGTTGCCAGACTGCCAATCGGAGTGATTTTCGGGCCTAAATCGCAGCCAATCACGTTGGCATAAATCATTGCCTCTTTGACGACGCCAGTCGCCGTACTTCCGTCAATCGACAGCGCACCAATCAGCACTGTCGGCATGTTATTCATTACCGACGACAGGAACGCGGTCAGGAAGCCGGTGCCGAACGTTGCTGCCCATAACCCCTTTTCTGCAAGCAGGTTTAGCACGTCAGATAGAGACTCCGTGAGCCCTGCATTGCGCAGGCCATAGACCACCAGGTACATGCCCAGTGAAAAAATAACTATCTGCCATGGTGCATCGCGCAGGACTTTTCCTGTGTTGATGGCGTGACCTCTTTTCGCCACTATGAACAGTACTGCTGCGCCAGTAGCAGCTATCGCACTTATCGGGATCCCAAGAGGTTCCAGAACAAAGAAACCGACAAGTAGCAAAAACAGGACAATCCAGCCCGCCCTGAACGTTGCCGGATCCTTTATCGCACTGGCAGGCCTCTTCAGCAGCGAAACGTCATACGTCACCGGAATATCCCTGCGGAAGAAGAGATGCAGCATGACCAGCGTGGCCGTAATTGCGGCCACATCTACGGGGATCATCACGGAGGCATACTGCGTAAAGCCCAGACCGAAAAAGTCCGCCGAGACGATATTCACCAGGTTAGAAACAATGAGCGGCAGGCTGGCCGTATCTGCAATAAATCCTGCGGCCATGACAAAGGCTAGTGTCGTGCCCTGACTGAATCCCAGTGCGAGCAGCATCGCAATTACAATCGGCGTAAGGATCAGTGCGGCTCCGTCATTGGCAAACAGTGCAGCAACAGCAGCCCCAAGCAAGACTATCCAGCTAAACAAAAGGCGGCCACGTCCGTTACCCCAGCGGGAGACGTGCAGTGCGGCCCATTCAAAGAAGCCGGACTCATCGAGCAGCAGGCTGATGATGATGACCGCAATAAATGCCGCTGTCGCGTTCCAGACGATATTCCAGACAACGGGAATATCAGCGATATGGATGACTCCGGTTATCAGCGCCAGCACAGCCCCGATACTCGCACTCCAGCCAATACTCAGGCCTCCGGGTTGCCAGATCACCAGTATCAACGTCAGTAAAAATATACTCCCCGCCAAAAACATCTCAGACCCCGTTATATATGATTATGTGAATTTGTTTTCTTTTCTCAGCAGGAGGTGCAGGCTGATTTATCCAGCCATTTACGCAAATCCTCCCGCATACACTGCCAGGACGTCGTGATTGTCTCAGCTGCCCATGCCGGTATGTGGGGTGACAGACGATAGTGGATCCATTTGCCTTCACGACGGTCCAGAACCAGCCCAGCCTCACGAAGGATAGCCATATGTCGCGAGACTTTGGGCTGTGATTCGGAAATGGCTGCGCAGATATCACAAACGCACAGTTCTCCTGACTCCCGGAGAATCATGACGATGGCGAGCCGAGTTTCATCCGACAGGATTTTGAAAAGCTGAACAGGTTGTAGCATTTTTCACTCCGTTCCCTTTAGAGTATATATATGATAAATCATATGTGTTAAATTTGAAACCATCTGCTCTCTCCGGAGGAGAAAAATGGAACAATTTCCTGCCCTGAATATTGAATTCTTTGATCAACACATCGCTGAACGCCTGAACCTGCAAGAGCCACCACGGATTCTTATCCTGTATGGCTCAGTAAGAGAGCGCTCCTACAGTCGCTTTGCTGCGGAAGAAGCTGGTCGCCTGCTGACGGCGATGGGCGCGGAGGTAAAACTGTTTAATCCATCCGGTCTACCCCTGCCGGATGATGCGCCGGACACGCATCCTAAAGTCACCGAGCTGCGTGGTCTGGTCAGATGGTGTGACGGGATGGTGTGGAGTTCTCCGGAACGGCACGGGGCTATGAGCGCAGTTATGAAGGCGCAAATTGACTGGATACCATTAAGTGAAGGCGCGGTTCGTCCTTCGCAGGGCAAAACACTTGCGGTAATGCAGGTCTGCGGCGGTTCACAGTCCTTCAATGCAGTGAACCAGATGCGTATCCTGGGCCGCTGGATGCGGATGTTTACGATCCCCAACCAGTCCTCCGTAGCCAAAGCGTGGCAGGAGTTTGACGAAAACGGACGAATGAAACCTTCGTCATGGTATGACCGCATCGTCGATGTAGCCGAGGAGCTGTTTAAAATCACGCTGCTGCTTAAGGGACAAACCGGCTATCTTGCTGATCGTTACAGCGAGCGAAAAGAGAGCCATCAGGAGCTGTCATCCCGTGTCAATCAGGACAAAATATAACTTCTGTTCTTCGTTAATCCATACTGCATGAACTTAACAACGTCCGCTCCTGACACATTGCGGACGTTATGAATTTATAGCCGCTCAATAGCCTCAATTAGTTCTGGCCCTTGTTTTTTCACGTCACTCATGGCACGCGAGACCGTGTTCAAGAAGAAATACTCAGCGGGCAGTACTCCGTCTTCGGTAGTCTCAACTGCCTGCAGCCGGGGACATCCTGCCTCATCTATTCGCGCGCTGCTTCCGGCACTAACACTAACGGCCGGCGGTCGTGAATATCGACGAGGCCCTGATCGGCCGCAGCGGTCACTATCAAAAATCCTTCAGCTTCATCGCCGCGTTCAAAAGGTACGCTGCCGATCGCCGCCAAAAAAATGGGGTTGCCGTCTTTTCTATGGATGAAATAGGGCTGTTTCTTGCCACCTTCACGCTTCCACTCAAACCAGCCATCCGCAAAACAGATCGCCCGGCCGTGCTGCCAGAGAAGCTTAAACATCCTGCTGCTGGCTGCGGTCTCAACCCGGGCATTAATCAATGGCGGTTTATCCCACCACCCTGGCGCGTAACCCCAGTGCACCGGATCGAGGTGGAGTTCTTCATTGCGTTCGCTCAGCAACAGAACTTTGGTACCGGGCGCCATGTTGTAACGTCCAATCGGATCAGGGTCGTATGCGATGTCGCGCTCGGCTTCATCCGCTAGGTATGCCAGATATTCTTCACGGGTTTGTGATTGAGCAAAGCGTCCGCACATGGATACCTTCAGTCTTCAGACTGAAAGTATAGAAGGTGTGGAGGAAACGTAGGAAGGGTACTGTAGGAAGGGTACTCCGACAGCCATCTAACTGATGACTGTCAGAGATGATGTCAAAAACAATGTGTACAAAACTGTGTATTAAAATCAGGAGGATCGCACAATTTTAAAATTTAAATCATTGTTTTAATTGATAAAAATATTTATTTCGTAGCTGCTATCGTAGGGCATACCATTCCTTATGTTTCAGTGGGTTAGCCATGGCACCGAGAATATCGGAAATCACGTTGACAATAATCACCAGCGCGCCAATCACCATCACTCCGGCAGAGATCGCCGCGTAGTCCTGCTGACGAATGGCGTTGATAAGCCACCGGCCCAGCCCTGGCCAGCTGAATACCATCTCCGTGATCATCGCCAGGGTGAGCATGGTGGAAAACTGCAGGCCGAGGCGCGGGATCACCGGCGGCAGGGCGTTGTGCAGCACGTGGCGCAGTAAAATTTTGCGTCGCGAGACGCCGCGGGTGGCGGCCGCCTTGACGTAGTTGGTGTCATACACCTCGCTGGTGCTAATGCGCATCAGGCGGATCACTTCGGTAGTGGGGGCTACCGCCAGGGTCAGCACCGGCAGCACCATATGCCGGGCGGCGCTGACGATCATCTCATGGCGCCACGGCGAGTCCGAAAGCCAGGCGTCAATCAGCGCGAAACCGGTGACGTTTTTCACCTCATACAGCAGGTCGAAGCGGCCGGAGACCGGAAGCCAGCCGAGGGTCAGGGAGAAGAAGAGGGTCAGGAGCAGCGCCAGCCAGAAGACCGGGATCGAGAAACCGACCAGCGCGACGGCGCTGATCAGGGTATCGGGCCATTTGTTGCGCATCACGCCGGCGATCATCCCCACCGGAATGCCAATCAGCAGGGCAAAGCCGAAGGCGAGGATGCACAGCTCCATGGTCGCCGGGAACACCTCGCGCAGCTGCTCGGAAATCAGCTGGCCGTTAATGCTGGAGACGCCAAAATCCCAGTGCAACACCCCTTCAAACCAGAACAGCCATGCATTCCACAGGGTCGCGCCCTGCAGCGGGGCATGGGGAGTGAAGTAGCTCAGGCTGAAGCCGACAAAGGTCAGAAAAAAGAGGGTGACCAGCAACAGCAGCAGACGGCGCAGGGTAAAAATAATCATGGTTTTTTCACCTCTTCGGTTTTCTCCCGCGATACGCCAGCGAACGAAGCGTTACCGAAGGGGCTAAGCACCAGGCCTTTCATATCATAGCGATAGGCCTGCAACCGCAGCGATGAGGCCAGCGGCAGGACCGGCAGTTCACGAGCGAGGATGCGCTGGGCCTCTTTGTAAGCGTCCATCCGTGAGGAGAGCTGCTGCGAGAGCAGCGCTTTTTGCAGCACGTCATCGAATTCCCGGTTACACCAGTGGGCGAAGTTGGTTTGCGAGGCGATCGCCGCGCAGCTCAGCAGCGGCCGGAAGAAGCTGTCCGGATCGTTACTGTCCGTCGCCCAGCCGGAGAGCGTCAGGTCATGGTTCATGTCCATCAGCCGCGCCTCCTGGAAGCGCCCCTCCACCGGCAAGATGATCACCTTGACGCCAATCTGCGCCATATCCGCCTGGATCAGCTCTGCTGTTTTCAACGGGCTGGGGTTCCACGCCTGCGAGCTGGTGGGAACCCACAGTTTGAGGGTCAGATTTTCCAGCCCCAGGGCCTTCAGGCGGGTGCGGGCCTCCTGGGGATTATATTCGGTAATCTTAGCGTCGTTATCGTAGGCCCACGAGGCGCGCGGCAGCATCGACGCCGCCGTCTCCGCGGTGCCATAGTAGATAGACTGCATCAGGCGCTGGTTGTTAATGGCCAGCGCCAGCGCGTGGCGCACCTCCGGGTTGTCCAGCGGCGGCTTGGCGGTGTTGAAGGCCAGCCAGGCAATGTTCATCCCCGGACGCAGCGTCAGGCGCAGGCGCGGGTCGTCACGCAGGATCGTCAACTGGCTGGCGGCCGGCCAGGCCAGCACGTCGCATTCGCCGGTCAGCAGTTTCGACAGGCGGCCGGTTCCACCGGAGCCGAGGTCGACCACCACCTGCGGCATCAACGGTTTTCCGCGCCAGTAGCCGGGGTGGCGCTGCAGGCGAACATACTGCCCGGAGCGGTACTCAGACAGCTGGAACGGGCCGGTACCCACCGGCTGGCGATCGAGCTGTTCCTGACGATCGTCCTGCGTTAAGCGGGCGGCATATTCGGCGGAGGTAATCGACGCATAGTGGGTGGCCAGATGCCAGAGGAATGATGCATCCGGCCGCTTGAGGCGAAACTCCACGGTCTGATTATCGAGCTTGCGGACGCTCTCCACGCTGTCAGCAAACTGCAGGCTGTCGAAGTAGGGGAAGCTGCTGCCGTTGACGTTGTGCCAGGGGTGATCGCGGTTAAAAATGCGGCCAAAGGTGAAAATCACGTCATCGGCGTTGAAATCCCGCGTCGGGGAGAACCATGCCGTGTGTTGAAACGGGACGTGGCGGCGCAGGTGAAAGCGGTAGGTGGCGCCGTTATCGAGGACTTCCCAGCTCTCCGCCAGCTCGGGGACCAGCCGATAGGTATAAGGGTCGACGTCAAGCAGGCGATCGTAGATCTGCGCGGCCAGCGTATCGACGATCAGGCCGCTGCTCACTTTCTGCGGATTAAAGGTATTAACCTGGCCGCTGACGCAATAGACGAAACCGCTGTCGCGAATATCGGCGCGGTCGGGGAGCGCAGGGGCGGCAAAAGCCTGCCCACACAGCAGGGAAACCGCTGCCAGGAGAGATGACAATTTCAGGCGCATATTTTCTGTTTGATTATAGAGTTGAACTCTATCTTATTAAGATTCATAGACATTCACCACCGCCTTCAACAAGCCTGAGGGATAATGCGGTTACCGGGTGCGTATAGTATTCAGTCAATTGATTAAAATAGTCGCGGAACCGAGTCTGTATAATGAAACATGGTAACTTTTTATCGCCGATATCGCCAGTCAGCTCTGTTTGGCCGCGGTTGACCGGACGGTGGAAGCGACGCTAACGCCGGGGATAAATTCAGTATAGCGGGGAGAAAGCAGAGGGTCCGACGGGCGGGTAACCCTACCCGTCGGATGTCATACAGGGGGGAACGTTCTTGTTTATCGTGACAATGTCACTTTTTGATAATCCATATTCCGCAAGTCTTCCAGTAGCCCCGGGCCGACCGGCTGCCACTGCAATCGCTCGCGAGTCCATGCCGAGCTGGCGCGCAGGTCAAGGGCGGTAAAGGGGGCAAACCAGCCGAACCAGGCGTCAGCCTGCGCCTCATCCAGCTGGGTCAGCGGCAGATTTAAGCCCCGGGCGATAATTGCGGCAATCTCCCGTAACGCGATCCCCTCTTCAGCCACCGCATGGTAGCGCTCGCCCGCAGCGCCCTGCAGCAGGGCGCTGGCGTACAGGCGCGCGACGTCATCGACATGGGCGGCGGACCAGCGGTGGTTCCCCTCGCCGCGCAAGGCCACCGCGCCGCTGGCGACCGCGCGTTCGATATAGCTGGTCAGCAGCCCCTGGCGCACGGTGTCATGCACCTGCGGCAGGCGAACGACCCGGACGTCCACTCCCGCCTCCAGCAGCTGCTGGCCGGCAAGTTCTGAGGCGATCCGCGGGCTGGGGTGCGCGGCGTTAAAGCACGACTCGCGGGCCGGGGCGCCGCTCCCGTCGTCGCCCATCAGCGTGCCGGAGGTGATGACCAGCGGCCGCGCGCTGCCCCGCAGCGCCTGGCCCATGGTGAGGATCGCCTGGCGGTCTTTCTCGCAGTTGGCGGCAAAGCGGCTGAAGTCGTGGTCGAAAGCGGTATGGATCACCGCGTCGGCGCTCTCGACGCCCGCCAGCAGCGAATCGGGGGCGTCCAGCGTGCCGCGGCGCACCTCGACGCCTGCCGCTTCCAGGGCCTGCGCCGTGGCGTCGCTGCGCGCGAGGCCGATAACCTGATGGCCCGACGCCTGCAGCGCCGGAAGAATACGCGAGCCGATAAATCCGCTCGCGCCGGTAAGAAATATACGCATTATGAACCTCCTGAACGGGTTATCAGGCGTATCCTACCCGCGATGTCATACTATAAAAGTAGAGACATTATCGGGGTATAAATTCTAACAGGCAGACTTACAGGCAGATGATGAACACTTCTGACAATCATGCTTTAGGTGATTTTCTCCGCGCCAGGCGCCAGCGTCTCGACCCGGTAACGTTTGGCTTCCCGGCGGGACGCCGGCGCACGCCGGGCCTGCGCCGTGAAGAGGTCGCCCAGCTCGCCAGCATCAGCCCGACCTGGTATACCTGGCTTGAACAGGGGCGCGGCGGGGCGCCTTCCCGCGAGGTGCTGGAGCGGATCGCCCGCGGTCTGCGGCTGACCACCCCGGAGCGCGAACATCTGTTTATACTCGCCTTCGGCCATCCGCCGCAGACCCGTTTGACGATCACAGATGATATGACGCCGCGGCTGCAGCGGGTGCTCGATGCCTTCGCCATTCCGGCGATTATCCGTACCGCCAGCTGGGACGTGATCGCCTGGAACGCGGCGGCGGCCAGGGTGCTGACCGACTACGGCCAGCTGCCGCTGGCGGAGCGCAACGTGCTGCGCCGCCTGTTTACCCGGCCTGAGGCCCGCTGCACCCTGGAGGACTGGCAGACGGTGGGGCAGCTTATCGTTAATGCCTTTCGCGCCGACGTCACGCGGATGGGCGCCACGACGGAAACTGACCAGCTGATCGCGGAGCTCAGCCAGCAGAGCGTCGAGTTCGCCCGTTTCTGGCAAAGCCACGACGTCGCCGGCCACGGTGAGGGCTATAAGCGCATTCACCACCCGCAGATGGGCCCGCTCGATCTGGAGTTCACCTCTTTTGCCGTGGAGGGCCGCCCCGATCTGTCGCTACTGGTTTTCAACCCGGCGACGACGGAGAGCCAGCGCAAAATTCACGGTTTGCTTCAGGCGTCGGGATCCTCATCGGGGGAGTACTGAGGGGTAAATTCGTACAGGGCCAGGGCGTTGCTCTCCAGCGAGTCGACCCGCAGCCAGTGGCCGTCGAGTCGGGCTTCCTCCACGCTGAGCGCCGGACGGGCCTGATGCATCAGCCACTGATAATCTTCGGCGTCGGGGCCGCTGCGGCTGCGAAAGGCGTCCACCAGCGGGAACAGCGCGCCGTGGTGCTGATCGAAGAGGTGCTGTTTGATGCGCCAGCGGCCCTTGAGCCCCTGCAGCCGCACATTGTACGGCTGGCTGAAGCGTTGAATAAAAGCCGCTTCGCTGGAGAGCCAGGGGTTGTAGACCACCGTATTGCGCAGCAGCAGCTGGTAGTGCCCCTGGTGATGGAGCAGCAGCAGGTTTTTGTCGTGAAACAGGATCTCGCCGCGCAGCCGTCGCCAGAGCCACAGCACCCAGTAAACCGGGCGTGGCAGCCCGTGCAGATAGTGCAGCGCCAGGCTGGAGGTATCCAGCTTGCCGTTGGCGCGGGCTTCGCCCTGGAGGCCGGAGTTTAACCAGAAGCCCGCCAGCCAGACCTGGTCCGCGACCCCCAGCAGATTATCCATCAACAGCGCGCCGCGAAAAAAGCGCCCGTTGGTGTCCCGCGTATCGCCGGTCAGCGTATTCCACGAGAGCAGCCATAGCGGCAGGTTAAGCTGCCGTTGACGCAGGGCGCTGTGGATCTGTCGCAGCTTATGTGCCGGATAGTGCTCGCTGGAGGCCAGACTGCTGCTGTCCGCCTGAGCCAGATCCAGCCGTTCGTTGGCATCCGCCTGGCAGGCGAGAAAATCGGCTTCCGCCAGCAGCGGCGAGTGGAACAGCGGATCGTCCCCGGGCGCGCTGGCGGCAAAGCGGTGCCAGATCCCCAACTGCGGCTGCGGCAGCAGACGGTGAAGAACCTCGCGCTGCTGCCGCCAGGCGGCCTGGCGGGCCGCTTCGCTGGCCTGCGGCGACCAGTGCCAGACAAAGCGCCAGCTGCTGAGCGTCGTCGGTGGAAAATGGTTGGCGGCGAGTTGCAGGAAGCGCTGCAGCAGATCGCTGCGGGTGGTGACCCCGGTATGCAGGATCACCTGCCAGCCCATCGCCGCCAGCCAGCTGAAGATCTGCTGCAGGTTGTACCAGCAAGCGTAGCCAGCCATCTGCGGATCGTCCCAGCCGGTGCCGAACAGGCGGCTGCTGAGAAAGGCATCGTTGATATCAATGGCATACACCGGCAGGGCGCGTTGCAACTGCTCCAGTTCGCGGCGCACGTCCTCCCGCAGCAGATCGTCCAGCTCGCGCACGGTCACCACCATCCGGGTATGGCGCAGCACCGCGGCGCGCGCCGGTCGCTGGTGCAGGTTGATCTCCCGGGTTTGCGGCGGATTGATCAACAGCGGCTGACTCTCCCGGTCGCGTTGTTCCGGCTCATTAAGGCGGGCGTAGAGCCGGTCCACGGCCACCGGCTGCCAGCGATCGCCCTGCGGCGGGCGCGGTCGGCCCGGCTCCCGGGGGGACCGCTCGCGATACTGGCGCGGCGTCACCCCATGGTGGCGCTTAAACAGATCGCTCATCATCCGCGTGCTGGCGAACCCCTGCTCGCGGGCAATTTGCTGAACGGGTTTGCGGGTGGTTAACAGCTGATCGGCAGCGTGGCGCAGGCGCAGCGCGGTGAGGTACTGAACAAAACTGACGCCAACCTCCTTGTGAAACAGGCGTGACAGCCAGGCCTCGGAGACAAACTCGGCGGCCGCCACCTCCTGTAAAGAGAGACGGCGCTGATAGTTGGCGTCGATCCGCGCCACTACGCTGGCTATCCTCCGGCTCCATTTTTCAGCATCGCGCCGTGGCGTGAAGGCAATGGGCTGGCTGAAGCGCGTGGCCAGCAGCAGCGCTATCTCACTCAGCCAACGGTTGGCCTCCAGCCGGTAATGGCCGGGATGATTGACCAGGCCGCTCACCAGCAGCTGGCGCATCAGGCGGCGCAGGCCGTCATCGACATCGCGGGTGCGCGGCGATATCTGGTAGTCGACGGCAAAAAAGGCGTTGTCGAGGCGGGCCAGCCAGCTGGCGGAGAGGGTGAGGATCATCACCGCGTTGCCCCCGGCGCTGCGCAGGCTCCAGCGACGGTTGCGGTTAACGATCGCCAGCGCGTCGACGGCAAGCTGCTGCGGCGCGCCTTCCGCCTCCGCCAGATTTACGCTCCCCTCCAGCACCCACAGCAGCGTCAGCAGATCGCTCTCCGGCTGGCTTAGCTGACGCACATCGCGCACGGTGACGCTAAAGTCGCCTGAATGCTGCTCCACATGGTTCTCCTCTGTAGACAAAAAGCAACCGGTTGTTTTTTGTCATAACCGATATGTATGAAAAACACTCATTCATTTCTCGTCAATATAAAACAAAAAAGCGCGCCTGAAAGCTGTTTCACCCGCATAAACTCGAAAGTGTCGTGCAAACACAACACAGGAATAACAAAAATGACACATCCGTTGCTTGAAGCCTTGCAGGTCAACGAGGCGCAATTTATTGCCTTACGTCGCCGGTTCCACCAGCAGCCGGAGATCGGCTTTGAAGAGCATCAGACCAGCAGCGAGGTCGCCCGACTGCTTGGCGAATGGGGATACGAGGTTCATCGCGGCCTGGCGGGCACCGGGGTGGTGGGTACGCTGCGCGTCGGCCACGGGGAAAAACGCCTCGGCCTGCGGGCGGATATGGATGCCCTGCCGATGCAGGAGCGGAGCGGGAAGCCGTGGGCAAGCCAGGTTGACGGGCGCTTTCACGGCTGCGGCCATGACGGGCACACCACCACGCTGCTCTACGCGGCTGAATATCTGGCGCGCACCCGCCAGTTTAACGGGACGCTGCAGCTGATTTTCCAGCCCGCGGAAGAGTTGCTGTACGGCGGGCGGGTGATGGTCGAGGACGGTCTGTTTGACCAGTTTCCCTGCGACGCCATCTTTGGCCTGCACAATATGCCGGGTCAGCCGCTGGGTAAAATTGGTCTGCGCGACGGGGCGATGATGGCCTCCTCCGATACGCTGCATATTGAAGTGAAGGGCGTTGGCGGCCACGGCGCGGTACCGGAGCATACGGTGGATGCCACGCTGGTGGCCTGCCATATTACCCTCGCGCTGCAGTCCATCGTCTCGCGCAATATCACCCCGTTTGAGCCAGCGGTCGTGACCGTCGGCAGCATCCAGGCCGGACATGCGCCCAATATCATTAACGATCATGTGTTGATGAAGCTCACGGTGCGCACCCTCAATGAGCAGGTACGCGAGACCGTGCTGCAGCGGATCCATGATATTGCCGTGGCTCAGGCGGAGAGCTTTAACGCCACGGCTACGCTGACCCACGTCAACGGCAGCCCGGTATTACGTAACGATCCGGCGGCCAACGCCATGGTGCGGGAGGTGGCCACAGCGCTGTTTGGCGCAGAGCAGGTGGGCGAGGTGAAGCCGTTTATGGGCAGTGAAGATTTCGCCTTCATGCTGGAGCAGCACCCCCACGGCAGTTATTTCACTATCGGCGCTGGCGACGAGCCGGATCGCTGCATGGTGCATAACCCGGGCTATGACTTCAACGACGCGCTGTTGCTTAGCGGCGCGGCGCTGTGGTGCGGCCTGACGGAACACTATCTGCGTTAATCACCGGAAACGGGAGGGCCATGCAATGAGCACTGTCACCGTAAGCGACACCCCCTATGTCGGCAGCGATCGTCTGCTGGTGGGGATTGTGCTGAGCGTTTTAACCTTCTGGCTGTTTGCCCAGTCGGTGATTAACGTCGTGCCGGCGATGAAAAGCAGTCTTGATATTTCTCTTGAGACCTTAACCCTGGCCGTCAGCCTCAGCGCGCTGTTCAGCGGCTGTTTCGTGGTGGCCAGCGGCGGCCTGGCGGACAAGTTTGGCCGCATGCGAATGACCACCCTCGGGCTGGGGCTGAGCATCGCCGGCAGCGCCATGCTGGTACTGGCCCAGGGGCCGGGGCTGTTCCTCGCCGGCCGGGTGCTGCAGGGGCTGTCGGCGGCGTGCATTATGCCGGCGACGCTGGCGCTGATTAAGACCTGGTACCAGGGGCGCGCGCGTCAGCGGGCGGTCAGCTTCTGGGTCATCGGCTCGTGGGGCGGCAGCGGCCTGTGCTCCTTCGTCGGCGGAGCTATCGCCACCGGCCTGGGCTGGCGCTGGATCTTTGTCTTTTCCATCGCCGTTGCCCTGGCGGCGCTGGCGTTACTGCGCGGCACGCCGGAGAGCCGCAGCGCCAGCGCCAGCCAGCAGAAGCTGGACGTTGGCGGCCTGCTGAGCCTTATCGCCGGGCTGGTGCTGGTGAATCTGTTTATCAGCAAAGGCCACGGCTGGGGCTGGAGCAGTCCGCTGTCGTTGAGCATGCTGGCGGGGGCGCTGATCGCTGGCGCGGTGTTTATTCGCAGCGGGCTGCGCAAAGGCGAGGCGGCGCTGATCGATTTTGCGCTGTTTCGCAACCGGGCGTACGGCGCGGCGGTGCTGTCGAACTTTCTGCTCAACGGGGCGATTGGCACCATGATGATCGCCAGCATCTGGCTGCAGCAGGGGCACCACCTGACGCCGCTGGAGAGTGGAATGATGACCCTCGGCTATCTGGTGACCGTCCTGGCGATGATCCGGGTCGGCGAGAAGCTGCTGCAGCGCTACGGCGCCCGGCTGCCGATGATGGCCGGCCCGGTGCTGACCGCCATCGCCATCGGCCTGATATCCTGCACCTTTCTCGATAAGGCGCTCTATATCGGCGTGGTGTTCGGCAGCAATGTGCTGTTCGGCCTCGGGCTGGGCTGCTACGCCACGCCGTCAACGGATACGGCGGTGGCCAACGCGCCGGAGAACAAAATTGGCGTCGCCTCGGGGATCTACAAGATGGGCAGCTCGCTGGGCGGGGCGATGGGGATTGCCGTGACGGCGTCACTTTTCGCGCTGTTTTTGCCGCTCGGTATGGCCCATGCCGCCCAGTATGCCCTGTGGTTCAACGCCGCCTTATGCCTGGGGGCGATGGCGGTGAGCGCGCTGCTGCTGCCGCGCGCCTCTCACAGCTGATGCTTTTTCAGCAGCGCGCGGAGCTGATGATAGGTTAACCCCAACAGCTCCGCCGCCTGCTTCTGATGATACTTCGCCTGCTGCAGACTCCGCTGCAGCAGGCGTTTTTCCTGCTGTAGCTGAAAATCGCGGAGATCCAGCGGCAGAGCGGGCAGTTCGTCCCCGGACGCGGCCTCCGGCACGGAGACGGCGGTCTGACGGAAAGGGTTGAGGATAATGGCGTCCAGCTCGTGCTCGCTGTCGCCGTGGCGATAGACCGAGCGCTCGACGACGTTCTTCAGTTCACGAATATTTCCCGGCCAGCGGTAGCCGAGCAGCGTGGCGGTGGCTCGTTCGCTGAAGCCGGGAAACAGCGGCAGACCGAGCTCGCGGCACATCTGAATGGCAAACTGGTTGGCGAGCAGCATGATGTCGCTCTGCCGTTCGCGCAGCGGCGGGAGCTGCACCACGTCGAAGGCCAGACGGTCGAGCAGGTCGGCGCGGAAATGGCCTTCCTCCACCATCCGCGGCAGGTCGGCGTTGGTGGCGCACACCAGCCGGACGTTGACCTGCAGCGGCTGGCTGCCGCCCACGCGCTCCAGCTCGCCATATTCAATCACTCTTAACAGCTTCTCCTGCACCAGCATCGGGGCCGTCGCCAGCTCATCGAGAAACAGCGTCCCGCCGTCGGCGCGCTCGAAGCGTCCGGGATGGCGCTTGCTGGCGCCGGTGAAGGCCCCGGCTTCGTGGCCAAACAGCTCCGAATCGAGCAGATTGTCATTCA
Organism: Klebsiella sp. C239; assembly: GCF_048822715.1. Taxonomy (NCBI): domain Bacteria; kingdom Pseudomonadati; phylum Pseudomonadota; class Gammaproteobacteria; order Enterobacterales; family Enterobacteriaceae; genus Klebsiella; species Klebsiella sp. C239. The sequence goes on along the minus strand of NZ_JBMEZK010000004.1, from coordinate 390,416 downwards.
GCGCCGCGCAGTTCAGCGAGATAAACGGCCCCTGCCAGCGGGCGGAGAGGTAGTGCAGACGGTTGGCGATAAGCTCTTTCCCGGTACCGCGCTCGCCGATGACCAGCACCGGTTTGTCCAGCGGAGCCAGCCGGGAAACCTGTTCCAGCACCTCGAGAAAGCTGTTGGCCTCGCCCAGCAAATTATCCTTGTACTGCGCCATGATGAATTTCGCCATTAAGTAGTGTGATTAACCAGGTGACTGTAGCAATGCCCTGCATAATTCGCAACCACTCTGTTTAAAATCAATAAGATAAAAAGTTGGCACGCCATTTGTATTAGCTAAGCCACAGGTGAATGCCTGCAACCAGAACTATGAGGACTGAAATTATGGGTATTTTTTCTCGTTTTGCCGACATCGTGAACGCCAACATCAACTCCCTGCTGGAGAAAGCCGAGGACCCGCAAAAGCTGGTGCGTCTGATGATCCAGGAGATGGAAGACACGCTGGTTGAGGTACGTTCCACGTCGGCCCGCGCGCTGGCGGAAAAGAAACAGCTGACCCGTCGTATTGAGCAGGCGGTCGCCCAGCAGGCGGAATGGCAGGAAAAGGCCGAGCTGGCCCTGCGCAAAGAGAAAGAGGATCTGGCCCGGGCGGCGCTGATCGAAAAACAGAAGCTGACCGACCTTATTGCTCAGCTGGACCACGAAGTGCAGCTGGTGGATGAAACGCTGGCGCGCATGAAGAAAGAGATTGGCGAGCTGGAGAACAAACTCAGCGAAACCCGCGCCCGTCAGCAGGCGCTGGCGCTGCGTCATCAGGCGGCGAGTTCGTCCCGCGATGTGCGTCGCCAGCTGGACAGCGGTAAACTGGATGAGGCGATGGCACGCTTTGAATCCTTTGAACGTCGCATCGATCAGATGGAAGCGGAAGCGGAGAGTCACCGCTTTGGCAAGCAGCAGACGCTGGATCAGCAGTTTGCCGAACTGAAAGCGGACGATGAAATCAGCGAGCAGCTGGCGGCTTTGAAAGCCAAAATGAATCAGTCCAACCAGTAAGTACGATTGCGCGGCGCGGCGTTGCGCCGCGGCTCACCCCCTGTAAGGAGTACACATGAGCATGCTTTTTCTCGCCATTCCGTTGACGCTGTTTGTGCTGTTTGTTCTGCCGGTCTGGCTGTGGCTGCACTACAACAATCGCGGCGCCAACGGGACGCTGACGCAAAATGAGCAGCAACGGCTGCTGCAGTTGACCGATGACGCGAAGCGGATGCGCGAGCGCATTCAGGCGCTGGAAGCGATCCTGGATGCCGAACATCCGAACTGGAGAGACAAATAATGGCTGGACTGGATCTGAATAAAAAACTATGGCGTATCCCGCAGCGCGGGATGGTCAAGGGCGTCTGCGCGGGTATTGCTCAGCATCTTGATGTCCCGGTGAAGCTGGTGCGCCTGATTACCGTGCTGGCGATGATTTTTGGCCTCTTTTTCTTCGTCCTGGTGGCCTACATCATTCTGACCTTCGCCCTGGACCCGATGCCGGACAGTGAGCTTTACGGCCACAAAGCGCCGAGCAATGGCGATCTGCTGGCCGCCGTGGATGCCGAACTGGCCTCCGGCGAACAGCGTCTGCGTGAGATGGAACGGTACGTCACCTCCGACACCTTCACGCTGCGCAGCCGCTTTCGTCAGCTGTAAATCCTGTTGTTAACGAGTGAGGCAACGCATGAATAGCAAATGGCAACGCGCCGGGCAGCAGGTTAAGCCCGGCCTGAAAATCGTCGGTAAGCTGGCGCTGCTGACCGCGCTGCGTTACGGCCCGGCGGGCGTTGCCGGCTGGGCGGTCAAATCGGTCGCGCGACGGCCGCTGAAAATGCTGCTGGCGGTGGCGCTGGAGCCGCTGCTCAGCCGGCTGGCCAACCGCGTCACGCGCGGGATGAAATAACGCCGCCGTGGGGAAGGCGCAAAAGGATTAACGTTCTCCTGCTTATCCACGGCAGATAGCTTATGATGACGAGACACACCTTCAGGGCATAACGGACTGGCGATGAAGCGACTGAAAACTGAATTGAATGCGCTGGTCAACCGCGGGGTTGACCGGCATTTACGGCTGGCGGTGACCGGCCTGAGCCGCAGCGGCAAAACGGCGTTTATCACCGCGCTGGTCAACCAACTGCTGAATATTCACACCGGCGCCCGCCTGCCGCTGCTGAGCGCTGCGCGCGAAGAGCGACTGCTCGGCGTCAAGCGCGTACCGCAGCGGGACTTCGGCATTCCGCGATTCACCTACGATGAAGGGCTGGCCCAGCTGTACGGCCAGCCCCCCATGTGGCCAACCCCGACGCGCGGCGTTAGCGAGATCCGTCTCGCGCTGCGCTACCGTTCCAACGACTCCCTGCTGCGCCATTTTAAAGACACCTCCACGCTGTATCTGGAGATCGTCGACTATCCGGGCGAGTGGCTGCTCGATCTGCCGATGCTGGCGCAGGATTATCTGAGCTGGTCGCGGCAGATGACCGGACTCCTGCAGGGACAGCGTGCGGAGTGGTCTACCCGCTGGCGACAGTTGTGCGCCGGGCTGGATCCGCTGGCCCCTGCCGACGAGGCCCGGCTGGCCGAGATCGCCGCCGCCTGGACGGATTATCTGCACGCCTGTAAGCGTGAAGGGCTGCACTTTATCCAGCCCGGACGCTTTGTCCTGCCCGGCGAAATGGCCGGCGCGCCGGCGCTACAGTTTTTCCCATGGCCTGACGTCGATGCCGTCGGCGAAGCCAAGCTGGCGCAGGCCGATAAACACAGCAACGCCGGCATGCTGCGCGAACGCTACAAGTACTACTGCGAAAAGGTGGTGAAGGGGTTCTACAAAGAGCACTTCCTGCGCTTCGACCGACAGATTGTGCTGGTGGACTGCCTGCAGCCGCTGAACAGCGGGCCGCAGGCGTTTAACGATATGCGCCTGGCGCTGACCCAGCTGATGCAAAGCTTCCATTACGGGCAGCGCACCCTGTTCCGCCGGCTGTTTTCGCCGGTCATCGACAAGCTGCTGTTCGCCGCCACCAAAGCCGACCACGTCACGGTGGATCAGCACAGCAATATGGTGTCGCTCCTGCAGCAGCTGATCCAGGACGCGTGGCAGAATGCCGCCTTCGAGGGGATCAGTATGGATTGCCTGGGGCTGGCGTCCATTCAGGCGACCCAGAGCGGGCTGATTGAGCTGAACGGCGAGAAAATCCCCGCCCTGCGCGGCAATCGGCTGAGCGACGGCCAGCCGTTGACCATCTATCCCGGCGAGGTGCCGGCGCGCCTGCCGGGGCAGGCCTTCTGGCAGCAGCAGGGATTTCAGTTTGAAAACTTTCGTCCGCAGGTCATGGATGTCGATCGGCCCTTGCCGCACATTCGCCTCGACGCGGCGCTGGAATTTTTGATTGGAGATAAACTGCGATGAGCGAACCGTTAAAACCGCGGATTGATTTTGATGGCCCGCTGCAGGCGGAAAAAACGCCGCCGCTGAAAAGCGCCCGCGCCTTCGACCGACGGGAAGCCGACAACTTCGCGCCGGCGCTTCTGGTGACCGGCGAAGAGGAAGAGGGGGCGGCAGAGGCGGTGGTGGAGTCGGTGCTGCGGCCGAAACGCAGTCTGTGGCGGCGGATGGTCAGCGCTGGCCTGGCGATCTTCGGCGTCAGCGTCGTGGCGCAAGGGGTGCAATGGACCGCCAACGCCTGGCAGACGCAGGACTGGATTGCGCTGGGCGGCTGCGCTGCCGGGGCGCTGATCGTCGGCGCCGGCGTCGGATCGGTGGCCACCGAGTGGCGCCGCCTGTGGCGACTGCGCCAGCGCGCCCACGAACGCGATGAAGCCCGCGATATGCTGCACAGTCACGCGGTCGGCAAAGCGAAATCCTTCTGTGAGAAGCTGGCGCAGCAGGCGGGTCTGGATCAGTCGCATCCGGCGCTGCAGCGCTGGTATGCCGCCATCCACGAAACGCAAAGCGACCGGGAAGTGGTCAGCCTCTATGCCCAGCTGGTGCAGCCGGTGCTCGATGCCCAGGCGCGGCGGGAAATCAGCCGTTCGGCGGCGGAGTCGACGCTGATGATCGCCGTCAGTCCGCTGGCGCTGGTGGATATGGCGTTTATCGCCTGGCGCAATCTGCGGCTGATCAACCGAATTGCCACCCTGTACGGCATTGAGCTGGGGTATTACAGCCGCCTGCGTCTGTTTCGCCTGGTGCTGCTGAATATCGCTTTCGCCGGCGCCAGCGAACTGGTGCGCGAGGTGGGCATGGACTGGATGTCGCAGGATCTGGCGGCCCGGCTGTCGGCGCGCGCCGCGCAGGGCATCGGCGCCGGTCTGCTTACCGCCCGCCTTGGTATCAAGGCGATGGAGCTGTGCCGCCCGCTGCCGTGGATCGCCGATGATAAACCGCGGCTCGGCGATTTTCGTCGCGAGCTGATTGGCCAGCTGAAAGAGACCCTGCAGAAAAGCAAAACCAGTCCGGAGAAGTAACCTCCGCTCAGAGACATCGCCGGGCGGCGGTTTGGCCTTGCCCGGCCTGCGAGGTCGAGTCCAGGCTTGCGCACCTGCCGCGCCGCGGGCAATGTCCGGTCATACGCATTCCGCCGCCAGCCACTCGCTGAAGGCGCGAAAGCGCGGGCGCGAGCGGTTCTCCTGCGGACAAATCAGATCATAGCCAAAGGGAGATTCCGCCTCGTCTTCGGACAAGGCTACCAGTCTCCCGGTGGCGAGCAGCGGCTGGATCAGCGTTTTACGCCCCATCACGACCCCGAGTCCATTCAGCGCCATCTCAATGGCCAGCGAGTGGTTGTTCACCGCGTAATACCGGCCGTCAAAGGGTAACGCCTGTCCGCTTTGCTGGCACCACAGGCGCCATTCGGCAAACTGATCCTGCACGTCGGTGGATTCGCAGGCATGGATCCAGACGATCGCCGCCGCGTCACCGCCGCTCAGCGGGCGATACTGCCGGCGATACTCCGGAGAGCAGACCGGCAGCAAACTTTCCGCCATCAACCGTTGTTGATAAAGATCGGGATAGCGCGTGGCGCCGTAATAAATCGCGAGGTCCACCCGCTCCTCGTTAAAATCCATCACCCCGGCGCGGACGCGAAACTGTAGATTTAGTCCCGGCCACTGGGCCTGGAAGCGGGGCAGACGCGGCATCAGCCAAAGATGGGCCAGGGTCGGCGCAATACCAATATGCAGCGTGCCGCGCAGATCCTGTTCGCGAATATCCTCAATTTCATCGTTAATCGCCCGCAGCGAATGGCTCAACGTCGTCAGCAGACGTTTGCCTTCCTCCGTCAGCGCCAGTTTACGCGTCATGCGAATAAACAGGCGAAATCCGATATGCATCTCCAGCTTGCGGATCCGATGGCTGACCGCCCCCTGGGTCAGGTTCATTTCATGCGCGGCGAGGGTAAAACTCAAATGGCGGGCGGTCACCTCAAAGGTCTGCAGCAGCGCAAGGATGCTTTGTTGTTCAAGCACAGGTTGTCTCCCTTATGCATTAATTTGCTTCATGCATAGGCCGATTTAATTCGTTTGTTACGCCAGTTTGGCCGGTTTTAAATAGTTATATCGTAACTAAACCGAGGTATACCATGTCAGGACTCAAAATTGTGGTGATTGGCGGCGGCTCCAGCTACACCCCGGAACTGATTGAAGGTTTGCTTAACCGCTATCACGAGATGCCGGTCGCTTCGCTATGGTTGGTGGACATTGAAGAGGGCAGAGAGAAAGTCGAGATCATCGCCGGACTGGCGCGGCGAATGATCGCCAAAGCCGGGCTGATCATCGAGGTGGTGGCTACCCTGGATCGGGAGAGCGCCCTGCGCGATGCCGATTTCGTCTGCTCGCAGTTTCGCGCCGGCTGCCTTGACGCCCGCATCAGCGATGAACGTATTTCCCTCAAGTATGGCCTGATCGGCCAGGAGACCAACGGCCTTGGGGGCTTCGCCAATGCCTGCCGGACCATTCCCATCGCCCTGGCGATTGCTGCCGATATGGAACGACTCTGCCCTGACGCCTGGCTGCTGAACTTTACCAACCCGTCGGGGATGGTGACCGAAGCGATCCTGCGCCACAGTCGCATCAAAGCCGTCGGCCTGTGTAATGTGCCGGTGATTATGCAAAAAGGGGTGACCACCCTGCTGCAATGCGCTGACGAAAAGGAGGTAGTGATGCAGGTCGCCGGCCTGAACCACTTTATCTTCGTGCGCCAGGTCCTGCACAAAGGAAAAGAGTGGCTGCCGGAGGTCATCGCCGAGATCAATGCCGGTCGGGATCCGCTGGTGCCGCGCAACATTCCGCCGTTCCGTTGGCCGTCGCATCTCCTGCAGGGCTTAGGCATGATCCCCTGCGCCTATCTGCGTTATTACTACATGAAGGACGATCTGCTGCGTCAGGAGCTGGCGGAGGCGGGCGGCGAAGGGACCCGTGGCGAAGTGGTTAAGCAACTGGAAAAAACCTTGTTTGAACAGTACAGCGACCCGCACCTCGCGGTTAAACCGAAGGCGCTGGAGGGCCGTGGCGGTCAGTACTATTCCGAGGCGGCCTGCGAGCTGATGAATGCCATCTACAACGACAAGCGCATTATCATGCACGTCAACACGCGCAACAACGGCGCCATCAATGGCCTGCCGGATGACTGTGCGGTGGAGGTCAGCTCGCTGATCACCGCTTCCGGTCCGCTGCCCCTCAACGTGGCGCCGTTCCCTGACGATACCCTGCGTTTGCTGCAGCTGATGAAATCTTTCGAACAGCTGACCATCGAGGCCGCCATCACCGGCAACCGCCATACGGCGTGGCGCGCGCTGGTGCTGAATCCGCTGATTGTCAGCGGCGAGAAGCTCGAACAAGCGTTGGATGAAGTGATCGCCCATAACCGCCAGTGGCTGCCTGCCTTCCATGCTTAACCCCCAATTAACCGGCCGGATGGCCGGTTAATTGACCACTGACCGCCTGACTTTACGGCGCAACGCCCATTTTTCCGCCATGCTGTCAATAATTGTTGACAGTTAGCTTCCCGAAAGTCCATTCCTGGCCTATTATTCTCCGGTCATTGGCACTTTTAGGGTGAACACTCCCATGCGTCTTGAAGTCTTTTGTGAAGACCGCCTCGGTCTGACTCGTGAATTGCTCGATTTGCTGGTGCTGCGCGGCATTGATCTGCGTGGTATCGATATTGACCCTATTGGCCGTATCTACCTCAATTTTGCCGAACTGGAGTTCGCCACCTTCAGCAGCCTGATGGCGGAGATCCGCCGTATCGCCGGCGTGACAGACGTGCGCACCGTGCCGTGGATGCCATCCGAGCGTGAACATCTGGCGCTGAGCGCGCTGCTGGTGGCGATGCCGGAGCCGGTGTTGTCGCTGGATACCAAAGGCAGGGTCGAACTGGCCAACCCCGCCAGCTGCCTGCTGTTTGGCCAAAGCCAGGCGAAGCTGCGCAACCATCCGGTGGCGCAACTGATCGACGATTTTAACGTCCAGCGCTGGCTGGAAAGCAGCCCGCAAGAGACGCTGGCGGAGCATGTGGTGGTGAATGGGCAGAACTACCTGCTGGAAGTGACCCCGGTTTATCTGGAAGGGGAGCATAACGAGCGAGTGCTGACCGGCGCCGTGGCGATGCTGCGCTCAACCGTGCGCATGGGACGCCAGCTGCAGACCATGACCAGCCAGGACACCAGCGCCTTCAGCCAGATCCTCGCGGTGGGGCCGAAAATGCGCCACGTGGTGGAGCAAGCGCGTAAGCTGGCGATGCTCAGCGCGCCGCTGCTGATTGTCGGCGACACCGGCACGGGTAAAGATCTGCTGGCGCACGCCTGCCATCTGGCCAGTCCGCGGGCGGGCAAACCCTATCTGGCGCTCAACTGCGGCTCCATTCCTGAGGACGCCGTTGAGAGCGAGCTGTTCGGTGACGCGCTGCAGGGCAAAAAAGGCTTCTTCGAGCAAGCTAACGGCGGCTCGGTGCTGCTGGATGAAATTGGCGAGATGTCGCCACGAATGCAGACCAAGCTGCTGCGCTTCCTCAACGACGGCACCTTCCGCCGCGTTGGCGAGGATCATGAAGTGCACGTCGATGTGCGGGTGATCTGCGCGACGCAGAAAAACCTGGTCGAGCTGGTGCAGAAAGGGCTGTTCCGGGAAGATCTTTACTATCGCCTCAATGTCCTGACGCTGTATCTGCCGCCGCTGCGCGACTGCCCGCAGGACATTATGCCGCTGACGGAGCTGTTCGTGGCGCGCTTTGCCGATGAGCAGGGGATCCCCCGACCGAAGCTCTCCGCCGATCTCAGTACGGTGCTTACCCGCTACAGCTGGCCCGGCAACGTCCGCCAGCTGAAGAATGCCGTTTATCGCGCGCTAACCCAGCTGGAAGGATTCGAGCTGCGTCCACAGGACATTTTGCTGCCGGACCACGACGTCGCCTCGCTGCCGGTGGGCGAGGAGGCCATGGAAGGATCGCTGGACGATATTACCCGCCGCTTTGAGCGCTCGGTATTGACCCAGCTCTATCGCAGCTACCCCAGCACCCGTAAGCTGGCGAAGCGGCTGGGGGTGTCGCATACCGCCATCGCCAATAAGCTGCGCGAATATGGTTTGAGTCAGAAAAAGGGCGACGAATAATCGCTGAACGCCGGCGACGCTCGTCGCCGGTATCCCGGCCTGCAAAGCGGGCTAAACCTGTATATACTGGTTTTTTAATCCTTTTTCCGGGGTGGTGCATATTGGCGTCGCGTCGCGCGATCGGGCAATGGCTGACATTGCTGCTGCTCTCAATTCTCTTTTCCTCGCTGCTGTTACGCATTCATCTGCCGGCAGCGCTGCTGCTGGGGCCGCTGATTGCCGGTCTCATTTTGAGCCTGCGCGGGGTGAAGCTGAGGATCCCCCGCGCCTGTTATCTGGCGGCGCAGGCTATCGTCGGCTGTATGATCGCCCGCGCCATTAACCCCTCCGTTTTTGGCGTGCTGTTCAACAACTGGGCGCTGGTGCTGGCGATCCTGTTAACGACCCTGGCGATCAGCGGCCTCACCGGCTGGTTGCTGGTCCGCTACAGCGCGCTGCCGGGCGCCACCGGCGCCTGGGGAAGCTCTCCCGGCGGGGCGTCGGCAATGGTGGTAATGGCTCAGGAGTACGGGGCTGATGTACGCCTGGTGGCGCTGATGCAGTATCTGCGAGTGCTGTTTGTCGTCGGCGCGGCGGCGCTGGTGGTGCGCTATGCCCTGGGCAACGAGGCGCAAACAATGAGCCAGGCTATCGTCTGGTTTCCACCGTTGACCCTTCATTTCCCTTTAACGCTGCTGCTGACAGCGGCGGGCTGCTGGCTGGGCGTGCGGCTGCGCATTCCTTCCGGCGCCATGCTGCTGCCGATGCTGCTCGGCGCGCTGGCCCAGGGGGGCGGCTGGGTGATGCTGGAGCTGCCGGAGTGGCTGCTGGCGATGGCCTACGCGGTGCTGGGCTGGACGGTGGGACTGCAGTTTAACAAGGCGGTGTTTCTGTTGGCCCTGAAGACGCTGCCGCAGATTATCGCCTCCATTCTTGGGCTGATCCTGATGTGCGCCCTGATGGCCCTCGGTCTGACCCACATTCTGCAGATGGATTTCATGACCGCCTATCTGGCCACCAGCCCTGGCGGACTCGACACGGTGGCGATTATCGCCGCCGGCACCCGGGCGGATATGTCGTTTATTATGGCGCTTCAGACGCTGCGGCTGTTTACCATCCTGCTGACCGGCCCGGCGATGGCGCGGGCTATTTCCCGCTATGCGCCGCGGCAATAAAAAGCCCCCGCAGAGCGAGGGCTGAGTACATAGCATGTCCGCAGGCGCGATGCCCCCGGGCAGTCTGTTATCAGGCTTTCAGGGCGGCCAGCGCGGCGTCGTAGTCCGGCTCTTCGGTGATTTCGTTCACCAGCTGGCTGTAGACAACCTGATCGTTTTCATCGATAACGACCACCGCGCGAGCGGCCAGGCCCGCCAGCGGACCGGCGGCGATGGCGACGCCGTAGTCAGCGAGGAACGAGGCGCCGCGCAGCGTGGAAAGGGTCACCACGTTGCTCAGGCCTTCCGCGCCGCAGAAGCGGGACTGGGCGAACGGCAGGTCAGCGGAAATGCACAGCACCACGGTGTTGTCCAGTTCAGCGGCCAGCTGGTTGAATTTACGCACTGATGCGGCGCACACGCCGGTATCAATGCTCGGGAAAATATTCAGTACTTTACGTTTGCCGGCGTACTGGCTCAGCGCGACGTCAGAGAGATCTTTGGCGACCAGCGTAAACGGCTGCGCTTTAGCGCCTGCCTGCGGAATGGTGCCCTGAACAGAAACGGGGTTGCCCTGGAAATGCACGGTTTGTGACATGGTTATCTTCCTGTTTACATATAGTTAACGTCGCGAGTAGTGTATGACATCCGCCAGCTACACGGCAAACCCTATTTAACATTTACCAGAGAGGACAAGGGAATGCGCAACGTGCGAGTGTATGAGGAAGCCTGGCCGCTCCACACCCCCTTTGTGATCGCCCGCGGCAGCCGCAGCGAGGCAAAAGTGGTGGTGGTGGAACTGGAAGAGGACGGTGTGAAAGGGGTGGGGGAATGCACCCCGTATCCCCGCTATGGCGAGAGCATCGCTTCGGTCATGGCCCAGGTGATGGCGATCGGCGAGCAGCTGGAGGCGGGACTTACCCGCGAACAGCTGCAGCGGCTGCTACCGGCAGGCGCCGCGCGCAATGCCATTGACTGCGCCCTGTGGGATCTGCAGGCGCGGCGCGAAGGCAAAACCTTGCCCCAGCTGCTGGGGGTGACGTTGCCAAACCGGGTGATCACCGCCCAGACGGTGGTCATTGGCACGGCGGATCAGATGGCGGCCAGCGCCGCGGCGCTGTGGCAGAAGGGCGCTCAGCTGTTGAAGGTGAAGCTCGACGACCGGCTGATCAGCGAGCGGTTAATCGCTATCCGTCAGGCGGCGCCGGAGGCTACGCTGATTGTCGACGCCAATGAATCCTGGCACAGCGAGGGGCTGGCGGCGCGCTGCCAGCTGCTGGCGGACCTCGGCGTGGCGATGCTTGAGCAGCCGCTCCCTGCCGACGCCGATGCGGCGCTGGAAAATTTCGTCCATCCGCTGCCGATTTGCGCCGACGAGAGCTGCCATACCCGGGAGAGCCTGCCCAGGCTGCGCGGACGCTATGAGATGGTCAATATCAAACTGGACAAAACGGGCGGCCTGAGCGAAGCGCTGGCCCTCGCCGAGGAGGCAGAACGACAGGGCTTTGGACGGATGCTGGGCTGTATGCTCTGCACCTCGCGCGGGATCGCCGCCGCGCTACCCCTGGCGCCGCTGGCGCGCTTCGCCGACCTCGACGGCCCGACATGGCTGGCGGTGGACGTCGAGCCGGCGCTGCGGTTCAGCACCGGCGTGCTTCATCTTTAAGCCTGCCAGCGCAGCAGGTCGGTCATCGCCGGCAGGTAACGCTCGGTTGCCTCGTCGGCGGAGACCGGCGGGAACTCAGCGGTGATGCAGGGGAGTCCGATATCAGCGCACCAGCTGCCAAAGGAACCTGGGGTGTCGTAGCCCACGCTGCCGACCAGCGGCAGTGAGAAGGCGTCGGCCAGCCAGTGTCCCAGCGGGCTGTGTCCCGGGTCTTCGATGCAGGCCAGCGGATCGTGAAAGGAGACCACCCACGCCGGATGGATCTGATGTATCAACTGACACAGGGCCTGGGTCTCTCGCTCCGAGCCCGGCTGTTCGCCGGTCAATAACACCACGTCTCGTTCCGTCGCCGCGCTGTTCCAGCGGTACACCGTTTCCCCTTGTCTCCAGTTAGCGGCCGGAAAGTTACGGTTGAGGTCAACGCCGCGGGCGTTGGCGCGCAGCCCGAGCTGACAGCCGTCAGGATTGACCGTCAGCACCACGTGGTGGCGGCGCAGCTCCGGCTTCAGGGTGCGCAGGGCGCAGGAGAGGGTCACAATCGACGAATTCTCATCGCCGTGGGTGCCGGCAATAATCAGGCCGCTGCGGCTGTCGGCCATCGGCGCAGGAAACCACAGCAGCGGCGCGCCCAGTTCCGAGCTGCCGTACTGCCGGGTCCCCGGCGGAAAGTCGCCGCGCTGCGGGCGAGGACGTGAAATAGACATAGGGCTTCCTGTGTGTCGTTATTATGTAGTGTTGGCGAAAAGCGTGTTGGAATCAAACCCATTCCCTGAGGCGTGAAATCCGACGGCACATCAATTTTCTATCATATGTTGTTTGCAATTTCAGGTGATGAAACAAATAATTATCGCTCTGTTGGCGGTGTTTTTTCTCATTTTAAAGGGGATCTTATGAAGTATCCTGTCGCTTTGACATGCGGCGCGCTGTGGTTAGCCAGCGTATCTTCTCTGGCCTGGGCGGCGGACGTACCGTCGGGCACGGTACTGGCGAAAAACCAGCTGTTAGTGCGCCATATCAAAGATGAACCCGCCTCGTTAGATCCCGCTAAAGCGGTGGGCCTGCCGGAAATCCAGGTGATCCGCGATCTGTTTGAAGGTTTAGTCAATCAGGATGCGAAAGGCAACCTGATCCCGGGCGTGGCGACCCGCTGGCAGAGCAACGATAACCGCGTCTGGACCTTTACCCTGCGCGATAACGCCCGCTGGTCCGACGGCACGCCGGTCACCGCTGAGGACTTCGTCTATAGCTGGCGGCGTCTGGTGGACCCGAAAACCACCTCGCCGTTCGCCTGGTTTGCCGCGCTGGCGGGGATCGCCAACGCGCAGAACATCATTGATGGCAAAGCCGCGCCGGAGACCCTGGGGGTCACCGCCGTCGACGCCCACACCCTGCGGGTGCAGCTGGATAAGCCGCTGCCGTGGTTCAGCAACCTGACCGCCAGCTTTGCCTTCTACCCGGTACAAAAGGCGAACGTCGACAGCGGGGCAAACTGGACGCGGCCCGGCAGCCTGGTGGGCAATGGCGCCTATGTTCTGAAAGATCGCGTCGTGAATGAAAAGCTGGTAGTGGTGCCCAACACCCACTACTGGGATAACGCCAAAACGGTGATCCAGCAGGTCACCTTTGTGCCGATCAACCAGGAGTCCGCCGCCACCAAACGCTATCTGGCCGGCGATATCGATATCACCGAATCTTTCCCGAAAAATATGTATCAGAAGCTGCTGAAGGATATTCCGGGGCAGGTGTATACCCCGCCGCAGCTGGGCACCTACTATTACGCCTTTAATACCCAAAAAGGGCCGACGGCGGACGAGCGGGTGCGACTGGCGCTGAGTATGACCATCGATCGCCGGGTGATGGCGGAGAAGGTGCTGGGGACCGGGGAAAAACCGGCCTGGCGCTTTACCCCGGACGTAACGGCGGGCTTCACGCCGCAGCCGTCGCAGTTTGAGAGCATGAGTCAGGCCGAGCTTAACGCTCAGGCGAAAGCCCTGCTGGCTGCCGCCGGCTATGGCCCGAATCGCCCGCTGAAGCTGACGCTGCTGTATAACACCTCTGAGAACCACCAGAAGATTGCCATCGCGGTGGCGTCGATGTGGAAGAAGAACCTCGGCGTGGAAGTGAAGCTGCAGAATCAGGAGTGGAAAACCTATATCGACAGCCGCAACACCGGCAATTTCGATGTGATCCGCGCCTCGTGGGTAGGGGATTACAACGAGCCGTCCACCTTCCTGTCGCTGCTGACCTCCACCCACAGCGGAAATATCTCCCGCTTTAACGATCCGGCATACGACAAAATCCTCGCCCAGGCGGCGGTGGAAAATTCAGCCAAAGCGCGTAACGACGATTACAACGCGGCGGAGAAGATCATTATGGTCAAAGCGCCGATTGCGCCGATCTATCAGTACACCAACGGTCGGCTGATTAAGCCGTGGCTGAAAGGCTACCCGATCACCAACCCGGAAGATGTGGCCTATAGCCGTACCATGTATATCGTTAAACACTGATGCGTACTGGCCTCCTGCTCAGGGCAGGTTGCCATTGCTGAAGCCGGAGCTGGCGCGGATTACGGCGCCAGTTTCTCCTGCTCACCTTCTCCCGCCACAGTAGAAAGCATCACTTTTCTGGTAGTATGGCCGACTGAAACCAGGTCTAACCCTCTGAAAGCGAAGCATCAGAAGATCTCATCCGCTGGGTTTTTGTCATGATGCTCAACGTATTCGGCAATCATACCATCTGGATGCCGAACCAGCATGTTCCAGCCGGTGGGCACGATCTTCACCGGGTTGATAATCGTTGCTCCGGTGGAAGGCAGATATTTCTCCCAGGCGGAAATGTCGTTGACCAGGAAAGTGGCCTCGGTAGCGCGAAAAGGCGCCAGGCTTTTCTCGGTTCCGCCGATTAACAGCACCGAACCCACCTGCGCCAGTTTGAGGTCGTATTCGGGATAGTCGAAACGCAACCTCGCCTTCTGCGCGATGAGGTTTTCATAGAACGAAACGGTTTCTTCATAACAGCTCAGCAGCACGCATCGACGGATCAGAATATTGAGGACTTTCATTACACCTCCTTTGCCATTGACGTAGAGATAGCCTGGCAGTCCTGAGGTGGAATGCAATGCTTAAGCGTTTTAGAGGTATTTCAAGAACAGGCGTGGATAGGCGAAAAAAAAGGGTTTGCGCAGCAGGGAAATATGCGTTGTGTAACTTGTTACGAAGCGGTGCTATATTATAACTTTATAATCAAATAGGCAAGTCGCAAAATTGATACTGATATAAGATCATTTCCGCCTTGCACGACCATTTGCATAGTTCGGAATTAATCGAAAGCTCTGAACTCAGCCCCCTCCGCCAACCGATACCTGCTACGCGCAGGCATCCTCTGCTACATTCGCAATGTCTCAATGACCACTCTCAGCGCGGGCGACACATTGCGGTGCGGGTAATAGAGAAATGAACCTTCCAGACGCTGGCTATAACGCTGGAGTACCCGGATAAGCGTGCCCTGCGCTAGATCGTCGGTAATCAGTTCTTCCGGGACATAGGCCAGCCCCAGACCGAGCCTGGCCGCTTTGGCTTCCATATAGCTATCGGCGAAAGCCCACTGTCCCTGCGGCGGATGAGTTATTTTTTTGCCATCCACGTTAAGTTCCCAGGCGTAAAGGCTGCCGTCGCCAAACTGATAAGCGATGCAGGGGTGGACGACTAAATCGGCGGGCGTTTGTGGAAAGCCGTAGCGTCGAAAATGTTCCGGTGTACCCACCACCGCCATCTCCATATCGGGCGAAATGCGCACCGCAATCATGCCGCTTCCGACTTCCGGGCCCAGACGTACGCCCGCATCGAATCGCTCCGCAATAATATCGACAAACCGGCTTTCGCTGATCAGTTCCAGTCTGATATCGGGATAGTGTTGTTTAAATACTGCCAGCTTCGGCAGCAGGACTTTATCAATGGCATGCTGGCTGGCATTGATGCGTACCGTACCGGAGGGCGTTTGACGATAGTGGGCCAGCGTGGCGAGTCCCATATCTAAGGCGTCGAAACCGGATTCGACATTGTGATAGAGCTGTTCACCCGCCTGAGTGAGCGACAAACGGCGGGTGGTGCGCACCAGAAGCTGAACGCCCAGGCGCTCTTCAAGTTCACGAACCGCACGGCTGATCCCGGACTGCGCCAGGCCAAGTCGTTGCGCTGCGGCGGTAAAACTGCCTTCCCGCACCACCTGCATAAACAGATAAAGATCGTTATAGTTTTCCCGTTTTGCCATCGGTCCCTCTCTACTGTCGTCTGTTATTTATAACAATATGATATTAATTCTAGCATTTTTCACCCTCTAATCAGCACTAATCCTGCTAACTATAATGGGCGCATGACAACAAAGCACAGCAGCGTTGTCCGTATGAAAACCGTCTCTATCACGTTTAATGAAGGGGAATTTGATGACTGCTTTCACCCAAAAACTGACAGCCGCGATACCCGCCATGCTGCTGTGCGTCTCATTAAGTGGAGTCACAACGATGAGTTATGCAGATACGACCAATCCGAACGCGCCCGTTTCCCTGGGCGAAAAATGGGATAAAACGTTTGCTGAGAGCACGAAAGTGGATCACCGTAAGGTGACCTTTACCAACCGCTACGGGATCACCCTGGTCGGGGACCTCTATTTGCCGAAGGATCGCGGCGACCGCAAACTGGCCGCCATTGCCGTTAGCGGTCCTTTCGGCGCGGTAAAAGAGCAATCCAGCGGCCTGTATGCCCAGACGTTGGCCGAGCAGGGGTTTGTCACCCTGGCGTTTGACCCATCCTATACGGGTGAAAGCGGTGGCTACCCACGTAACGTGGCTTCGCCGGACATCAATACCGAGGATTTCAGTGCCGCGGTGGACTTTCTGGGCCTGCAAAAAGAGGTGGATCGCCACCGTATCGGTTTGCTCGGCATTTGCGGCTGGGGCGGTATGGCCTTAAACGACGCGGCGATGGATACGCGCGTCAAAGCGGTGGCGACCAGCGTCATGTATGACATGAGCCGCGCGATGGGGCATGGAGTCGGCGATGGCAAAGACCGCTACACGACAGCCGACCGCCGAGCGGTACTGCAGTACCTGAACGCGCAGCGCTGGAAGGATGCGGCAAACGGCACTTTCGCCCCCGGCGGGCATGACATTTATGTTGATGATAAAGGCAACGTCAGCGCTGCCGATCGTATTTTGCCGGAAACCTTGCCCGCCAATCCCAACCCGGTCCTGAAAGAGTTCTTCGATTATTACCGTATGCCGCGTGGTTTCCATCCGCGTTCGGTTAATTCAACCGGGGCATGGAATGCGACGATGCCGCTGTCGTTTATGAATATGCCGCTGCTGAATTATGCCGGCGAAGTGACTATTCCGACGCTTATCGTGACTGGCGAAAAAGCCCATTCTCGCTATTTTGCCGAAGCTGCCTATAAGGCTATTGGCAGCAACGAGAAAGAACTGGTGATTGTCCCTGGCGCAAACCATGTCGATCTTTATGACAACGCCGCAGGCAAAATTCCCTTTAGTCAGTTTGAGCAGTTCTTTAAAACCAACCTGAAATAGATCTCCGGTGCCGGAGACATCCCCAAAGCCGCCACGCGCCTGCGGGCGGCTTTGTATTGTCGGAGATAAACAATGTCTGCATTAAGTAACACCCGGGCACACTGGAGCGGCGTCCTGGCGATGACGCTCTGCGTATTTGTACTCATTGCCTCAGAATTTATGCCGGTCAGCCTGTTAACGCCCATCGCTGGCGATTTAGGCGTCACCGAGGGATTAGCCGGTCAGGGCATTGCCATTTCAGGCGCGCTGGCGGTGCTGACCAGCCTGACCATTTCTCGCCTTGCGGGAGCACGGGATCGTAAATACCTTCTGTTAGCGCTCACGGCGCTGATGGCGGTCTCGGGAATGATGATTGCCCTGGCGTCCAGCTATCCAGTTTATATGCTGGGCAGGGCGCTCATTGGGATCGTCATCGGCGGCTTCTGGTCTATGTCGGCCGCAACGGCCATTCGCCTGGTGCCGCAACGTCAGGTCCCCCGCGCATTGGCCATCTTTAACGGCGGCAACGCGCTGGCCACCGTTGTGGCAGCGCCGCTGGGCAGCTACCTGGGGGCCACCGTCGGCTGGCGCGGCGCCTTTTTATGTCTCGTCCCGCTGGCGATGGTGGCCTTCGTCTGGCAATGCGTTAGCCTGCCGTCGATGAAAAGCCAGCGCGCACCACAGCCGCAGGGAACCGTGCTGGGTTTGTTCCGCCGCTCGACGGTATTCCTTGGATTGCTGGCCTGTGGGCTGTTTTTTATGGGGCAGTTTACCTTATTTACCTATGTGCGACCGTTTCTGGAGACCGTGACCCGAGTCAGTTCCTCTGGTCTGTCCCTGATATTGCTGGCGATGGGTACCGCCGGTTTTGTCGGCACGCTGCTTATTTCGAGCGCGCTGAACGCCCGGTTTTATCCGACGCTGGTGGCTATCCCTTTGGTCATGGCCGCGATTGCCGGAACGCTTCTGCTGGCCGGACACCACCCGGGATCAGTCGCCGTACTGTTAAGCCTGTGGGGCCTGTTGGCGACGGCCGCGCCCACCGGCTGGTGGACGTGGATTGCGCGGACGCTGCCCGAGGATGCGGAGGCGGGCGGTGGTCTGATGGTCGCCGTGATCCAGCTATCGATTGCCCTCGGGTCAACGACAGGCGGCCTGGTGTTTGATAGTCTGGGATGGCGCAGCAATTTTGCACTGAGCGGTCTGTTACTGCTGGCGGCGGCAGGGGCGACTTTTCTGCTCTCTGCCAAAATCAGCTCATCTCAGCGCACGCCGATTAATGAGCTGGATGCATAAGTCAAATCACAAATAACAGGGTAATCACGGCGACGTTTATGGCCTACCATGATGGTTAAACAAGATGAGGGCTGACCATGGAATATTGCGTATTAAGTAACAACCGTAAAATGCCGATGCTGGGTTTTGGCGTTTTTAAGGTGACCGATAAAGCAGAGTGTAAGCGGTCGGTGCTGAACGCCATTCGCACCGGCTACCGCCTCATCGATACCGCCGCCGTCTACGATAATGAAGATGCGGTGGGGGAGGCCGTTCGCGAAGCCATCGCCGAAGGTCTGTGTACCCGCGAGGCGCTGTTTATTACCTCCAAACTGTGGGTTCAGGACATGGCCAACGCCGGAATGGCGAAAGCCGGGATTGCCGCGTCCTTAAAAAAATCCGGGCTGGAATACTTCGATCTATATCTGTTGCATCAGGCGATGGGCGATTATTTCAGCGCCTGGCGCGCGCTGGAGGAGGCTTATGAAGCCGGTACCCTGAAAGCGATCGGTGTGTCCAATTTCTATGCCCATGTGTTAGCTAACTTCTGCGAAACCGTCAGAATCAGGCCGATGGTGAATCAGGTCGAACTGCATCCTTATTTCGCCCAGCCGGCGGCGCTGGAAACCATGAAGCACTATCATGTTCAGCCGGAAGCCTGGGCGCCGTTAGGCGGTGGCAGACATAATCCGTATGAAGAGGCCATGCTGCAGGAGATTGCCGATGCCCACCAAAAAACCGTTGCTCAGGTGGTCCTGCGCTGGAACGTGCAGCGAGGCGTCACGGTCATTCCTAAATCCACCCGCCAGGAGCGTATTGAAGAGAACTTTGCCATCTGGGATTTCTCGCTCACCGCGCGCGAAATGGCGCAAATTAGCGATCTGGATTTAGGTTACGTTGGCGAAGCAGTGAAACACTTTAACCCTGAATTCGTTCGCGGCTGTCTGGGGGTGAAAATCCACGACTGATCGCGGCTCAGCGTGAAGCCTGCTTCATTTAGCTGCCTGCGCTGCGGCGACGGGTTCGGTATGCTGGTTAGCGCCCACGCGTGTGCCGCGACGGTTGTCGATGCGGTAGTCGACCGTCACGGGCTGCGGGCCGGCGGGGGTGACGGTCAGCTCCCTGACCATCTGGCCGGCGTCCGGCGGTAGGGTCAGGGTGGTTTCACCCTGAGCGAGCATCTGGCCATTTTGCCTGACCTGCCAGGTAAGGCGACAATCCTCGCAGGCCGTCCAGGTATCGTTAATCGCCCACAGGCGCACCGTCGCCGGGCTACCCTGACGCCAGCTGGCGGTCACCGGCTCGATGGATGGCAGGATCGGCTGATAGGCGCGCTGCAGGGCATAGTAACCCGCCTTCGGCTGGCGCAGATAATCCACCACCCCCCAGTTGATGGAGGGCCATGTCTCGACAAACATAAAGTGGAACAGGGCGGTCACCGGCTGATAACGCTGGCGGCGATAGCTCTCCGCTGCCAGCGCCACCAGCCTGGCCTGATACGCCTGGGTGTTTTCAACCATCTCCTGAATAGTGTTGCCTCGTGGAATACCGGCAAATTTAAAGGTCTGGAAAGGCTGAAAATTATGGTACTTCCATCGCACCCAGCCGGGGTCGTCGGCGGCGGTGGTTTTCGGCCACAGCAGACGGGCCGGGATAATGGTCTTCAGGGTGGAGAGGCGGGGCAGCGCCTGGGCGCCAAACTCGGAAATAATCCCGGTTTTCGCCGGGGAGAGCAGGTCGCGCAGGGTGCCGAAATACCAGCCCGCCCAGTAGTGCTCTTCAACAGCGGAAAAGCGATGCACGATGCGGGAGGTATCTTCCGCCAGCGCATCGCCCACCCGCTGCGTCAGGGTCTGGTTTAAGGTTTTACGCCAGTCGGGGAAGCGTTTCTCCATCCACGGCGAGTTCCACAGCGGCTCGTTGTGACCGCCCCAGACAATAATCGCCGGCGAATTGCCGAACTGGTCCATCATCGCCCGGGTCTGGCGCACCGCGTTATCGGCAAAGGCGACGCTGTCATCATAACCCCACTGCAGCGGAACATCCTGCCAGATCATCAGCCCCATCTCATCGGCCACCTCATACAGCGCGCGACCCGCCACGTGACCATGAACGCGGATGGCGTTGGCGTTCATGGCCGTGACTAGCCTGAAATCCCGGCGATATTTTTTCCGCGTCATGGTGCTCAGCCACGGCGAGCCAATATAGTTGCTGCCCTTGATGAACAGCCGTTTGTCATTGATGCGCCAGCCCTGATTGTCCGCCAGCGCTTCCACCTTACGTAATCCGGTGCGGGTGACGGCGGTATCCATGATCCCCCGGTTATCCGCGAGGGTGGCGCGCACCCGGTAGAGGTTAGGTTTGCCAGCACCCACGGGCCACCAGAGCTTTGCCGAGGGCATGGGCAGCGAGACGCGCAGGACGCCTGCGGTGTTCTCCAGGGTGACCGCGAAGGCCTGTTGAAAACGCGGGCCGGAAAAATTGTCCGGGGTGGCCGTCAGGCGCAGCGTGACGGGGCCGGGGGTCACGGCCCGATAGCGGATTTCGGCACGCAGAATGGGCTGCTCCAGCCCCTGTCGCCAGTCCGGGCGCAGGATCACCTCGTCGAGGGTGACGCCGCGGCTCAGATGGAGCTTCACCGGCGCCCAGATCCCCCCGGAATTGGCATCCTGCCCCTGAACCGACCAGGCGCCGCCCGGGCGGGTATCGTGCTGGTTCAGGATCCCTTTCATCAGCGTTTTGTGCAGCGGCCAGATCGTTTGCGGGTCTTCATAGGGGCTGTCGACCCGCACGACGAGCTGATTATGGCGGCGAACGACCCCGCTGATGTCCACCGGGAAGCGCTGAAAATACCCTTCGTGTTGGGCCAGCGTCTTGCCGTTGAGCGCCACCTCGGCAAAGTAATCGACGCCGTCAAACACCAGGGTGGCCATGGCGTCCGGCGTCAGGCCATGCAGGGTAAACTGATGGCGATACCACAGGGCGCCCTGATGATCGTATCCGGCGCTGTACCAGTTTGCCGGTACCCGCAGCGTGCGCCAGTCGCCGTCCGAAGCCTGCGCGCCGTCGAAGGCGCTGTCGTTGGCGTCATGCACCCGCCATTGTCCGGCCAGTGACCAGGTCACCGGCGCTGAGCCGGCGTGCGCCAGCGGCAGGCAAACCACCAGCAGCAGAAGACGTCTAGCGATCACGGGGAGCCTCCTGCATTCTGCGGCGCAGCCACAGGCGGCAGCCCGCGATCGCCTCGGCCAGCGCGTCGCACAGGTCGCCCGGCACGCTCTGGTCGGGCGAGGCTGCCTGGCTCTCCAGTTGCTGGAGCACCCCGGAAAGGCGCTGAAAGCCAAGGGTGGCCGCCTCGCCGCGCAGTTTGTGGGCGGCGCGACGCCACGTCTCCCGGTCATTAGCGTTAATGGCGTGGGTAAGGGCGGCGGCGGCAGCGTCAAGCCCAGCAGCGAAGAGCCCCAGCAGCTCCTCGACCAGCTCAGGATCGTCGGCGCACTGTTTCAGCAGGCGGGCCTCGTCCGGCAGGCCTTCCTCTTCCTCCGGACCGCTATTTTCCGCCGCGCCGACGCGGGCGATGGCCTCCCGTAGCGCCTCCTGGCTCACCGGTTTGGCGATATAGCCGTCGAAGCCCATCGCCAGACAGCGCTCTCTATCGCCCTGCATCGCGTGGGCGGTCATAGCCATCGCGGGCTGGTGCTCCCGGCCGAGCGCCTGCGTCTCTTCACGCAGCAGGCGGATGGCGGTTTCACCGTCCATCTCCGGCATTTGCAGATCGATCAGCAGGAGATCCCAGCAGTCGGCGCGCCAGCGCGCCAGCGCCTCCCGGCCGTTGTTCACCACCTCGCAGCGGTGGCCAAGCTGTTCCAGCAGCCGTCTGGCGACCTTCTGATTAACCAGATTGTCCTCGGCCAGCAGGATATGCAGCCCGGCCTGTTCCCTGACCGGTTCCGCAACGGGGGCTGGCGCTGTCGCCGCCACCGGCGTGGGAACCAGAATGCCGGCGATAACCTGATGCAGTTCGCGCTGCGCCACCGGTTTATGCAGATAGTGAGCAATGCCGATGCGCTTGAGCATATTGGCGTCAAAATGGCGGCTCATGGAGCTGAGCATAATAATCTGGCTTTGCCGGGCCTCGGGCAGGGCGGAAAGCTCCAGCGCCAGGGATACGCCGTCCATATCCGGCATCTGCGCGTCCAGCAGGATCAGCGGCCAGGGCGGCCCTTCGGCGGCCCGGCGTAGCGCCTCGCCGGCGTTGTCCACGCAGCTTGGCATCAGCCCCATCTGGCGAAGCATGGCGTCGAGCAGGCGCAGGTTGGTGCTGTTGTCGTCAACCACCAGCACCCGCTGGTGGTTAAAGTGGCCCAGCGGGGCGCTGTCGGCGGCAGCGTGCAGCGCTGCCAGCGGCAGGGTGAAGGCAAATTCGCTGCCCGCCCCGGGCTGGCTCTCCACCGTCAGCTCGCCGCCCATCAGGCTGACCAGGCGGGCCGAAATGGTTAACCCCAGACCGGTGCCGCCGTAGCGGCGGGTGGTGGAGCTATCGGCCTGGCTGAAAGCCTCGAAGATCGCCTTTTGCTTCTCCGGGGCGATACCGATGCCGGTATCGCGAATGCGAAAGCGCCAGCGGTTTTCGTCGTCGGCCGGCGCAATCGCCAGCAGGACCTCCCCCTGATGCGTGAACTTCAGCGCATTACCCAACAGGTTGGTCAGGATTTGCCGCAGCCGGGGGCCATCGACGATCAGCACCTCGGGCACCGCTGGGGAGATATCCACCAGCAGCTCAATGCCCTTTTCGCTGGCGGCAGGCATATGCGGGCGGATCAGCGACTGAACAAAGGGGCGGATCTCCAGCGGCTCTTCGTCCACCTGCATCTTGCCCGACTCAATGCGTGAGAAATCAAGAATGTCGTTAATAATGTGCAGCAGCGACTGGGCTGAGCTCATCACCAGCGAAAGATACTCCCGCTGCTCCGCGGTCAGCGGCGTGTCGAGGCAGAGCTGCGTCATGCCGAGAATGCCGTTCATCGGGGTGCGGATTTCGTGGCTCATATTGGCGAGGAAGGCGCTTTTCGCTTCGTTCGCCTCACGGGCTTCCTTCGCCGCCTCAATGGCCAGCAGCTCTGCGGCTTTGCGCCGGGTAATATCCTGCAAGGTGCCGATCACCCGCTCTGCCTGCTGCTGCATATTGAGGGTGACGATTTGCCCCGAGAGCAGCATCCAGCGCCAGCCCTGCGTGGGGTGCTGGACGCGAAGTTCACATTCAAAAACCGGCATATGCTCGTTTTGCGAGGCGATCATCGCCTGCTGCAGGGTGGCGCGATCGTCCTCGTGGACCAGATTGAGCATAAAACGCAGTGGAAAGCGCCACTGCGCCCGTGACTGGCCGACCATCGCCAGCAGGGTGTCATTGACCTGCAGGCTGTCGCCGGAGACCTGCCAGTCCCAGATGCCGATCTGGATCGACTCCGCGGTGAATAAAAAGTCGTCATGAAGCTGGTGACGCGAGCGTCGGGCCTCGTCAAGCTCGGTGATGTCGGTATGCAGGCTGACAATCCCGCCATCCGCCAGCCGCTGATGCTGAACGTAAATCCGGCGGTTGCCCGACTGACGGACCTCGCAGTGGTTCGTCTGGCGGCAGTTGCGGATTATCGCCTCGCGCAGCGTCTGTTGCCGGCCTGGGTCGATGTTATATCCGGCATCGATAAACTTCTCCGCCAGGCTCTCAAGAGAGGCGCCGACGGCGAGCCAGGGCGCGATCGTTGGATAAAACAGCGCCACCTTATCATTCCAGGCCTGCAGTCGTTCACGCTCATCGTAGATCATCACCGCCGAGGGCAGGAGATTGAGGTCGGTACGGTTAGCGGCATGCATGATTACTGGCCAGCGGTTTGATAGTGGAGCTCCGCCTGGCGGCGCAGATACTCAAGCCCAGGGGCGATGGCCATTGCCCATGCGGTGAGGATCTCCTCATCGCACAGCGGATCGCTGGCGCGGACGGTTTTGAGCATCGCTTCCCGCCAAAGGGCAAAAAAACGCGGCGGCAGACGCAGGCCTTCCTCGCTCTGCGCCCGCGCCAGCCGTTCCAGGAAATCGGGTACAAAGAGGTCGCCGTTGACCGCCAGCATGGCGAAAAAGCTTTTAAAGATCATCTGCTGGCCCTCTTCGCCGGAGCGTTGTGAGAAGTGCTGCTCGGTTTCCGCAGACATATGGATAAAAGTAGTGTAGAAGGCCTCGAAGAAGCGCTGTTTGTCGTGCTCCGGTACGACGCGATTCAGGCTGGCTTCAAAGAGATCGCGATAAAACTTCATGGTGCGCTCCTCATGACCCGTTCGCCCGGCAGGCAGCGACGGGGCGGGTTAAATTCGTCCGTCGCGCGGCGGGCAAAATAGCTGTTGTCATCCGCGAGGCCGTTTTTGAACAAGGGCCCGGCGTTGTGTTTGTAAAACAGCGCCTCCAGCACCATGGCGTTGGTGGAGAGGGTGAGGGTGGCGTTGACGTCGCCGGTGGCCTCGACCCGACCTTCATACCAGCCGCGCTGCGGGTCGTTAAGATGGGTAGTGACCGCCATCAGCGCATCGGTATACTCGGTTTCCCACAGCGTCCACAGGACAAAGACCGCTTTAGTGGTCACCTGCGCCAGCCGGGGGTAGTATTTCCCGTCGTCCCCGAGCGTATTCCAGGCGTAGCCATTTCCCCAGACGGTGTCTTCCACGTGCCAGGGCGCCTGGGTAAGCGAAAAATCGGCCCGGGCGGTGAGCACCTTATCCTGCGTCCAGCGCGTTTTCTGGCTGAGCCATATCCCTTCCGCCCGGGCGCGCATAGCTTTTTGTACCTCTTCCGACACGCCAGGCGGCTGCCAGCCGAACTCCAGTCCCGGCAGCATGGCGGGCAGAGTGGAGAGCACCACGGGTTGCCAGGTGGTTCGCGGGTCGCGGTCGTCAACGGCGAGGCGGCGCTGATAAATAATCACATGGCGCGCCGGGGGAGAGAGAGCCTTACCGGCCGGAAATCCCCACAGGCGGAACGCGCTGGCGGCGTATTCACTGTCTCCCAGCCGGAGCTCCTCGCGGATCGTCCGCTGCCCGTTCTGCAGTGAGGCGGACCACAGCTCACCGTCTTTATCGATCACCGGACAGAAGTTCCAGCGCAGGATAATTTTATCAATGTACTCGCCATACTGCGGCGCGCGTTCGGCGGTGAGCCGCAGGGCGAGCATCAGTCGCGCCATATCTTTCGCTGACCAGCCGCTGCCCGCCGGTTTGCCGCTGAAGTCGACAGGGGTCGCCGTCTGAGTGGAGTATAGCCTGCCCGGCGAACCGCCGTCGGTCAGCGTCAGTCGATTGAGGGTGCCGAGCAGGGGCGTCAGGCGGGCGTCGAATTCCGCTTCCTTTACCAGCCCCAGCTCTCTGGCGGCGAGCAGGGCGATAAGGGTGTCGCCCATCTGCCATAGCGTCGCGCGGGGCTGTTTGTCGCTGCCGTTGACCAGGCCGGTATGCGGCTGGGTATTGTTCTCGACGTACCTCCAGGCGATCTGCGCCCACGTCCGCTCCTGCGGCGTCAGGCTGCTGATACGGGCGGTGGTGTGCCAGCCGCCTTTAGTCAGCCAGCGCCACCCCGTGCCTTCGCGACCAAACAGCGCCAGGGCGATAAGCAGCAGGACGACGGCGACGGCCAGACAGCGGGCTAGGGTTTTAAGCATTGCGCGGTCACCGGCGGAAGTTTAACGGGCTCGTCAGCCTTGCAGGCGGCGCACTGGCAGGCCTGGCAGGCGGGTTGGGTGCGCTGCGTGGTCCCGGTCTGCTCGCACCATGTTTTGACGGCCGGGGTGTTGCTCAGGAACGGGCGATTGCGCGGGCCGTTATTCGGTTCAAAGAGATCCACCAGCTTCTTGTCCCACAGCGACGGGGCGAAATTGCGGTTTTTCGGATTGTCGCTGGAAAACTGCAGCAGTTTGCCCTCTTTTTTAAACAACAGCGCTTCCAGCATGATGCCGTTATTGTTGGCGGTAAATTCATTGATTGGCCCGTCGCCGTTCTCATACAGCCCCTCGTAATAGCCTTTACCCGCTTCGTTCGCGTTTTCAATGGCGTCCAGCAGACGATCGGTATAGGGCGAGTTCCACAGCACCCACATCCCCATCGCCGCTTTGAGCGACACGGCGGCGCTGTTCGGTACGAACTGGCCTTTGTCGGTTATGGTGTTCCAGTTAAAACCATCGCTGAACACCGTGTCATAGACAAAGTACGGCGATTTATCGAGCTGATGCTCTGAGCGGGCGGTGAGGATCCCGGTGATGGCGTAGCGATTCTCCTGGGCCTGATAGACCCGGTCGGCAAAGTTTTTCATCCATGGATGGGAGTACTCGCGCGGGCTGTTGTTCCGGTCAGCAGGATTATCAAAGCCAAACTCCATGCCATACAGCACGTAAGATTCACTGACCACATAGTTATGCTGGCTGGTTTGCCGCGGGTCGCGCGAATCATAGGGGACCAGCACGCAGTAAATTTCCGCCAGCTCGTAGGGCTGCGGACGGCTGGCCTGACAGGTGTTAAATCCCCACAGCTGAAAGCCCGCCGCGCCGTACTCCTCGTAGCCCAGGCGGCCTTCCTGAACGTATTTTGGCTGGCCGTTTTCCAGATACGCCCCGTACAGCGTGCCGCAGGGATCGACCACATGGCTGAAATCCCACCCCAGCACCACGTTATCGATGCTGTTGCTGTATTCCGGATAGCGCTCCTTGATCACCTTCAGCCAGATCAGCATTCTGCCGATATCCAGCGCCGAATAGCCGATTTCGCCCGGCTTGTTCTGGTAGTTCACCTTCTGTCCGCTCACGGTGTTATAGGCTTTGTTGGGCAATTCGTTACGGAATAAATCGAGCTTATTCAGCGTGGCGAGAAACTTCAGCATCCGACGGTCGAACTCCGCCTTATCAATAATCCCCAGCTCACGGGCCGCGGTCATCGCGGCCAGATAGGAGGCGCTGTCCCACATGGTGGTGGAGGGGTATTTGTTCACCGCATTGACCAGCCCGGTGGTGGGCTGAAAGTTGGCGACGAAATATTGCCAGGCGTTTCTGGCGATAGTCATCTCCCTCGGCGTCAGCTCCCCGCTGCGCGGGGCGTATTCGGCAGCCGGCAGACCGGTCGCGGCCTGCGCGCCGGAGAGCGAGAGCCACAGCGCCATGAGTCCGGCCAGCAGGGGAAAACGGGATAAATAGATCAGCTTCATGGCGTTGCTCCTGCTGAGGACGAGGGGAGAGGGGCAGGGCTCAGGCAGGCCAGACACAGCATCTGCCCCCGGGAAATGTAGGCCAGGCTTTCCAGCACGATCGCGTTGGTATCGCCGTCAATAACGTCGTTGACGCTGCGGTTGAGGTTTAACCCGCGCTGCCAGCCCCTGCCCGGGACCTGCAGCGTCTGGACCTGCTGGCGCAGCGCTTCGCTCCAGCTATTACGGAACAGGGCGTACCAGGCAAAGGCGGTGCGGGTGGAGGTGATCGCCGATTGCTCCGGGGCGGCGCTGCGCGGGGCGAAGGCGCTCTGCGGCTGCCGGTCCGCCAGCGCGCTGGCATAATCCGGCGCGGGCTCGGCGTAGTCGGTGCTGATCGGCGGCTTGCTGACCCTCAGGCTATGACGGCGCTGCTGGATTTGCATGATGCGCCAGGCGATCTCCGCGCTTTGCGCGTCAAAGCCCAGCTCAAGCCCGGTGAGCAGGTACGGCAGGCTGATCAGCGAAGGCTGCCGACCCCAGGGCGTGCGCAGCCCCTCGTCGGGCACCATGATGCCGTCGATATCGATCATCTGCTGCCCCTGCGGCGGGTTGGTCACCGCCAGCCCCGCGGCGCTGTCGATCAGCCGCAGCGTATGGCTGGCGTACAGCCGGTAGCCAAAGCTGTCCCGCGGTTCATCCGCCGCCAGCGCCCAGTGGTGCAGCGGCGCCGCGGCCTGGCTGGCGGGGCTGTTGCTGATGAGCGCGCCGACCCGCCACTGATTAAACAGATCCCGCACCGCGGCGGCGTGCTGAGGATAGCGCCAGAGCAGCGTTTGCAGGGCGGTGAGCAGGCGTCCCATACCGATGGCGGAGGAGTCCGGGCTGCCGAGGATCTGCAGCGTGTCGGCATGGTACTGAGCGGCGGGCAATCCCTGGGCGTTGAGGGGCAGTTGACCGAGCGTAAACAGGGCGGCGGCAATGCGCTCATCACCTTCGGCGGCGGTCACAATATGCAGCTGCTCTGCGGCGACCACGGCGAAAAGATAGCTGCCGACGCTCCACAGGCTAAGCCAGGGTTCGCCATCGTGCGCGTTGGCCAGACCGTTTGGCTGAGTATTATTCACATAATACTGCCAGGCCACTCGCGCCCAGATCGCCTCGTCAAAGGTCAGCTCGCGCGGGGCAGGGAGCGGCGGAAAATCCTGGCTCAACGTCATCCCACCGCTGCTCTCGACGCGCGCGGGCATCTGTTTTTCCACCCACACGACAATCGCAAAACCCAGCAGGAAGCCAATGAGGATGGTGAGGTAGCTGCGGGCGGGGAGCAGGGCGTCGCGGATCCTCATCGACTTGTCTCCTGCTCTTCGGGGGGCGTCCATATGGCGGCGAAGATCAGCGGCAGCATGGCGGCAATATTCACCGCGCCCCAAAAAATGTTGATGACGTACCCGGAGGGATCGTCAACCTGCCCGCGCGCCACCTGGATGCCGCCCCATAGCAGCCCCGTCAGGGTGAGTATAACGATGGCAATTTGCGGCTTGACGAGATAGAGAAAACGGCCCGTCTGTCGCTCTTTTGGCGTGACGTGAAATTTGATCTGCTCCCCGCGCAAAACGGTGTTTAGCGCCCGCAGATTCATCGAGAAAAAGGAGAGGTAAGAGGCCCGGCCGTCCCAGGCCGAAATACCCCAGGTGCCGAACATAAAGGCCAGTTCGGAGACGATAAAAAAGGGTAAAAAGTGCAGATAGAAAGGGGTAGACCACGCCGACACCGGGGGAATGCCGGTGAAGAGATAGATAATGGGTGAAATCAGGAACACGGTATTCCATACGCAGGCCAGATAGGACCAGAAGGTGGTCGCGTACATCAGCGTTTGCGGCAGCGAGAGTTTAAAGCGGCGGCGGCTGAAGATGTTGTCATGGAACAGGATATCCAGCGAACCGGCGGCGTACTTAAAGCGCTGGATCATCCACGTCAGCATATCCTGCGGCGAGAGCATTTTCGACTCGATCCGCGGGTGCATTACCGAGCGCCAGCGGCGGGCAGCGTCGCCGTGCAGCAGGATGGAGGTATAAATATCTTCCGAGACGTGGAACTTATAGGGCGTCAGTTCAGTATCGAAGGCCACGTGGGGGCGCATGGCCTCCTGCAGCGCTTCCCGCGTTGCCGGGTCGCGAATATCCCGCGTATGACGCGCGATCTCGGCGTCAACGCTCCAGACGTAGCTGCGCAGCGCGGCCTGCATCACCGCTTCCCGCCGGTGAACGGAGGCGGCACCACAGCAGAATGCGGCATTAGCCCAGTTGCGGCGCCGTAAAATCACGTCGTAAAACATGCGCGGATCGTTGAAAAACGGATCGCGACCAATGGACACCGGACCGACGATTTTCTGCGCCAGCCAGCCCACGCCGTAGCCTGCGCCGCCCGCTTTACGCCGCAGCCAGCGCGCCAGATCCTCCCCCTCCGGGAGATCGAAAAACCATTGCGGGGTCTGCACCCAGGCGACGTCCGGATCGCGAAAATACCCGAGCGTATTGCTCAGCAGGGTCGGGAAAACGCGGGTATCGGCATCACAGATGATCAGAAAGTCGCCATCGGTATGTTCCAGCCCATTGCGCAGGTTACCGGCCTTATAGCCGATATTGCTCTGACGGGTGATATAGTTCGCCCCCTCCTGCTCGCAGACCGCCTTCATCTCCGGGCGACGCCCGTCGTCAAGAACATGCACCTTATAGTCGAGCGGACCGGGATAGGTCATCCGCATGGCGTCACGGATCGACAGCCTGACCAGCTCCACATCTTCGGAATAGGTGGCGATAAACAGATCGACTTTAATCGGCCTCGACTCCACCGCTTCATCCACTCGCAGACAGTCGTTAATCTCCGTCGGGGGGACGCCTGGCGGAGGATCTTTTTCCTGCCATAAATTTATGGTGAACAGGACTGTGCCAATCCACGCCAGGGTTTCCGCCAGCACCAGCGGAACGGCATACCATAGGGCGTCGGTATTTAAAGAAGCGGTCCAGCGCCAGTAAATATAATTGGCGCCGAGAACCAGGGCGGCTACGGCTAATACCTGCCAGATCATCCTCACCCAGCGCGGGGTGCTGAGCGGCTCAGGCGGTCGACGATGTTCAAAACGGGAAAAATAAAAATCCATAGCAAGGATATCCTGATTCCGCGCTGAGTTTGAATGACTGGTCTGTTATTGATTGGCAGCGTTCTGCAGAACGCACAGGGGCTTATAAATAACAGTAAAGTGAGTGTAGATGGTGGCGTAAAAATTTCAATAGCGCGAACTGGTAGTCACCGGGATGACTTAACATAGTGTGATGTACGCAGGCGGAATTTATAAAATGAGCATTGCAAGATAGCGCATTCTACACTATCTAAATAATTTGTAATAAATGTTGCAGGGTAGACGACGGGATCCCTCATGAGCCAGGTTGTTTCAGCGATTTCGCAAAAAGAAACTGATAAATCAACGGCCTGGCGTTACTCTCTGACCGGGGATCGCGACCTGCGTATCGACTTTATGCGCGGTATTGCTCTCGTGATGATGGTGGTGGCGCATACGGAAGTGATGTCGATATTTAATATTTTCAGCTGGGAACGATTTGGTTTGACCACCGGTGCCGAGGGCTTTGTGATCCTGTCCGGCTTCATGTTAGGGATGCTAAATCGTGTCAGATTACAAAAGGCAGTATTACTGACGGTGAGCTGGGGGCTTTATCTTCGCGCCTGGAAAATATATCAGGTTAATATTATTATTATTGTCTCTTTTCTTTTGCTGAGATATTTACCTCATATTAATGTCTATGAAGTCACTCATTTTACCGACCGCTTTTCCGGGACCAGTTGGTCGCTTTATCCGCTAACCCCACAAATAAAAGAGACGTGGTTTAACATTATCCTTTATCTGCAGATTGGCCCGCATCAGACGCAGATCCTCGGTCTCTATATTTTTTTGTTATTGCTCAGCCCGCTGTTTCTCGGCATGCTGCAAAAGGGTCACGTCTACCCATTACTGGGCGTCTCGCTGCTGATCTACGGATGCTGGCAACGCTGGCCGGTACGGGTGACGCCCTGCGAATTTGAATTCGCCTTTCCCCTGATGGCCTGGCAATTTATCTTTGTGCTGGGAATGTGCTGCGGCTGGTACAAAGCGGAACTGATCTCTTTCGCCCGCACGCCGCCCGGCAAAGTCGCCGTCGCGGCGCTGGTGTGCATCGCGCTTATCCTTGCGTTTGTCGCCCAGAATCATACCAATCCTTTTATGCCGCCCGCGCTGCTGATGCACGTGATCCCACCGGCGGAATTTAACGCCTTTTACCATACCTGGGCGGCGAAAAACGGCCTCGGGCCGGTACGGATCCTTAATGATATCAGTCTGATGGTCACCATTTATCTGCTATTGACCTGGTGCTGGCGCCCCCTGAACTGGCTGGCAGGCTGGTTCCTGATCCCGCTCGGGCAGCGTTCGCTCTACACCTTTATTTTGCATGTTTACATCGTGCTCGCCGTAAGCCAGTTGATCACCTTCGATCTGTGGCGCCAGGCGTGGATAGTGAACACCTTGATCCATGCCGCTGCGCTGGGCGTACTGTGGCTGATGGCCAAATACCGCGTCGCCGCACGCTGGATACCTAACTAAGGAAGGGCAAATGCGGGAGAAATACATGCTGGCCTGCGCGCTATGGTGCGCCATCGCAGGTGCGGAAGGAGCAGAGAAGAACGACGCACAACCGCTGCGTGATAAAAATGGTGAACCGGTGCAGGCCGGCGTGTTTACCAGCCGCTGGGGACGGCTTTTTTCCGGGAATGACAAGGTGTTTTCCGGAGCGCTGAGCTTTAGTTCGGGTTTAAAAGAGCAGTGGATGACAGTCCCCAACAGCTCAGACAGCGCAGAACAGAAGAAAAAATATAATCAGACGCTGAACCTCAGTCTGCAATACTCGCCTTACAGCTTCTGGTTCGCCAACGTGACATCACGTTTACCGGTGACCGATACCAGCCGCTATACCGCCGATTTTCGCTATAGTTTTGGCTACGACGACTGGCATGCCAACACCGTCAGCCTGGTTTACAGTAACTATGGCGATAACCACTTCTGGACTTCGGGCAGCAAGCGTCACACCTATTTTGAGCAGGGGGCGATTACCCTGGCGTATAAATTTTCGCTGCCGAAGCCCATGGAGCATGCGCTATTGATTAACAAAGGCGATGCCATTATCTGCCAGGTAGGCTACAGCTGGGTGCCGCGCTATTACGATCTGGAGAGCGATGACATCCGCAAAAACAAAAATGTGCTGCTCGGCGGCTGCGGATATACCTTTAAGCAGCATTTTTTTGTGCGCGCTACCGCGTTCTGGTATCCGGAGAGTAGCCAGCAGCAGCCGTGGAATGGCGACTACAGTTACAGTTTCGGTTACGCGGGCTATACGCCAGGATCGTTCTCTGTGCAGTATGCCAACTATGCCGGTACCCGCTATCCGGGGCACGACAGCGGCAGCGGCAAGTTTCGTGAAGGCACGATCAGCCTTATCTGGTTCTTGCCGATTTAGGAGGCGCGATGTCGGCACAGCACGTCCTGATTGTTGAAGATTCGCTGGTTTATCGTCGGCTGCTAAGCCGGATGTTGACGCAGTGGGGCTATATCGTCAGTGAGGCGGAAAACGGCGTCGCCGCGCTGGCGATCCTCGAAAACCAGCCCGTCAGCCTGGTGATAAGCGACTGGGAGATGCCAGAGATGAATGGCCTGACGCTGTGCCGGGAAGTTCGCCGTCGCCAGTTTGGTCACTACGTTTATCTGATATTGCTTACCGCCCGCGAAGACCCTGGCGATTTAACGCAGGGGTTTGAGGCCGGGGCCGATGATTTTCTCAGCAAACCGGTGGAGCAGAGCGAACTGCGGGCGCGGCTGCACGCCGGGTCGCGGATCCTCTCCCTTGAGGCTGACCTCGCCGCGCGCAATGCGCGGCTGAGCGAAGCGCTGCGACAGATTGAACAGGATCTGGAGCTGGCTGCGCGCATTCAGCAGTCGGTTCTCCCGGCTCATCAGCTGCGTCATCAGGGATTTTTCTCCGACTGGATTTTCCTGCCCTCGGCCTGGGTGTCGGGGGATATTTTTAACGTCTTCCCGTTGGGCGATCGGCTCGGATTTTACTGCGTGGATGTCTCCGGACACGGCGTGGGGGCGGCGATGATGTCGCTCGCCGTCGCCCGCCAGTTTCTGCATGGCAGGGCCGTTGAGCGCTTTCTTTTTACGGCAGACAACCAGCCGGCGTCGCCTGCCGAAGTGGTGGCGATCCTTAATGGTCGTTTTTGCAGTGACGAAACAGAGATTGTCAGCTATTTCACCCTGATCTATGGCGTCATCGACCTGAAGACCGGCGCGGGCAAACTCTGTCAGGCCGGGCATCCCACGCCTTTTATCGTGAGCCCGGACGCAGCCGTCCGTCCGGTCGGCAGCGGCGGGGCGCCGGTGGGGTTGATAGACCATCTCTCGTGGGCAGATGTCAGTTTCTCACTGGCGCCGGGAGAGCGGCTGTGCCTGTTCAGCGACGGCATCACCGAATGTGAAAACCGGAGCGGTGAACAGTTTGGCGAGGCGCGTTTACACGCATGGCTGCAGGACAGCGTGACGCAGCCGCTGCCCGCGCTGCTGCCGCGGTTTGCCCGGCACCTGATCCGCTGGCGCAGTGGCGACGGGCAGGAGACTCAGGCGATGGCCGATGATGTTTCACTCTTGATTATTGAACGAACAGGGGACAGTGATGAAAATTGAAACCGAACGGCAGGCCTCGGTGACGATCCTGACGCCGGCGGTGCGTCGGCTGGATGCGTCCGTCGCGGTAGCCTTTAAAGCGGCAATCGCCCAAGAGATAGGCGAAGATCGCACCGATCTGATTGTTGATTTCAGTAAAATCGATTTTATCGACAGCAGCGGTTTGGGAACGCTGGTTTCCCTGATGAAAATGATGAATGGTAAAGGAGAAATGACACTGTGCGCGCTGAACCCCGGCATCCGCAATATGTTTACCCTGACCAGGATGGATCGTATTTTTCGTATTTGCGAGGATCGCACTTCAGCCCTTGCGCAGTTCAATCCGTGATGCGCCCGTGAATAACGTCATGCTGTTTCCTGCCCAACTCAGCTCGCTTTCACCGCTGGCGGCGTGGCTGACTCAACAAATGACGCCGCTGTCCGTCGGGGAGGAGTGGCGCTTCGCGCTCGATCTTGCCGCCTGTGAGACGGCCGCCAATATCATTCGCTATGCGCTGCATGAGGATCGGCAACGCGTTTTTCGTGTCGAATTTATCGCAGCGGAGGACCGGGTGACGCTGCGCTTTATTGATGCAGGAGAGGTCTTTCCGGCAGAGCGCCTGGCGCTGGCGCGTAGCGATGAGCGCTTCGATGTCGATCCGTTAGCGGAAAGCGGCAGAGGTTTGCGGCTCATTCTGCGCGCGGTGGACTATTTTAATGTGGAAAGCCGCGCCGGGGAGAATGTGACGACCCTGATAAAAGCGTTGCCGGATGCCGGCCTTCGCCATTCCACCGACGGTGCGTCAGGTGAAGGACCAGAGGTTGCCCCCAGGTGAATCACCGGGGGGATTTTCCCGCCCGCGTTCACCAGCTTCATCGTCTTATGGCTGTGCCTGAGCGGTGGACAGCGCGCCCAGGTGATAAGGGCGAATAGTATCTAAGGTCATCATGGCCGATTTGCAGAAAATGCATTTCGCACCAAAGGGATTTTTTTCCGTCACGTCAAACTGGGACGTTCTGTACTGGGAGCCATGGCAGCATGGGCATCTAAAATGGATATGTTCAATCATAATGTAAACCTTGTATGGGTAATGTTCTGTTGAAAAGACAATGGTCGTTTTCAGGGAAATTAACGCGGCTGATTTTTGTAAGTGGTAAGCCGGGTATTGGGTCAGACGGAGGGCTTTTTTAACGAGCCAACAGGGGTCTGACAGGGCCTGTTTACAGAAAAAGCAAAATACTAACGGGACTGCTCAAAGGAAGGTGGTATCAGGGATAACGCCTGGAGATGAGAACACGTGCTTCGATAATAATTTTTCGTCTGGTAAATCGACTTAATGATTAACGCACGAGCCGCAAATAATAGCAAACGTTATTTTAGCCTTCCGGATGCCTGCTGCGGAAGGGGCGCCTTCATCAGCGCCGTCACCCAGTCGATAAATACCTGTACCCGGGCAGAGAGCTGCCGGCTGCTGGGATAGAGCAGGGAGAGCGGCAGCGGCGCAGGGCGAAAATCAGCCAGCACCTCCGTTAACCCACCGGATGCCAGATCGGCCTCAAGGCGGGACAAGGGTGCCTGATACAGGCCAAAGCCCAGCCTGGCCGCTTCGGCGCCGACGTCGGCATCGGAAGTCAGCAGCCGACAGGGCAAACTGACCTCGGTCTGGCGGCCATCCAGGGTAAAACTGAGCGGCAAGGTACGGTGCGTGCGCGATGAAACAAAACCGATCGTCACGTGTCCCGCCAGCTCGTCAATCGTATGCGGGGTACCGTACCGGGCGAGGTAGGCCGGGCTGGCGCAGGTGATCTCCTGCAGCATGGCGAGCGGCCGGCAAATCATCTCGCTATCGGGAAGATGGCCGCCGCGAATGACGCAATCTACCCCTTCGCGGACCAGATCGACGTCGCGCTCGCTTTCGCCAATCTGCAAGGTAATGGCCGGATAGCGGGCGAGAAACTGCGGTAGCGCGGGCAGCAGCAGGGTTCGCGCCAGATTGCCCGCCACGTCCACCCGAAGGGTGCCGGAGATGCTCCCTCCGGCGCTGCGGTTGGCCTCCTCCAGGGCCGCCAGGATGGAGACGCAGCGCTGATAATACAGCGACCCCTCCGCCGTCGGCTGCACGTGCCGGGTGGTGCGCTGCAGCAGGCGCGCCCCAAGGCTGGCCTCCAGCGCCTTAATGGCTGCGGTCGCCACCGGCCGGGAAAAACCCAGATCCGCGGCGGCAGCGCTGAACGAACCCCGTTCGACGATACGCACGAACAGGGTCAGGGTATCCAGTTTATCCATGACATTGTTCCAGCTGGCAAAACAATCCTGTCGCACCATGCGGTCTTATCGTCGGCATTCAGAGGCCTATAATCGCTCATGTTTTCAGCAGAGATAAAAGGGGAAAACATGAACAATAGCGCAAAAATCGCCCTGGTGACAGGCGGCAGCCGTGGCCTGGGCCGCGCGACCGTTGAAGCGCTGGCTCAGCGCGGCGTGAATGTGGTATTGACCTACAACGCGCATTTCGCCGAGGCGACCGATGTGGTCGCGTGGGTTGAAGCCCAGGGCTCGCGGGCGATCG
The DNA here is from genome assembly GCF_048822715.1 of Klebsiella sp. C239. Lineage (NCBI taxonomy): Bacteria > Pseudomonadati > Pseudomonadota > Gammaproteobacteria > Enterobacterales > Enterobacteriaceae > Klebsiella > Klebsiella sp. C239. Next base: position 353,614 of record NZ_JBMEZK010000004.1, on the reverse strand, counting down.
CGCTGCCCTTCAGCGCCGGCGAAACCGACACCTTTGACGGGTTTGTCAGCACCTTTCAGGCGGCCCTGGCGGAGCTGGGGGCCGATCGGTTTCATTACCTGGTCAATAATGCCGGCAATGCCAGCGGCATGGGGTTTCTGAACGCTACCGAAGCGGAGCTCGATGCGCTTTATCGCATCCATGTGAAGGGTGTTTTTTTCCTCAGCCAAAAATTATTGCCGCTGCTGGCCGATGGCGGGCGAATTGTGAATATCTCGTCCGGACTGACCCGTATCGTGATGGCGAATCGGGCGCCCTATGCAGTCATGAAGTCTGCGGTGGAAACCCTGACCCGTTATATGGCGTTTGAGCTGGGCGGCCGCGGGATCACGGTGAACTGCGTGGCGCCGGGCGCCATCGCCACGGATTTCAGCGGCGGGGTGGTGCGGGATAACCCGCAGGTCGCTCAGGCGGTGGCGAACATGACGGCGCTTGGCCGACCGGGGGTGCCAGAGGATATCGGGCCGGTGATCGCCTCGCTGTTATCCGATGATCATCGCTGGGTTAATGCCCAGCGCATTGAAGTTTCCGGGGGAATGCGCATCTGAGGCGAGGAGACAATCCGGCCAGCGTTTCGCTGAGCTGAATCAGGTTTGGCGGCAGCGGAAACGGCCGTTCGAAAACCGCCGGACCGGTAACAAAGAGAGCGCCAGCGCGGCGATAGTCGTTCACTTAGTCAGAGAAAATGCGTTACTCCGCCAGCAGGGCGGCGAATTTCGCCAGCCACTGCGGGTGTGCCGGCCAGGCGGGGGCGGTGACCAGATTGCCGTCAACATGCGCCTGATCGATACCGATATCGGCATAATGCCCGCCGCTCAGGCGCACCTCCGGGGCGCAGGCCGGATAGGCGCTGCAGGTCCGCCCCTGCAGAATCCCGGCGGCGGCCAGCAGCTGTGGCCCGTGGCAGACGGCGGCGATAGGTTTACGCGCGGCGTCGAACGCCTGGACCAGTTTAATGACCTGTTCGTTCAGACGCAGATACTCTGGCGCGCGTCCGCCGGGGATCAGTAGCGCGTCGTAATCCTCGGCCTTCACCGCGGCAAAATCGGCGTTCAGGGTGAAGCGGTGCCCCGGCTTTTCGCTGTAGGTCTGTGCTCCGTCAAAATCATGGATCGCCGTCATCACATAGTCGCCGGCGGCTTTATCCGGGCAGACGGCATCGACCTGGTGGCCAATCATCTGCAGTGCCTGAAAAGGGACCATCGTTTCGTAATCTTCGGCGTAATCGCCGACCAGCATCAGGATCTTCTTGCTCATTATTTTTACTCGTTGTGGGAGAAAGGTGTCATAGATATAGCCTGGCGATCCGCAGAATGCGACCTCCTCAGGATGCCGAAGACGGTGGCGTGCGCATCTTGTAACCGGGTTCATATTTTTTTGGTAACGACAACTTTTTTCGCCATCGCGCTGTGGTCAGTCGCCCAGAAAAATAGGCTCTTCAGCCACTGACGACTGTCTGCGGAGGAACATATCGCTGGGTCCGCGGTCATTCCTCGTCACGCTCGCTGACCGGTTAGCGCAAACCAGTTGCTGGGAAAAAGGTTGCTCTTGAATGTTTTGCCGCGCGGGTGACGATAAATTGCGTTGCGAGGGGATGATTTAATTCCAGGTGCTGTTATCGCTATGTTTATTCTTATATTTTTCTTTGGTGCGTAATTTATTTTGATTATTGTTTTAGGTTTTGTATTTATTTATTAAATATTTATCCTGGCGCTAAGAAAAAATAAAATCATTCACCTTGTGAGTATATTCAATAAATCTTCTTGTTAAGTTGATCGATAATCTGTTTTTGTTTTATTATCCTCAGGCTTTTACCGTCAACTCTTCAATAATTATTCCCTGAGGAAAGGAACTGCTATGGCTGATACGTTCCAGAATGAAGTGCCTAAGGCTCGCATTAATCTTAAATTATCTCTCCACACCGGCGGCGTGCAAAAAAAGGTTGAGCTGCCATTAAAGCTACTTACCATTCGTGATTTTAGTCACGGTAAAGAAAACCGGCCATTATCGGAAAGAGAAAAAATTAACGTCAATAAAAATAACTTTAACAGCGTACTTTCGGAATTTAGCCCGGAGGTGAATCTCTCGGTGCCGAATACGCTGGCTGGCAATGGCGAAGAGGAGAACGTCAGGCTGCGTTTTACCGATATCAACGATTTTGAACCGGAGCAGATTGCCCGGCAAATTCCACAACTCCGCGCCATGCTGGCGATGCGTAATTTATTACGCGATCTCAAATCCAATCTGCTCGATAACGCCACTTTCAGAAAAGAGCTTGAGGCAATTCTGAAAGATCCGGCGCTGTCACAGGAATTACGCGACGAAATGAGTGCGCTTGCTCCGAAATAATGGCGGGGCAAGTCTGTTAATGGAATAACCGGGAAAATGCTAATGTCTGTTACCACAGAAAACAGCCCTGTTCAGGGGCAAACCGCGCTGCAGGAAAACACGGTGAGCGAGGGCGTTTACGCGTCGCTATTTGAAAAAATCAATCTCGCCCCGGCCTCTCGCCTCGGGGAAATCAACGACTTTCTGGACGATGCCGCGCTCTCCGAGGCGCCGGCGGCGGAGCGTCTGACCGCGGCGATGCAGGTGTTTATGGAGCGCATCCGCCAGTCCGGCCAGCGGGTGGAAAAGCTCGATAAAACGCTGATTGACCACCATATCGCTGAACTGGATTTCCAGATAAGCCGCCAGCTGGACGCAGTGATGCACCATCCGGAGTTTCAGCAGGTCGAATCCCTGTGGCGCGGCCTCAAACAGCTGGTGGACAACACCGACTACCGCCAGAACGTGAAAACGGAGATCCTCGACGTCTCAAAGGACGATCTGCGTCAGGACTTTGAGGATGCGCCGGAGCTGATTCAGAGCGGCCTTTACTGGCACACCTACACCGCGGAGTACGACACCCCCGGCGGCGAGCCGATCGGCTCGCTGATCTCGGCCTATGAGTTCGACGCCAGCGCGCAGGACGTGGCGCTGTTGCGCAATATCTCCCGGGTTTCCGCTGCCGCCCACATGCCGTTTATCGGCGCCGTCGGCCCGGCTTTCTTCCTGAAAGAGACCATGGAAGAGGTCGCCGCCATCAAAGATATCGGTAACTACTTCGAACGTGCGGAATATATTCGCTGGAAAGCGTTTCGGGAAACCGACGATGCCCGCTACATCGGCCTGGTCATGCCGCGCGTGCTGGGTCGTCTGCCGTATGGTCCGGACACCGTGCCGGTGCGCAGCTTCAACTATGTCGAGCAGGTGAAGGGGCCGGACCACGAAAAGTATCTCTGGACCAGCGCGGCGTTCTCTTTCGCCTCCAATATGGTGAAGAGCTTTGTCAATAACGGCTGGTGCGTGCAGATCCGCGGCCCGCAGGCCGGCGGCGCGGTGAAAGATCTGCCCATCCATCTGTACGATCTGGGCACCGGCAATCAGGTGAAGATCCCTTCCGAGGTGATGATCCCGGAAACACGGGAGTTTGAATTCGCCAGCCTGGGCTTCATTCCACTGTCGTACTACAAAAATCGCGATTACGCCTGCTTCTTCTCGGCCAACTCCGCGCAAAAACCGGCGCTGTACGATACCGCCGATGCTACCGCCAACAGCCGCATCAACGCGCGTCTGCCTTATATCTTCCTGCTGTCGCGCATCGCGCACTACCTGAAGATGATCCAGCGCGAGAATATCGGCACCACCAAGGACCGGCGTCTGCTGGAGCTGGAGCTGAACACCTGGGTGCGGAGCCTGGTCACCGAAATGACCGATCCGGGCGACGAGCTGCAGGCCTCCCATCCGCTGCGCGATGCCAGCGTGGTGGTGGAAGATATCGAGGACAACCCGGGCTTCTTCCGCGTGAAGCTGTACGCCGTGCCGCACTTCCAGGTCGAGGGGCTGGACGTCAATCTGTCGCTGGTCAGCCAGATGCCGAAGGCGAAGGCGTAGGGTCGGACGATGATGAAAACCGAACGTCCGTTATGGGGCCGGGGCATTATGGTGTCGCCCCAGCATTTTCAACAGCAGGCTGCGTATGCCGCCTGGGCTGCGGAAGCGATTGCCCGGATGGGCCTCAACCACCCCTGGGGAGTGGTTGAGGCGACCTTCGAACCAGAGATGCTCAAACTGGGCCGCCTGCAGGCTCACAGGCTGCAGGTCCGGTTCCAGGATGGCACGATGATTGATACGGACAATGCCGATGCGCTGCCGCCGGCTTTGTCGCTGGAGGGCGAATCTCGCACGGGACTGGTGATGCTGGCGCTGCCTCTGATGAAGGCCAATGGCGGCAACTGCCTGAAGCCTGATGATGTGGCCGACAGGCCGGTGCGCTTCCGGCAGCGCTGGCGCGATGTCCGCAACCAGTTCGGGGATGATACCCGGCAGATTGCCGTCATGCAGCCGGAGCTATCCCTCCGCTTCGCCCATCAGGATAACAGCGATTACCTGACCTGTCCGGTGGTACGCCTGCTGCGGGATTCGCAGGGGGCCTGGCTCATCGACGAGACGTTTCTCCCGCCGCTGCTGCAGATTCAGGGCAGCCGCTGGCTGGCGACGCAGCTTGAACTGCTGCTTACTCAGCTCCGGGCTCGTCTGACGCGCCTGATGGCCATGCGTCGCGAGAGCAATGAACGGATGGCTGATTTTGCCGTGGCCGATGTCTCTCTGTTCTGGTTGCTGAACGCGCTGAACAGCGCTGAGCCGGTGCTGGGGTATTTTCTGCGTTACCGGCAAAGCCCGCCGGAACGCCTCTATCCGGAGCTGGCGCGCCTGGCTGGCAGCCTGCTGACCTTTTCGCTGACCCATCAGGCGAATGCCGTCCCGATCTATCAACATGACCAGCTGAACGCGGTTTTTCCGCCGCTGTTTGATTTACTCAGCGACCTGCTGGAGGCGAGCCTGCCGTCGCGGGTGGTAGCGATTGCCCTGGAGCATGATGCCCGGCTGCACTTCTGGCAGGCGCGTCTGCACGATGCCCGGCTGCGGGAAGGGGCGGATTACTATCTGTCGGTTCGTTCGTCGGTACCGGTCGCTCAGCTGCAGGAACAGTTTCCGCGGCAGTGCAAAGTGGGCAGTCCGGATCATGTCAAAGCCATCGTCAACTCCTCGCGGACAGGGGTGCCCCTGACGCCATTGCGTCATGTGCCGGCGGCGATCCCGCTGCGTCTGGAAAACCAGTATTTCAGCCTCGATGTGTCCCATCCTCTGGCGACGGAAATGCTGCAGAGCGGTACCTGTATGTTCTACGTCCCGGGGATGCTTGGCGAGCCAGAACTTGAACTTTTTGCGGTGCTACGAACGTGAATGAACGTCAACGCGGCAACGCCGCGTCCATTGATATCGATGCGCTGCTGCAAAACACCTGGCTGCAGGTTATCAGCCTGCGCCATGGCCCGCAGTTCCGCGATGAGGAGGGGTACACGCTATGGCAGCGGTGTATTGCTGATGTCGAGCGCGTGCAAACTGAGCTGAAGGCGAGCGGGCTTGATGACGTCAGCTGTCAGCATATTCTCACCGCCCAGTGCGCGCTGCTCGATGAAGTCGTGAAAGGGCGCGGCGTGGAAGATGATGCCTGCCTGCAGTGGTATGACATTCCGCTGCAGGGGCATTTTCTCGGCACCATGGACGCCGGCGACACCCTGTGCGAGCGGATGCGCGAGGTTCTGCATGATCCGACGCCCGACCTGGCTGTGGTCACCTGTTTTCAGCGGGTGATGCTGCTGGGTTTTGTTGGCAGCTTTCGCTCCCTCCACGACCCGGAGCGCCTGAAGCTGGTCAACGCGCTCAGTGAACATGTCCCGCCTTTCCGTTGTCCGCAGAGCGCTCCGGTGCTGATAGAGAGCCGCGCCGGACTGGGGATAAGCGGCTGGTTGGCCTCCTGGCCGGTACGTGCAGGGCTGAGCGTGGCGGTGATCGTGGCCCTGTGGTGGGGATTGAACCACTGGCTCGATCATCTGCTGCTGACCCTGCTGCCGGGGGAGGTGAAATGAGCCCCGCCCAGCAGCGCGGGCTGGCGCTGTGGGCAGGCTTGCTGAGCGCGCTGGTGTGCCTGCTATTTTTGCCGGTTCCCCGCTGGGGGGCGTGGCTCATTCTGCTGGTCACGCTGGCCCTGATTATTGCGATCTGGCGTATTGCCCGTCGTGGTGCCGAACGTCAGGTCACGTCAACCCTGCACGAACTTCCGGCGATCGCTTATCGCCAGCCGGTAGTCCTCGTTTGCGGCGATCTGCCGTGTGTCTGGCCGCAGCCGTCCCCGGTGCGGGTCGTCAAACAGGGCTGCTGGATCCGAGTGGAAAAGACGGAGGAGCTGCCGCAGGTTGCGCGCCAGATATTAAGCCAGCGACCGGAGTGGGGGCCTCAGCTGTCGGTGCTGCTCTGCGTCTGCCCGCAGCGGCACGCGCAAAGCGACGCGCTGACCAGCGCCCTGCTGGCCCTGCGCTGGCAACTCAGCCAATTGCGGCAGCAGACGAGGTATGCCGTACCGCTGGCGCTGCAGGGGCAGGTGGGCAGCGCGATGAGCCCCAGTCTGCTCTGGCAGGCGGCGATCCCGGGTGAGGCGGTGAAAGTCTGGCAGCCATCCTGCGCCCCCTGTTCTGTGGCGACCTGGTTGAGCGTCGGCGGCGCGGCGGCGCTGCAGCAGCAGGTGTTAATGAACAGCCTGATGGGCTGGTTCGAACGGCACGTCCTTGCCGTGTTAACGGAGGAGAATGCCGACCTGCCACCCCTGACCCCAGCGGCCGTACTTTGGGGGATCGAACCCACCCATGCCGGGAGCCTGGCGTCGTCGGCATGGACGAGGTGGTTATCCCGGCATACCGGCCTGACGCGGGTAGCTGGCTGGCAGCCAGGCGAGACCGACACCCCGGATGCGTCATCCTTGCCGGATTTCATCCTGCCGCAGTTACCGGCGGGACGGGGGCTCACGCCATGGGGCAGGGCCGGGCGCGCGGCACTCGCTATTTTCACTCTTGCGGCTGTCGCCGCGCTGCTCAGCAGTGGCTGGAATAATCGACAACTGCTGCAGCGCGTGGGCGCTGATATTGCCCGTTATGAGCGGATCGCGATGGATGATTATGGGGCAAAAGCCAGCGCCGTCAGGGTGCTGCGTGAAGATGCCGCGCTGCTGGATAGCTGGGCGCGTAACGGCGTCCCGCTGCGCCTGAGTCTTGGCTTATATCGCGGGGAGCGGATTCGCCTGCCGTTGCTGGAGGCTATTCGCCGCTACGTGCCGCCGCCACCGCCCCCCAGGCCGGTGCAGCGCGTCGCGCCGCACGTCATCCGCCTTGACAGCATGTCGCTGTTCGATACCGGGAAATGGGTACTGAAACCCGGTTCGACAAAGCAGCTGGTCCACTCGCTGGTGGACATTAAGGCCAGGCCCGGGTGGCTTATCGTGGTGGCCGGCCACACCGACAGCGTCGGTGAGGAAAAAGCCAACCAGCTATTGTCGCTGAAACGCGCGGAATCGGTCCGCGACTGGATGCGCGATACCGGCGACGTGCCGGACAGCTGCTTTGCCGTTCAGGGCTATGGCGAAAGCCGCCCAATTGCAACAAACGACACGCCGGAAGGCCGGGCGCTGAACCGACGTGTCGAAATCAGTCTGGTGCCGCAGGTCGACGCCTGTCGGTTACCGGACAAACCCTCTGCGTCATCCCAGGATGATGGCGCTTCACTACACAATGGAGAGTAATTCCATGGCAATTCCTGTTTATCTTTGGCTGAAAGACGACGGCGGCGCGGACATTAAAGGGTCTGTCGACGTTCAGGATCGTGAAGGCAGTATCGAAGTGGTGGCCCAGGAGCATAACCTGTACATCCCGACCGATAACAACACCGGCAAACTGACCGGCACGCGGATCCATACGCCTTTCCTGTTCACCAAGGAGATCGACTCCTCCAGCCCCTACCTGTACAAGGCGGTGACCACCGGTCAGACCCTGAAATCCGCCGAGTTCAAGTGGTACCGGATCAACGATGCTGGCCAGGAAGTGGAGTATTTCAACACCACGCTTGAGAACGTCAAGGTGGTGAAAGTGAATCCTCTGATGCACGACATCAAAGACCCTGCGTACGAGAAGCACAACCATCTGGAACAGATCGAGCTGCGCTACGAGAAGATCATCTGGACCTATAAAGACGGCAACATCATTCATTCCGATAGCTGGAACGAACGCGCTACCGCGTAATTGCCCGTCATTCTTCGCGCCGGAGGCGCGTTGGCGGCGTTCGCTCACCCCGGTCGCATCGTTATCTATGCGACCGGGGAGTAAGGAGGGCCATCGCCTGATGCGGACAGCGTTTCTCTGTCCGCCGTTTTTTGCTGAATGCCTGAGATGCGGGTACTCAGCAAAGGAAAACACAATCTGCCTGCCTGACCCTGTGCGCTATGGGTTCCTGTTGGGGAACAGCGACGGGCGGTAGCGTGTCCGGAACCAATAAAGAGAGGATCTCATGGAAAATCCAGCCAGCCTGTTACGCCGTCTTAATCCCTGCTGTGCCCGCGCGATGGAGGGGGCGGCCTCGCTGTGCCAGTCCCGGGCGCACGCTGAGATCCTGCCCGAGCACTGGCTGCTCAAGCTGCTGGAACAGGGGGAAGGCGATCTGACGGTGCTGGCGCGGCGCTATGAATGGGATGTGAATGCGCTATGGCAGGATCTGCTTAGCTGGCTGGATAAACAGCCGCGCTCGGTACGTCATCGTCCTCAGCTATCTGGCGCTATCCTGAAGCTGATGCAGGAGGCCTGGCTGATTGCCTCGCTCAGCGGCGAAGCGCAGATCCGCAGTGTTCACTTGTTGATGGCGCTGGTAGCAAAACAGAATCTGATCCAGTGCGATGGCCTGTGGCCGCTGTTAACCCTGGGCCAGAGCCAGCTGGAACGCCTGCGCCCCCTGCTGGATACCCAGTCCGACGAACGTCCGCAAGCGCAGCAGGAGGCGGCGCTGGCGCAGCGTCATGGCGGGGACGTGGAGTTTGTGGGGCGTCCTGCGGACGGGGTACCGAACGCGGATGGGCCCAACCCGGCGCTGCAGAACGCCCTCGACAAATTTACTCTCGACGTCACTGCCAAAGCCAGAGACGGGCAGATTGACCCGGTGTTCGGACGTGATACGGAAATCCGCCAGATGGTGGATATTCTCTCCCGGCGTCGTAAAAACAACCCGATCCTCGTCGGTGAACCGGGCGTGGGCAAGACCGCCCTGGTGGAAGGCCTGGCGCTGCGCATTGCTGAAGGCAACGTCCCCGACGCGCTGAAGCCGGTGTCGGTGCGCACCCTGGACCTCGGATTGCTGCAGGCCGGCGCCGGGGTAAAAGGCGAGTTCGAGCAGCGGCTGAAAAATATCATTGAGGCGGTGCAGCAGTCGCCTGGGCCGGTGCTGCTGTTTATCGACGAGGCGCACACGATTATCGGCGCGGGCAATCAGGCCGGCGGGGCGGATGCCGCCAACCTGTTAAAGCCGGCGCTGGCCCGGGGGGAACTACGGACCATCGCCGCCACCACCTGGCGTGAATACAAGCAGTACTTCGAGCGCGATGCCGCGCTGGAGCGCCGCTTTCAGATGGTCAAGGTGGATGAGCCGGACGACGACACCGCCTGCCTGATGCTGCGCGGCCTGAAGCCCCGGTATGCCCACCACCACGGGGTGCATATCACGGATGACGCGGTGCGTGCCGCCGTGACGCTGTCACGACGCTATCTCACCGGCCGCCAGCTGCCGGACAAGGCGGTGGATTTACTCGACACCGCCTCCGCCCGCCTGCGCATGAGCCTTGATACCGTGCCAGAGCCGCTGACCCGCCTGAAGGCGCAGCTCACCGCGCTGGCGATGGAGAAGCAGGCGCTGCTGGAGGATATCGCGCTGGGCAACAGCGCCCACGGCGAACGGCTGGCGTTCATTGAGCAGGAGGAGAACCGCCTTATCCTGGCGCTGGATACCCTCGAAATCCAATATGGTCAGGAGCTGCAGCTGACGGAGGCGCTGCGGGCATGTCGTCGCGATATCTCCCGCCAGGGGGAAATCAACGACCTGCAAAACGCGCTTACTGCCGCCCAGCACGGCAATCCGCTGCTCGGGCTGGACGTCGACGTCCGCACCGTGGCGACGGTGATTGCCGACTGGACCGGCGTGCCGCTCTCCTCGTTAATGAAGGATGAGCAGACGGAGCTGCTGAGCCTGGAACAGAGTCTCGGCAAACGGGTGGTTGGCCAGGAGGCGGCCCTGAGCGCTATTGCCCGGCGCCTGCGCGCCGCGAAAACCGGCCTGACGCCGGAGAACGGTCCACAGGGGGTGTTCCTGCTGGTCGGGCCGAGCGGCACCGGCAAAACGGAAACGGCGCTCGCCCTCGCCGATGCGCTGTTCGGCGGCGAGAAAGCGCTGATCACCATCAATCTCTCCGAGTACCAGGAACCGCACACCGTCAGCCAGCTGAAGGGTTCTCCGCCGGGCTACGTCGGCTACGGCCAGGGCGGGATCCTGACCGAGGCGGTGCGCAAACGCCCCTACAGCGTGGTGCTGCTCGATGAGGTGGAAAAGGCCCATCGCGATGTGATGAACCTGTTCTACCAGGTCTTCGACCGGGGGGTAATGCGCGACGGCGAGGGGCGTGAAATCGACTTCCGCAACACCGTGATCCTGATGACCGCCAACCTTGGCAGTGACCTGCTAATGCAGCTGCTGGATGAACAGCCTGAAGCCAGCGAATCAGACCTGCACGAGCTGCTGCGCCCGGTGCTGCGCGGTCACTTCCAGCCTGCGCTGCTGGCCCGCTTCCAGACGGTGATTTACCGTCCGCTGCCGGCGGCAGCGCTGCGCGGCATTGTCGGCATGAAGCTCGGGCAGGTGAGTCAGCGTCTGGCTTGCCATTACGGGATGACCGCCACCCTCAGCGAGAGCCTGTTCGACGCGCTGACCGAGGCCTGCCTGCTGCCGGACACCGGCGCCCGCAACGTCGACATTCTGCTCAATCAGCAGATCCTGCCGGCGCTGAGTCAGCAGCTATTGAGCCATATGGCGGCGGGGCATAAACCGAACCATGTGACGCTGGGGTATCACGAAGAAGAAGGCATCGTGATGGCGTTTGACGAGGGGGCAATCGCCGATGAGTAGCGTGAAATCGTTGTTGTTCAGCCACAACCACCATCTGCTTTCGGTGAAGGGATGTGAAGCCGGGCTTGATGTGCTGGCGTTTGAGGGCGATGAAGCCCTGAGCCAGCCGTTCCGCTATCGTATCGAATTCACCAGCGCAGACCATTCCATCAGAAAAGAGATGATGCTGATGAAGGCTGCCTCCCTGACGCTGCAGGCGCCGGTGGCTCAGGGCTTCGGCATCAATGTTCAGCAAGCCGTACGGGTGATCCAGGGCGTGGTGACGGGGTTCGAACGGCTCGGCACCTCCAGGGATGAAACGCACTACGCGCTGACCCTCCAGCCGCGCCTGGCGCTGCTTAACCGCTCGCACCAGAACGCCATTTATCAGGACCAGTCCGTTCCGCAGATTGTGGAAAAAATCCTCCGCGAGCGCCACGGCCTGCGCGGTCAGGATTTTCTGTTCTCGCTGACAAAAACGTATCCGCGCCGCGAGCAGGTGATGCAGTACGGTGAGGATGACCTGCGCTTTATCACCCGGCTGCTGGGTGAGGTGGGGATCTGGTTTCGCTTTACCGCCGACACGCGGCTGCACATCGACGTCGCGGAGTTCTGCGACAGTCAGCAGGGCTATGAGAAGGGACTGACGTTGCCTTCGGTCCCGCCGTCCGGGCAGCAGTCGGCCGGGGTGGACGCGGTGTGGGGGATGGCATGCCGCCACCGCGTCGTGGAGCAGCAGGTCAGTACCTGCGACTACAACTACCGCGAGGCGACGGCTGACATGAACGCGCAGGTGGATGTCACCCGCGGGGAGACGACTACCTTTGGTGAGGCTTACCACTGGGGAGATAACTACCAGACCGCCGGGAATGTCCATGACCGCCATCCGGCGCCGGAGACCGGGGCGTTTTACGCCCGGCTTCGCCATGAGCGTTATCTGAACGGCCAGACCCGGATGCAGGCCACCACCAGCTGCCCGACGCTCTGCCCGGGTCAGGTGCTGAAGGTGACCGGCGGAGAGGAGGTGGCCGGAGAGTTTGCTGATGGTGTGCTTATCACGGCGATGCACAGCCACGCCCGGCGCGATGCCGACTTTTCGGTGGAGTTTGCCGGCATACCGGACAGCCCGGACGTCGGCTACCGGCCCGAGCCCGGCGCGCGTCCGGTGATGGCCGGGACGCTGCCGGCCCGCGTGACCAGCACCCGGGAAAACGACACCTACGGGCATATCGACAAACACGGGCGCTACCGGGTGAATATGCTGTTTGACCGGGCGCGCTGGGAAACCGGGTTCGAGAGCCTGTGGGTCCGCCAGGCGCGGCCGTATGCCGGAGACACTTATGGCCTGCACCTGCCGCTGCTGGCGGGGACGGAGGTGGCGATTGGCTTTGAGGACGGTAACCCGGACCGGCCGTATATCGCCGGCGTGCTCCACGATTCGGCGCACGGCGATCACGTCACCATCCGCAATGACAAACGTAACGTCCTGCGCACCCCGGCCAACAACAAAATCCGCCTCGACGATGAGCGTGGGAAAGAGCATATCAAGGTGTCGACGGAGTATGGCGGCAAGAGCCAGCTGAATCTGGGGCATCTGGTGAGCAGCGACAGGCAGCCGCGCGGCGAAGGCTTTGAGCTGAGAACCGACAGTTGGGGGGCCATCCGGGCGCAGAAAGGGATATTTATCAGCGCTGACGGGCAGGCGAAGGCCCAGGGGCAGGTGCTGGATATGGAGCCGGCGGTCAGCAATCTGGCCGAAGCCCGGGAGCAGATGATGTCCATCTCCGGTGACGCGCAGAAGGCGACCGCTAACCCTGCCGATCTCCAGGCGCAAATCACTCTGCTGGAACAGCAACTGACGGATCTCAAAAAATCAGTACTGCTCCTCAGCGCGCCGGATGGAATAGCGCTGACCAGCGGACAACATCTGCAGGTCTCAGCCGGCCAGAACCTGATCGCCACAGCTGGTAAAAATGCAGACGTTAGCGTGGTGAAAAATCTGTTCATCGGGGTGGGCAGTGCGCTGAGCGTGTTTGTGCGAAAGCTTGGGATCAGGCTGATAGCGAACCAGGGACCGGTACAGATGCAGGCGCAGAATGACCTGATGGCGCTGCTTGCCCGGAAGGAAATCAGCATTGTCAGCACGGAGGATGAAATCAAAATTATTGCGAAGAAGAAGCTGACGGTAAATGGCGGGGGCAGTTACATTACTCTGGATGTTAATGCCATTGAATCAGCGACGGCTGGTGAGTACAGAACAAGGGCCGGGTATTACGCGAGACAGACGAGAGCACAGCATAAGCCTGACATTACACCTTTAGCTAATGCGATAAATGACGGCAGCCATAATATTCGCTACCTGTGTACAGATGATAATGGGATGCCGATGCTGAATACTCCTTACAGGGCCTTTCTGGCTGATGGCTCGGTATTAGAGGGTGTCAGTGATGGCGAGGGGTATACGACGTTGTTTACTTCTGCACAGATACAGGATGTTCTGCTGCATATGATCCCGGAGGCCATCAATGCCTAAATATAATGTTTATACAAAGATTGAATCGAATGTTTCAGCAGTCGACCTTTTTTACGATCTGAATGTTTACAAAACTGATGCCAGTAATAAAAAACATATACTACTGTCAGTGGCGCAACAACCAGTAACATCAAATTATCAAACTCAGTCCCATGAAACGAATGACACAGAGGATGGGTTGTCTGTAATCTACATAATGGAAATGAACTTATATCGTAAGCACGGTGGTAAGTTGTTTTCTGTGCTTTCCTCGCCTGTGAAAAAGATGTACACACTTGGTGAAATGGCATCAGGGCAAGCATATTCTAAAAATAAGCGTGAAAATGTTTGTTATTTTGAGACAAAAGCACAGACAAAACCGGTTAATGATAAGGGTGAGGATAATATACATACTGTGCAGATTACCTGTCAGGAAAGAGTGTTTATTGCAAAAGAGTATCCTGTAGGTAGTCCTGATGATCCATTTGACAGAAGTAAATTTGAAACTCAAGTTTCATCAAGAATAAATTACAGTAGTTTTCCTGATCAGGGAAGGACAAGTTTATGTGGGCCAGCCTCCTTCTTTTACTGCTTGCAAATGGACAGGCCGGATGTATATAAACAAGCTGCAATTGATCTATGGATGCAAGGAAAAACGAAGATAGGAACTTTAGATATAACTCCTGGCGATGGATGTAAACATCCAAAGGGCAGTTTTTATTTTGGCGGTAGTGAGAGAATTTCAGGTTTGGATTGGATAACACTTGCCAGTTTGAGAGACTCTGAAAACTCAATTATGAGTTATGATGATATAGACGATGAAGTCGCCGGGATTACAATGTGGGGAAAGATTACCGAGTGGTTTGAAAAGAGTGGCTATGTAAAAGTTTATAGCAATGTTGGCTTAAGTCGGTGCAGTATTGAGGATGTTGCGCGGCTCAGTGAATATGCTGATAATGGATTTAAAGTTCTTTGTCTAATTTCTGCTGGGATGCTGTTTGATTTTGGCTCTGACGATACTTCCTCAAAAAACCATTGGGTTGTTTGGGCCGGTGCTTTAAAAAATGCTAATGGGAAAGCTATAACAAAAAACTCACCGCCTGATGAGATTGTTAATTTGAAATTATTCTCATGGGGGGCGGTAAAAAATCAAATTAAGTTAAACAAAGATTTGGAATATGTCCGCAAGCACATTTTTGGAGGGGTGGTGTTTAAACCATTGAACTGAATGAAATATTTTATCTGTGTTTTGATTGTTATTGTAGCTGGTTGCTCTGGTACTTACCCAACAATCCTGCCCGAAAAAAAAGATCTTAAAGTTGCAATAGTTAATCACAAGTACCAAGATGTCATTGAAATAAAAGGTGGGGCTGTTAATGAATCCAGCGTGTCGGTGAGTATAATCCCGAACGACTCAGGGTTAGCATGGAGTCCGGAAGACATAAAATATAGGCTTGGTGGAGAGGATGGAGTAAAAAAAGATTTTCATCGCATCATCATATCTGGGATCCCGAAAAAATCAGGTGATTATCGCGTAACTATTTCTGGATTTACTCTTGGCACAATGTATTCCGGTGAAGATTTTTATAAGCAATATACGATAAAGATCAAGTAGTAACTGACTTAATGCATGTTTGTTCTTCTAGAGCATTATTTCTCTGCCGATGTGAAGGAATACTATGAGCAGTAACCCTCCGATCAAATTCAGCCACAACCATCACTTGCTGATGGTGAAAGGATTTGAAGCCGGGCTTGATTTGCTGGCGTTTGAGGGCGATGACGCCCTGAGTCAGCTGTTTCGCTACCGTATCGAATTCACCAGCGCAGACCATGCCATCAGCAAAGAGATGATGCTGATGAAGGCTGCCTCCCTGACGCTGCAGGCGCCGATGGCTCAGGGCTTCGGCATTGATGTTCAGCAAGCCGTGCGGGTGATCCAGGGCGTGGTGAAGGGGTTTGAACGGCTCAGTACCTCCGGGGATGAAACGCACTACGCGCTGACGCTCCAGCCGCTGCTTAACCGCTCACACCAGAACGCCATTTTCCAGGACCAGTCCGTTCCGCAAATTGTGGAAAAAATCCTCCGCGAGCGCCACGGCCTGCGCGGTCAGGATTTTCTATTCTCATTGACAAAAACGTATCCGCGCCGTGAGCAGGTGATGCAGTACGGTGAGGATGACCTGTGCTTTATCACCCGGCTGCTGGGTGAGGTAGGGATCTGGTTTCGCTTTACCGCCGGCACGCGGCTTCACATCGACGTCGCTGAGTTCTGCGACACTGTAATATAAGAAAACAGATGCCATATACACTTAAAAATTTGCCAAGACGCTATCCCAGAACTAAGCCTCTGAATTTCTCTCGTTGGCTTATTGCTCTGGTTGTCATGTTTTTGGTCAGCATTATCTTATTGTATATTTGGGGAAATTATCTTGAAAGTCTGTATTTTTGGAAATTAGCATTAGGTTTTCCTGTTGCTTTATGGAGTGTCTTGCTTTCTTCTCGTCTGCTTCTTGGGTCTTTACAGGATAGTAAAGCAAACGCTTTTGACAAACAGCGAGAACAGTGGATTCTGCGGGAAACCCGTAAGGCACGGCGTGCACTGCAGGTGCTGAATGCAACATTTATTACCGGCCACCCATCAGTTGCTCAGAAAGATACAGCTATTGCTATGCAAAACAACGAAAGCATTATTGTTTCACAGGTTGACCGGGATGGTAATGAAAGCTCCAGAATGAGCCAAATTACTTCCAGCCCGCAGGATTCTCTGAAATTCGTAATAACAAATATTTTTTCGCAGTTGATAGCCGAAATTCCTTTTACACAAATTCCTGATAAATATCCATTAGTAGTATTTTTTGATGTAACAACATCGCTGCCTCTGAAAAGTATTCGCCAATACTGGGATGCGGCTTGGCAAAGCAATAATATTAATATTCCAGTTGAATACGGCGAAGGGAATGGACTTAGCATAATTGAACACTGGTTGAACGTACGTACTAAAGATAAAGCAATGTTATTGATTATAGGGCTCCAGTTTAATCCGGTCATTTCTGACAACACCGCAGAAGCCGGGGTAGCTCTTCTTCTTGGTAACCGCCTGACGCAGGATGTATTCGAACCCCAAGCGTTATTACACCGGCCAGATGCTGCTCGATCAGGTGAACTGAGCGAGGGGATGGGCATGGCCGCCTGGAACGTCCCGCTAAAAGAAAATATGGTGAAAAATTTATGGCTCGCTGGAATGGCAGGTGAGCAACGTGCAGAAGCGATTGGATGTCAGAATGCACATCCTGCGCAGTGCGTAAAAGATGAGGATGTCATTTCACTCGATATATCTATGGGGAATGCTGGAGCCGCTGCACCCTGGCTGGCTATTGCTGCCGCCACTGAAATTGCCCGACAAACACAATCGCCACAGATGATCATATGCGGAGATACCACTCAGAATGTACTGTGGAGCACGCTTATTACTCCGATAGCTTCAAGACAGGAGATGGATCCGTGAAGTTACTTTTAGCACCGAAAACTACGGAAGGTCGCTATCTTTCTGTTGTATTCATTCTCTTTTTACTCTTGGCTGCAATGACATTTATCGTCTGGAAACATCCTGACATGGCCGGACTTGAGGACGATAATCAGCAGCAGATTTACTGGCTTATTGGTGGGTGTTGCATTACGGGATGTATATTTATCATGTCAGTTGTGCTCCTCTGGACAGCGCTCAGTGCCGGTAAAAAGGAGTTTGAGGCTCTCCTGGATGTCACCTGTGGTGATGATAATGAGAGAAAAAATGAGAGTGAAAACATCTCTGTTTCTCCGGCAGTGGTGATGTGTGCCAGGATACGTGACCATCTGCGAACCCGAATTGGAATTCACTGGCGGCGCAAAGTCCGCCTGCTTCTGGTCACTGGCGATGAGTCGGCAATCGAACAACTGGTTCCCGGCCTACAACGGCAGCACTGGCTTGAAGGCAACCGCACCGTGCTGATTTACGGCGGCAGCCTTGCATCGGAGCCTGACCGAAAAAAATACATCGCGCTACGCAAGCTGCGCCGCGGCCGTCCTCTGGACGGGATTGTGCGGGTGATGCCATCGTCTCTCACCCTGACGCCGCAGATAAGCGAAAACGACCTGCGCGGGCTGGAAAAAATTAGCGAACTGCTGGGCTATGCCGCTCCGGTCTGGCTGTGGAAACTGTGCGGCAGTGAGTGGTCGCAGGCTGACCGCGCGGTGCAGGCGGTAGGGGTTAGCTTCCCGTTACGCGCTACCGAGGACGATGTCGCCCGTCAGCTTGCGCAGATGCTGCCCACGCTGCGGGAGCAGGGGATGCGCCAGATCGCGGAGGAGACCCGCCACGACTTCCTGCTGCGTCTGGGGCAGCAGCTTCTCGACGGGGGGATCGCGCAATGGCGCTGGCAGCTGGCGCCATGGCTGACCGCCTCGCGGCAGAAGTTTGCGCTGCGAGGCCTAATGTTTAGCCTGCCGGCGCCTCGTACCGTAGATCCTTATCAGGAGGCTGATACCTCGCCTGCGGGCCAGCCTCATCTCCTGACGCTGCCCGCCACCTGGCAGGGAATCGTCGATGACTGCCGCCGTTTACGCGGGCATCACGTGGGAATGGCGTGGGAGCGGGGCCTGGCGTGCGGTCTGATGGCCATCCTCGGCCTGTGGGCGGCGGGACTGCTGCTCTCCTTTACCCTTAATTACAGCCAGATTGTTTCGGTAGCGGGAAAAGCCCGTGACCTGCTGACCCACCCCTCTGTTTCTGACTATCAACTGACGGCCCTCCATGCCCTGCGCAATGAGGCCGGCCGTCTCGTGCACGATGGCCAGAAGGGAGCGCCCTGGTATCGGCGCTTTGGTCTGGACCATCATCAGCAACTATTAGACGCCGTCCTGCCCTGGTACGGCGTGGCAAACAACCGCCTGATACGTGACCCGGCCAATGTCGCGCTGCAGCAGGCGCTCAGCGCGCTGGTCAACTCCGCACCCAATAGCGACCAGCGAGCCCGGCTGGCGAAACCGGGCTATGACCAGCTGAAAGCCTGGCTGATGATGGCTCGTCCGGATAAAGCCGATGGCGCCTTTTTCGCGCAGACCATGAAAACGGTCCAGCCAACGCGAAAGGGGATCTCGACCGGACTGTGGCAAAGTCTGGCGCCGGATCTGTGGGCCTTTTATCTCTCCCTGCTGCCCGAGCGGCCAGAGTGGAAGATCATCCCGGATGCACAACGTGTCAGTCAGAGCCGTCAGGTTCTGTTGCAGCAGATAGGTCGCCGCAATGCCGAAAGCACCTTATATGAGAACATGCTCAAATCCGTGCGTCGTAATTTTGCCGATGTATCGCTGGAAGACATGACCAGTGGCACCGATGCGCGCCGCCTGTTTACCACCGATGAAGTGGTCCCGGGGATGTTTACCCGCCAGGCATGGGAAGGCGGCATTCAGCAGGCCATTGATAAGGCAGCCAGCTCGCGCCGGGAGGAAATCGACTGGGTGCTGAGCGATTCGCGCAAAACGGTGTCGACAGACCTGTCGCCGGAGGCGCTGAAAGCGCGTCTGACCCGACGCTACTTCACCGATTTCGCTGGCAGCTGGCTGAATTTTCTCAACAGTCTGCGACTTAATCCGGCGACCACCATTGCTGATGTTACCGACCAGCTCACGCTGATAAGCGATGTCCGCCAGTCGCCGCTGATTGCCCTGATGAATACCCTTGCCTGGCAGGGGCAGGCGGGGCAACAAAGGGAGGGGCTGTCGGACAGCCTTATTAAATCGGCCAAAGATCTGGTGGGCGGAAAAGACAAGCCGGTCATCGACCAGTCGGCAGCCGGGCCGCAGGGGCCTCTGGATGACACGTTCGGCCCACTGCTCCAGCTAATGGGGAAAAACACGGGCAACAACGTCATGTCGGCCGACAGCACCCTGAGCCTGCAAACCTATCTGACCCGCATCACCCGCGTGCGCCTGCGTCTGCAGCAGGTTGCGAATGCCTCCGATCCGCAGGAGATGATGCAGACCCTGGCGCAGACCGTCTTCCAGGGGAAAAGCGTCGACCTGACCGACACGCAACAATATGGCAGTCTGATTTCGGCAAGCCTTGGCGAAGAGTGGAGTGGCTTCGGTAACACTCTGTTTGTGCAGCCGCTGACTCAGGCCTGGGAAACCGTGCTTCTGCCGTCGGCGGCCAGTCTGAATGATAAATGGCGCCGATCGGTAGTCGCCAACTGGCACACTGCCTTTGACGGCCGCTTTCCGTTTGCCGCCAGCAAAAGCGACGCCTCTCTGCCGATGCTGGCTGAGTTTGTGCGCAAAGACAGCGGGCGAATCGAACGTTTTCTTACGACGGAGCTGAACGGTGTCCTGCATAAAGAAGGTAGTCAGTGGGTGCCGGATAAGGTCAACAGCCACGGCCTGGTCTTTAATCCAGCCTTTCTGCGCGCCATCAACCAGCTAAGCCAGCTGTCCGACATTCTTTTCACCGATGGCAGCCAGGGCATCAGCTTCGAATTGCAGGCCAGGCCTGTTGCACAGGTCGTGGAGACACAGCTGACGATAGACGGCCAAAAGCTGCGCTATTTCAATCAGATGGCCGACTGGCAGACTTTCCGCTGGCCGGGGGAAACGTATAAACCCGGCGCTCTGCTGACCTGGACCACCGTCAATGCGGGCACGCGTCTGTTTGGTGACTACAGCGGAACCTGGGGTTTTATTCGCTGGCTGGAGCAGGGTAAACGCCAGCAGCTCGAACGCAGCCAGTGGATGATGAGCTTCACCGCTCCGGATGGCCGCACCCTGCAGTGGGTACTGCGCTCCCAGCTTGGGAGCGGCCCGCTGGTGCTTCTGGCGCTGCGCGGATTGACCCTGCCGGATCAGATTTTCACTGTCGATGCGGCTGAGAGCGCACAGGCCCTGACGGCGGGGGTAGGGAATAGTGACATGGATGAGATGGAAAAATGAGTATTTTACAAAATCTGGTTGCCGCCAGTCAGTTGGATGAAAGCGTACTGCGCCAGCAGGCCCGGTCACGCCAGGAAAACTGGCAGTCATGGCTTGCGCCAATCAGTGATAGCCAGCCCACCGGCAGCGATCCGGGCTATGACGATGATTTTCAGCGTATCCGCGAGGAGGTCAATAAGATCGCCGGTGTCGATACGGGACTGATTTGCCAGCTGGCTGGACAGTTACTGGCAACAACAAAAGATATCCGGATTGTCACCTATTACTGCTGGGCCCGTTTACACCAGGACGGGGAAGCTGGCTTGGCCGATGGGCTGGAGCTGCTGGCAGGATTGCTGCAACAATATGGCATGCAGCTTCATCCGCAGCGCGACCGTAGCCGCAAAGCAGCCCTCGAGTGGTTGGGCGGTACACGTATGTTGGACAGTCTTTCACTTTTTCCAGAAGTTGTCCGGGAGGACGCAAGGCGGTCCATCGGCGCGCTGCTTCTCATTGATGATTGTCTGACGTCAGAACCCGAAACATCACGGCCAGATCTGCAAGCGCTCTGGGGCGCACTGGAGTCGCGCCTGATAAAGAGCGGGGGAGTCGAAGCGGTGGTGCCTCAGAACGTCGGAAATCAGGGGCTGGATCAAACTGCTTCCCGCACGGCTGAATATGAAGCGCCAGTTCTCAGCAACATCTCTTCCGGTCAGGATCTGCTGGCCCAGGCGCGAGCCCTGACCGCATATCTGCGTGTTCAACCCGATGGCTGGCTTGCCGCGCATCGGCTAATGAAAAGCCTTCGTCATGACACCCTGACAATCATCCCAGCGCCTGATGCTGATGGAAAAACGCGTATCGAGCCTCCCAGAGCAGATCAGCGTGCCATGCTCAAGCGACTGTATCTTCAACAGAGCTGGTCGGAGATACTGGAACAGGCAGACAGCAACTTCTCACGTGGCGCTAATCATCTCTGGCTTGACCTGCAATGGTATATCCATCAGGCGCTGATGAAGTCGGGTCAGGATGTGCTGGCCGATATTATCATTGCCGATCTGAAAGGATTGCTGCGCCGTCTGACCGGGCTTGAAACACTGGCTTTTAACGATGGCACGCCGTTTGCCGATGAGGTCACGCTGAGCTGGATAAATCAGAATGTAGTCGACGATATGTCCATCTGGCGGGATGAGCCAGTATCGGCTGCCAGCGGCGCTGATAACGACATTCTGGCCCTCGAACCTGAAGCACTTGAGAAGGCTGACACAGACGGTCTCGATGCTGCACTCCACTGGCTTCAGACTCGCCCGGGCACGGAATCCATTAAAGATAAATGGCTGTTGCGCCTGCTGATGGCCCGCGTGGCCGAACAGAAGGGGAAGAATGACCTCGCGCTCTATCTGCTGCAAGAACTTGACGATACGGCAGGATCTATCACCCTCACGCAGTGGATCCCAGCCCTGTTATTCGAGATTAAATCGCGACGGCTCAGGCTGCTGCGCATGAAAGCCACTCGCAGCGAGAGTGAAAAGTTACGGTTGCAACCGGAGATGGATCAGTTGCTGGCGCGGCTGATTGCGCTCGATCCAGCCAGTAGCGCGGTGCTTTGCGGCTAACTGAACGGAAACTGACGCCAAGGAGAACCTATGACAACTAAAGGATTTTATCTGGTGCAGGGAGACAGAACGACCTGTGGCGGAAGAATAACAACGGGCGCTGAAGATCACACTCTGTTTGATAAACCTGTTGCCCGGGAGCAGGACAGCGTCACTTGCGGAAAGCACCCGGGTCGATACAAGATTGCCGGTGGCATCGACAACGATACCATTCACGGCCGGCGAATGGCTGGAAGCCTCGACAGCTGTAGTACTTGCCCCTGTAAGGCGAAGTTTATTCCATCAATGATAAATGATACTTATGAGAAAGGAGGTGAGTGCATAACTACTTTATTTTCACTCGATGGGCTTAAGGCATCTTTACAGGATCCCGATAAGAATCCTCATCCAGAAAATAAGACTGAACGGCAATGTACTCACACAGATGGGGCGATTAAAGTTGCAGAATATATACTAAGTGAAATCAAGGCGAATGTCAGAAGCGATACGGCAGAAACAATACGATATTTAATTGACGAAGATTATCTAATAAAAAGGCTTACTGAATGGAATAAACTTCCTTTTTATGCAAAGCTGGGTCCGCCCCCTAAAAGGGATTTACTTTCTGCAATGGCTATTTGGTATCAGACCGTGAAAACAGGTTCAATCTGGGATCATAAACCGAAGATTCGCGATCGGTTTTCATCCGTTGCAGTAGCACGACCACTTCCCAGGAAAGGAAAATCATCAAAGTCTTATTACCATAAATTCAAACAGTATGATTATTTTTATGATGTGTGGTCAAACATACATTATGGTTATGTTGGACTTAGTGTCGGCTTTTCTGAAGCAATTCTCCTGAAAGGATCTACTTGGGAACAAAACATGACGCCAGGTGCAATGGGGGATGATACCCTGGATGATATTACTAGCATGAAAATAGGGTTTAATCTTTTTCATGAACATGGGAAATTTGCAGAGACGTTGACGGCAGATAATATTCTTTGCGTTTTAGAAAAAACACCTGATGCGCGCCTTCCACACTCAAGAGAAAATCATTGGTGCTGGAATACAGATAATCCAGAAAAAAGTGACGAATCATTTTGAAAAAAATAAAAACGTTAACAGCTATTGCATTATTTATGGCAGTGTCATTCATTGTTGTTCATTTTATTCCGATAAGGCCAGTCGTAGTTATTATAAATAACACCAATGAAACTATATTCGTGTATGCAGGTGAGAGTATATATAATGTCGAACCTGAGCCTGACGAAGTCGCGCGTATAGTACGATCAAAGCCTGAAATTATAGCGCCTGGAAAAAGAGTTAAAATTAAAGTTTCTTTTATATCTCTGTTTAGGAAAGATGCAGCACTCGATATTGGTTGGAGGATTGGCGGTCAATACGAATATAACGCTGCAGGTGGCGGCGGTCAAAATTTTATTCTTTCCACAAAAGAGGGCGTGTGCTACGCGTCGATTTATATAAAAGATGATTTTGTTAAAGGCATGATTAAAAATAGTCCTGGCAATAAATGTTTTAAAAAAATAAAGGCATTTAATTATAAATATTAATTCAGGTGTTATAAAGATTATTTTTTTAGTAGACAATTTCAAAATCTGATAACTGAAAGGAAATCAATATAAATATATGGACGATTTAACCCTGCGTTATTACGACGCTGAAATGCGCTACCTGCTGGAAGCGGGTGAAGAGTTTGCCCGCACTCATCCTGAGCAGGCGGCAATGCTCAATCTTGACAAAGCGGGCGCCCGCGACCCCTTTGTCGAGCGTCTGTTTGAAGGTTTTGCCTTCCTGATGGGCCGCATGCGCCAGAAGCTCGATGACGATCTGCCCGAACTCACCGAAGGCGTGGTCAGCCTGCTGTGGCCACATTATTTACGTACCATTCCTTCCCTGTCGGTCGTGGAATTCACCCCCGACTGGCAGGAAATGAAAGAGCCGATGACGATGGCCAAAGGCTTTGAAGTGCTTTCCCGGCCGATCGGTGAAAAGGGCACGCGCTGTCGGTACACCACCACCAAAGCGATCGCTCTGCAGCCGTTGTCCCTGGAGCGCGCTCAGCTGACCACCGATACGGATGGCCGGTCGGTGATCACGCTGCGCTTTAACTGCAGCAGCCTGACGGACTGGCGCCGGATCGATCTCAGCCATATCCCGCTGTACTGCAACGCCGATGCGCCGCTGGCCTGCGCCATGCACGAGGCCTTTACCCTCAAGGTGGCCAGGATGTGGCTGCGCGTACCCGGTGAGGAGGACAGAAAGCCGCTGGACGGGTATTTCAGCGCGCTGGGATTTGGCGAGGATGACGGCCTCTGGCCCGAAGATGGCCGCAGTTTTCGCGGCTACCAGCTGCTGCTGGAGTATTTTACCTTCCGCGAAAAGTTCATGTTCATCGACCTGCGCGGGCTGGAGACGGTGGCTTTCCCGGCCGGGATGGCGTGGTTTGAGATCGACGTCGTGCTGGCGGAACGCTGGGAACATGACTTCCGCTTCAGCGAAAAGCAGCTGCGCCTGCACTGCGTGCCGGCGATCAACCTGTTCCCGCTGGAGTCTGATCCGCTGACCATCAATTCCCTGCAGACAGAATACCTGCTGCGCCCACTGCGCGTGCAGGACGGCCACACTGAAATTTACACCGTCGATTCCGTGATCTCCTCGAGCCAACAGGCTTACGCGCCGTTCTCAAGCTTTCGTCACAAAGGCGGCATGATGCGTCATGACGCGCCTGATTATTACTATCATACCCGGGTGCGCCGTGGCCCCTCCGGGTTGCATAACACCTGGCTTATCGTCGGCGGGGAAGCCTTTGACAAGCATACCGTACCGGAAGATGAAAGCCTGTCGCTCACCCTCACCGGAACCAACGGCCAGCTTCCGCGTCGTGCGCTGCAGAGCACCGTGCTCGATACGGTGATGAAAACCACCTCGGCCAGCGTCGCGGTTCGTAACCTCTGCGCGCCGACGCTCCCGTGCTATCCCCCTGCCCAGGATCGTTTTCACTGGCGGGTGCTGAGCCATTTGGGCAGCAGTTTTCTTTCCCTGATGGACAACGCTGAAGTCCTGCGCGGCACCCTGGCGCTGTATGAATGGACCGACAGAGAGATGAATCGTCGGCGTCTGGAAGCCATCCTCGAGGTGAAGCACCGCGCAACACAGCGCTTTGCACAGGGCCATCTGGTGCGCGGCGTGCAGATTGAAGTCACCCTCGACAGCCGCGGCTTTGCCGGACGAGGCGATATATGCCTGTTTGGCGAGATGCTCAGCCGCTTCTTTGCGCTCTACACCGATATCTACTTGTTCAACCGCCTGATTATCATTCTGCAACCAACCGGAGAACGACTGGAATGGGAAGAGAAGCACAGCCGACGCATTCCCGGCTGATGCCGCGTCTGGAGGCCGACCTGCCGCGGATCAATTTTTACCGCTTTTGTCAGCTTCTGGAACGACAGCACCCCGATAAACCGCTGCTGGGGGCGACCAGCCATCCGGCTGACGATCCGGTACGTTTTTATCCGCATCCGGGGATGGGATTCCCCGCCAGCGAACTCCGAGCCGTGGAATACGATGAGGCCAATGACAGCGGGCCGCCGGTCATTCGCACCACCTTTATGGGCTTGTACGGTGTCGATTCGCCGCTCCCGACGGCCTGGCTCGATGATATCGCCCAGCGCAGGGAAGGGCATGAAGCGCTGCAGGGGGTGCTGGATATCTTCAGTCACCGGATTATCACGCAGTATTACCGCCTCTGGCGGAAATACTGCTGGCCCGCCACCTTTGAGCCCGGCGGTACCGACCGCCTGTCACAGTCGTTGCTGGGTCTGGCGGGGCTGGGCATCCCCGGCACGACGCGGCATATCGCCTCGCCAGCGTCGCGCTTTCTGGCGCTGACTGGCGTGCTGCGTCAGCCGGGCAAAACTCAGCAGGGGATCCAGGCGCTGGTCACGCTGCTGGCCCCGAAGACCACCGTCAGGGCGAGCCCTTACTGCCTGCGTCCGGTGGCGGTCAGCCAGCCGCTGGGCTTTTACGGCGATGACGACTTCTTACTGGACGGCAATACCCCGCTGGGTGACGAAGCGATGGACAGCAGTAGCCAGCTCCTCGTCGCCCTTATCACCGATAATCCCGAGGAGGCGCAGGGCTGGAAGCCTGATGGCCCGCTGTTTCGGGACTTTCTCATCCTGCTGCGGGTGTATCTGGGCTGGCGATTCCGGGCCAGAATCACCCTGACCGCGCCGACCCGACTGCTGGCTGTCCCGCCGCTGGGGGACGGACCGTTCTGGCTCGGTATGAACGGCGTGCTGGGCGCTGGAGAGGGTGAGAGTCAGGATGATATCCCACAGACATTTACCACCGAACTGGGCACCTATACCGGCCTGCAGCCTGCCACCTCATCGCAAGGAAACCGACGTGTTACGTATAAGTTTAATTAAAACCGCCTGCCTGCTGTCCCTGCTAGCGCTTTGCCTGAGCGGATGCGGGCTCACCCAGCGCGTCTCGGAGGGAACAAAATCCGCCTTCAACGCCGTTTTTTATAAGCAAATTAATACGCTGCATCTGGATTTTACGGCGCGCGAAGCGCTCAACACCGATGCCAGAGAGAATCACTCGCTCTCCGAACCGGTGGTGGTGCGCATCTATCAGCTTAAAGATCGCCGGACCTTTGACCGGCTGGTTTACCAGCAGCTGCTGGAGGAGGGGGATATTCTGCTCGCCGCCGATCTCCTCGCCAGTCGCGACGTAGTGATCAACCCCGGAGGGGACGCCAGTCTCACTATGCCGCTGGAAACGCAGGCGAA
This sequence comes from Klebsiella sp. C239, assembly GCF_048822715.1. Taxonomy (NCBI): domain Bacteria; kingdom Pseudomonadati; phylum Pseudomonadota; class Gammaproteobacteria; order Enterobacterales; family Enterobacteriaceae; genus Klebsiella; species Klebsiella sp. C239. Next base: position 326,636 of record NZ_JBMEZK010000004.1, on the reverse strand, counting down.
GTTCGTGGCGGTTGTCGGCCTGTTCCGCCATCCGGATACAGAAAGAAATACCTGGAAGCAGGTGCTGGCGCGTGAGGAATTGGATCCTGACAAGCCACGTATTTTTACCGCCGAAACTAACCAGCTAAGGCTCAGGCCTGAAGCGGCGAAGTAATGTCGAAAACAAATTTCTGCGGCGGGTCCATCGTGGCGATTGGCCCGTAATCTTCGTTAACCAGCGAACTGGCGGTAACCATCCTCATCCAGCCTCACCGGTTTCATCACAGCACAGGGAGATAACGTGACAGCGAGGGAGCGTTTTTTTAAGAAACTGCAGCACCAGCAAAATCCGCCGCGGACAACCACCTACGATAGGGCGGCCGCCGCGGATATTGCCATGTTTCGCCAGCAGATGGCGGCACTCGCCCGGCAGGTGAATCAGTGGTTTGACGGAACGGGCATCGAGGTGGTGGTTTCGACCCGACACCTCCACGATCTGAGCACCCTTGGCTACAGCCTCAATAGCGGCATCTGCCGCTACGATATCCCCACTCTCCGCCTGCAAAACGGCGAGCGCAGCGTCAATATCGTGCCGCAGCAGCTGTGGGATGGCGTGGAAAAGGGGGTCGTGACCCTGAGCCTTGAGACACCTGGCGGGGCGGGCTCCCGGGAGGTGTTTTATCTGAGCCTGGCCCCGGACGGCGGCTGGTTGATCCGTCAGGCGCGCCAGCCCCCGGAGGCGCGACAGATTCTCACCGAAGACCGCTTTTTTATGGCGATCGACAGCCTGGCCTGACTGGTCAGATGGTCTGTCCGCCCGATACCTCGATCCGCTGGGCGGTCACCCAGCGGTTATCGTCGCGCAGCAGGCTGGCGATCATCGGCCCAATATCCTCGGGAACGCCCACCCGTCCCAGCGCCGTCATCGCGGCAAACTGCGCGTTAACCCCCGCGTCGTCCCGCACCAGTCCGCCGCCAAAGTCGGTGGCGATAGCGCCGGGGGCGACGGTATTGACGGTGATGCCGCGCCCGCCCAGCTCGCGGGCCATGTATACGCTCAGCATCTCCACAGCCGCTTTGGCCGCGGCGTAGGCGGAGAAGCCAGGATAAGAGACGCGGGTCAGTCCGGAGGAGAAGTTAACGATCCGTCCGCCGTCAGCCAGCAGCGGCAGCAGGGTTTGAACGAGGAAAAACACCCCCTTAACGTGGACGTTAAACAGCCCGTCGAACTGCGCCTCGCGCGTTTCGGCCAGCGGGGCAAATTCGCCGTGTCCCGCGTTATTGATCAGATGGTCGAAGGTGTCCCGTCCCCAGACGCTGCCCAGCGCAGCGCGCAGGCTGTCTGCGAAGGCCGGAAAGCTGGCGGTCTGCGCCATATCCAGCGGCAGGGCGATGGCCTTGCGGCCGAGGGCGTGAATGTCGGCCACCACCGCTTCCGCCTGTTCAATATTGCCGCGGCAGGTGACGATGACGTCCCCACCCTGGCGGGCGATATCCAGTGCGGTCTGACGGCCAAGGCCGCGGTTGGCGCCGGTGATAAGTGCAATCTTAGTCATGTTCGATCCTCTCTGGTGTGTGGAGTCCTTACAATAGGGGGGGGCTACCAGACCGGGTTGCCCAATCCTTGTTATTTTTTGCCCATTCCTCTCAATACCCTCTCTTCTGGTGGGAAATAGCGCATACTGAGGCTTTAAAACTTGCCTGAAAGGATCTTATGCGCGACGAACTCTTCGCTCTCTGCCGCCGGTATGCCGATGCTCATGTCGATAGCAGCGGGGTGGCGGTTACCCCGGTTCCCGGCATCACTCTGGTGCGGGCCCTGCACCCCGGCGATCTGCAGGCGGCCATCGCCAGGCCGCTGGTGGCCATGCTGCTGCAGGGGCGCAAAAGCGTGACCACCGGCCTGGCAAGTTTCGACTATGGTCCGGGGGAGGCGATGGTGATCGCCGCGGATGTCCCCACCACCAGCCAGATCACCGAGGCCAGCCAGCGTTTTCCCTATTACGCGCTGGTGCTGGAGCTGGATCTGGCTATCCTGCGCGAGCTGCAGGAGGTGGGGCCGTCAGGGGCGGATGAGGCGCCCCGCGTGGGTATCGAACCGATGAATGCCGACGTGACGGACGCCGCTTACCGGCTGGCAAGACTGTTTGATCAACCGGGGGCGCTGGCGGTGTTAGGCGAAGGGCTGCGGCGGGAGCTGCATTACTGGCTATTGCAGAGTGTTCACGGGGCGGCCATCCGGGCGCTGGGCGTCGCAGACGGCCATTCGGCGCGGATCCGCCGGGCGGTGGCGGTGCTGCGCCGGGATTTTATGCAGCCAGTCAGCGTCGACGCGCTGGCCGACGCCGCCGGGATGAGCGTTTCGGTCTTTCACCGTCATTTCCGCGCCATGACCACCTTGTCGCCGCTGCAGTTTCAGAAGCAGTTGCGCCTGATCCACGCCCGCCGCCTGATGCTGGCGGAAGGGATGAGCATTGCGCAGGCGGCCGGCGAAGTGGGCTATATCAGCGTGTCGCAGTTCACCCGGGAATACGCTCGCCTGTACGGCGCGCCGCCGGGCCGCGACCGTCGACGGGAAAGAATGAGCGCCTGATCTGGCGCGCGGGCTGGCGGCGGCTCCTCCCTGAGCCGGATAGCGGTGGTTCAGTTATCGAGTGTCGCCGTGATGTGCACTTTGTTACCCATTCGCGCCTCAATGATCCGATAGGCGGTTGCGCCCTCGCGGGCGGCCTGCTGGCGAATTTTACTTTCCGCGTGGTCCAGGGTATCGCCGGTGGCGGTGAGGGTCCTGGCGTTGACCGCCAGCGGCAGCAGGCAACTCAATACGATCAGTGGAATCAGCTTGTTCATCGTCATTCTGTCCTGTGAGAGAAAATCAGCGCGCGGCCTGCAGCCAGCCGGCAATGTCCTGGGTCGGCAGATGGTGGCGGGTATTCCAGGTGTCGCCCATCGGCCACCACACGCCATCCCCCCGGGCGAAGGCGGCGCGATAGCGCAGCATGGCGTTATCCGGGTCTGTCCGCAGTTGGTCCAGCAGGGCGGACAGGGTGTGAAGGGCTTTGCTGAACGTCTGCTGCGTCACGCGCTCCACGGTGTCCGCCAGCTGCCGGTAAGAGGTCGTTTCGCCGGCAACAAACGTCACCTCGTTGACGATCCGCGGCTGATGCAGATAAATCGCGGTGGTCAGGCGGCCAATATCCGCTGGCGAGGTGACGGTCACCTGGGTGTCCCAGCTGCCAAGGGCGTGAAGGGTTCGGGCGGATAAATTCACCACATCGAAGTCTGGCTCGAAGAGAAAGCTGGTAAACATGCCGGTGGAGACAATGACCCACTCCGTGGCCTGCTGCGCGCGCAGCAGGGTCCGGACATCATACTGCTCGTCCCAGACCGGCTGGCCGCTGCCTTTGCCGACCACATCATAATTGACGCCAAACTGCCAGGGAAAATAGCGAGGCACTCCGGCGGCCAGCACCGCGCGGGTAATTTTCAGCTGCGTCCCCGGACCGGCGACAAAGCCCATGCAGTTAATCACGGTGCTGTACCCGCGAAACGCGCCGGTCAGGGTCTCCAGTGAACTACCGGCGATGTCGACGGCGAGAAAGGCGGCCCCGGCGTCGGCCAGCGCCCGGTGGCTTGCCGAACGCAGCTGGCCGGTTTCATCCCAGGCCGCCGGCGAGACGATCACCGAGACCGCGCCCTGGCGCTGGATCACCGCTGGCACCAGCGCATCCAGTACGGCGGCCCCCAGTTGTCCCGCTCCCAGAACTAATACTTTTTCCTCAAGATTAATATCATCAGTTTTCATTTTAACTCCTTGCTCAGTTAAGCCTTGTATTCACTGGCTACAGGCTCAGTGTAGGGGGGAGGGCATCATTCGATAAGAACAGGATTTCGGGTTAGACTGTTCGTCATAATGGGATAATAACCGTCGGGGGAGCACCAAATGGACAGACTGGATGCCATGCAGTTGTATGTTGCGGTTGTGGATGCCCACAGCTTCGCCCGGGCGGCGGAGGCGCTGGGGCAGCCGCGCTCAACGGTGTCGCGGGTAGTGAAGGAGCTGGAAGCCTGGCTTGGGGCGCAGCTTCTTCAGCGCACCACCCGCAAGCTCAGCGTGACGGCGGAGGGGCGTCGGTATTACGAAGAGTGTAAACGGCTGCTGGCCGAAATGACGGCGATGGAAGCCTCCTTTCCCGGCCGCTCGGCGCAGCCCGCCGGGCGGTTCAAGGTGGGGATGCCGCAATCTCTCGCCCGGCACTGCGTTTTGCCGAGGATCGGCGAGTTTCTGCAGCAGTATCCCGACCTGGAGCTGATCCTCTGCTCAAGCGACAACGTGGAAGATATTATCCAGGAGGGATTCGACTGCGTGATCCGTACCGGGCAAATCGAAGATTCCACCACCCTGGTGGCGCGCCCTCTGGCCCGCTACCGCTGGATGGTCCTCGCCTCGCCGGCCTGGATAGCGGCCCACGGCCGGCCGCAAAGCATCGACGATCTGCACCAGCACCGGGCGGTGGGATACCTGAACCACCGTACCGGGCGGACCATCGACTGGCTTTTCTCCCTCGATGACGGCGACTGCGCGATCCGCATGCAGGAGACGCTGGTGGTCGACGATACCGAGGCCTATATCCAGGCCGGCGTTCAGGGGCTGGGCCTGATCCGCGTCGCCAGCTATCTGGCGCAACCCTGGCTGCAGAGCGGCGCGTTGGTCGCCTGTCTGGAGCAGGCCGCGGCTGATCTTCCCCTGTCGCTGGTCTATCCGCAAAACCGCTATCTGCCGCCGGCGGTGCGCGCGTTTTACGACTGAAGCAGGCGCGTTCTGCAACCCCCGCGCAGCGAGGCCTGATGACGGTGGTATTCGCTACCGCTATGGTCCGCGCATGGCCTGTTTTATCCTCGCTATCAGCCAGTTCAGCGCCGGATCCTGCGCCCGGCGTTTGTGGCGCAGTATACACAGGGTAAATTCCGGGTAGGCCACCGGCGGGGCGTCCGCGCGCAGCGCATACTGCGCCTGCCAGCGTTGCGCCAGCCCCTGGGGGACGGTGGCGAAGAGCGGCAGGGTGGTGAGCAGGAGGGGAAAGGTGGAGAAATTCTGCGTGGCGAAGCGCACGCGCCGCGCGAGTCCCTGACTGGCGAGCTGGCGATCTATTTCCCCGTGGCCGGTTTCGCGATAGGCCACCATCACATGTTCCCAGGCGACGAAATCGCCCACCGACAACGGCCCGCGGCAGGGGATCTGCTGCGGCGACCAGAGGGTGGTCACCCCCATGCTCATCACCGGTTCGCTGACGATCTCCCCGCGGCTCTGCTTGTTGAGGGACACCGCGACATCAATGCGATCCGCCTCCAGCAGCTGGCGTACCTGGAAGGGGTCGGCGGCGAGTGTCTGGAGCGACACCCCGGGCGCCTCCTGCATCAGTCCGGGTAACAGCTGCGGCATCAGCCAGTGTTCGCTCCAGTCGCTGAGGCCGACGCGGAAAAGCTGCTGCGCGCTGGCGGGGGAAAACTCCCCGGCGCCAAACATTGCCGAATGCAGGTGTTCCATCAGCGGCTGCAGTTCGGTCATCAGCGCTTGCGCCCGCGGGGTCGGCAGCATGCCTCTGGCGCTGCGCACGAACAGCGGATCGTCAAACATCTCGCGCAGCCGTTTCAGCGCCCCGCTGATGGCCGGTTGGCCAAGATGCAGCGCCTCTGCGGTGCGGGTAACGCTGGCTTCGCGGTACAGCACCATCAAGACCGTCAACAAATTCAGATCGATACGACTAAAATCATTTTCAATGATTTTCTTCATTATGTTAATCAATTTGAATGTGGGTTATCCCGGCAGCATAGTGAATATCACCCCGGTAAATCAACCAGCGCAATGCGCGCGGAGGGAGTGATGCAAACTTACCAGACAGGCGACAGCCTGATATTCAAAGTGCCGGAGCGCGAGATTAGCCTGCAGCCGGCGGCGCTCTATCCCGCGGCGTTCCCTGTGACGGAGGCGGACGCCGATAATCAGCCAATCGCGCTGTCAATCCACAGCTGGGTGGTACAGACTCCCCACGATCTGATCGTTATCGATACCGCCACCGGCAATGGTCGGGAGCGCGGCGGCAATTCGCTCTATCATCAACTTAACACGCCCTATCTGGAGAATCTCCGCGCCGCGGGAGTGAACCCGGAGGAGGTGACCCTGGTGCTACTGACCCACCTGCACACCGACCATGTCGGGTGGAATACCGTCTGGCGGGACGATCGCTGGGCGCCGCTGTTTCCCAACGCGCGCTACCTGTGTTCGGCAAAAGAGCTCACGCGGGTGAAGAACAGCGAACGCTACCGGGCGCTGTGGCTCGACAGCCTGCTGCCGGTGATCGAGGCTGGCCAGCTGGAGACTGTGGATGTGGCGGCCAGGCCGCTGGTCGGCGGACGGATCGCCTTTATCCCTACCCCCGGCCACAGTCCGGACCATGCCGCGCTGATCCTCTCCTCTGGCGATGACTACGCCTGTTTCTCAGGCGATCTTCTTCATTCCCCGCGCCAGTTTACCCATCCGCACTGGAGCTCGGCGTTCTGCGGCGATCCCCGGCAGGCGGAACGTTCGCGACGCGAGATGATGGCGTGGTGCGCAAGCCATCATGCCCAATGGTTCACCGGGCATTTCGCCGGACCCTCCTGCGGTTGGCTGGAGGAGGACAGGCCAGGGGAGTATCGCTGGCGAGACGCCGGACAACTATCTGCTGACGAGGGGGAACGGTGATGAATAATGCCCAGAGCGTATTGGTTTTTGGCGCCACCGGCCAGCAGGGCGGCTCGGTGGCGCGGGCGCTGCTGCACCGCGGCTGGCGAGTGCGGGCGCTGGTCAGGGATCCTTTCTCCGCCGGGGCTGTCGCGCTGGCGGCGCGGGGAGCCGAGCTGGTCGTGGGCGCCTTTGAAGACCGGGCGGCAATGCGGGCGGCGATGGCCGGGGTCGACGGCGTCTTCAGCGTGCAGCCCAGCTCGCCGGGCGGGACGGTAACCGATGAGCAGGAGGTGCGCTACGGGATAACCATCGCCGACCTTGCCGTCGAGTGCGGGGTGAAGCATCTGGTGTACAGCTCCGGCAGCGCGGCGGGGGAGACGCCGACCGGCGTAGCGCATTATGACACCAAAGCGGCGATTGAGCGGCATATCCGCCGCCTGCCGCTGGCGGCGACCATCGTGCGGCCCGCCACCTTTATGGAGCTGCTGGTGATGCCCGGTTTTGGCCTTGATGAAGGTCATTTTCACTTTTTTATGCTGCCGGAGGGGAGGATGCAGGTGCTGGCGGTGGAGGATATCGGCCAGCTTGTCGCAGCGATTTTTGCCGCGCCGGCGCGGTTTGCCGGCAAGACGTTCGAGATCGCCAGCGACAGCGTGACCGGTCATCAGCTCGAGGCGTTATTCTCCGCGGCGGCGGGACGGCCGATCCCCTATTCGCGATTTTCCGACGAGGTGCTGGCCGCCAGCCCTTTTCTGCACAAGCTGACCGGGCTGGTGGACGACGGGCGGCTGGCGGGGCACGCCGACCTCGACGCCCTGCGCCAGCTGCACCCGCAGCTGCACACCTTCGCCGGCTGGCTGGCGGGCCCCGGCCGTCCCGCCTTCGAGCGGGCGCTGACCAGCGGGACCCGCTGGGCGTTTAATCGTTAAAGACGGCTATATCCTTCCCGCCGGCGTCTCGTTGTCTGGCCCGGCGGATGAGCTGCGCAGGGAAGGCCTGCAGGTCGTTAAGACAACGCACGAGGAGTCTGAGTGTAAATTATTTTGCGGTTTTTGCTGGCAACGATAGGTGAAAGTGAACGTCCAGAATTTTCAGCCGCTTAGAATGGAGGAAACTCTCTGGGATCGCCTGAATAATGACAATTTACCGATGGGCTTCGGCCTGCCTGTTAAGCATAACCTGCGCCGCTACGGCGGCGGAATTTAAAACCATCGAGGCCGATCTGCTGGCCTCCAACCGGCTGTTCTGTATGACCGGCTATGACCATAAGCCGATCGGCGTGGCGTGGGAGAGCGTCAAATCCAGCCGCTATCAGCCACAGTCGGATGGCGACCGTATTTTCAGCGACACCGTCTCCCGGCGCTTTCTGGAAGAGGAGAATAAGACCGCCTTTTACAATGGCGCCAAATATCGCGTACTGGGTAAACCCGCCAGCGCCTGCTATGACTATTCCGCCGCGCGTATTCAACGCATGGCGGGCTACCTGAAGATGTAACGCCTCCGCGAGGCAGGCGCTAAAACAGCGCCAGCCGGGCGAGACGGTCCAGCGCCTTGCGCAGCGCGTCGTCCCCAGCCGTCAGACTGATGCGAATAAACCCTTCACCCCCATCGCCAAAACCAGTGCCTGGCGCCACCAGAATATGCGCCTCCTGCAGCAGCAGGCGGGCAAACTCCTGTGAACGGTACCCGGGCGGCACGCTCAGCCAGAGGAAGAAAGTGCCTTGTGCGGCACGAACCGGCCAGCGCAGTGCGGCCAGTCGACGCAGAACCCACTCCCGGCGCTGATGATACACCGCCGTCAGCTGCGCAATCCGTTCTGCCGGCAGGCTGAGCGCGGCGATCGCTGCATCCTGAATGGCGCCAAACACCGTGCTGTAGCTGTGGGTGTGCAGTTTTTTAAACGCCCGAATAATCGAGGCGTTGCCGACCGCGAAGCCGAAGCGCCAGCCGGCCATATTAAAGGTCTTGGAGAAGGTGTAGGTCTCCACTCCCCACGCTTTCGCGTCGGGCTGGGAGAAAAGGCTCAGCGGCGCATCGCTGGCCGCGCTGCCGATGGCCGCATAGGCAAAATCATGCAGGATCGGCACCTGGTGACGGCGGGCAAACTGCAGGGCGCTGGCGAACAGCGCCGGCGTGGCGAGGGCGCCGGTGGGGTTATGCGGATAGTTAAGCACCACCAGCCCGGCCTGGTCAGCCACCTCCCGGGGGAGGTCGTTAAAATCCGGCAGGAAGTGGTTCTCAGCCCTGAGCGGCAGGCCATAAAACGCCGCCTGGGACTGCAGCGCCGCTGAGCGGTAAATGGGATAGCAGGGATCGGTGGAGATGAGGTATTGTCCGGGACGGAGCAGTGCCCGCGGGATGCCGCCAATACCGATATGCGAGCCCTGAAATACCGCGACTTCGCTGTGCGGATCGATTTCCACATCATACTGGCGGCGATAAAAATGGGCGATCGCTTCGCGGACCTGCGGCTTGCCCCAGAACGACGGGTAGCCATGGTTTTCACGACGATGAATGGCGCTCTGCAGCGAGTCAATCACTTCCGGCGGCGTGGGCTGATCCGGACTGCCGCTGGAGAGGTCGATCAACGGCAGCGCGTCGGTGTTGACCTCCGCGGCCAGTTTTTCCAGCAGGCTGAACAGATTCTCTTCCAGGGCGTCCACCAGCGGTGAAGCAGCGAAATCAGGCATAATTTTCCCGGTTTACGTTATCAATAATCTGCCATCTTTAAGGGATTTATTGCGCCTGGCTAAATAACAATATATGCAAAGGATTATTGTTTTTAGGATATGTCGGGATGGCAAAAGTTTATGAGGAATAAGCAAAAGGAAATCCGGCGTTCTGGCTTACAACCCGCTTTCGGCTGTGATTTAATCGCTCAATATCGCCAACCTTCCAGGAAAATACCTTATGAACAAGTCAGTTGCGCTCGGAATGACGCTCGCCCTGTTATCCGCTTCCTCCTTTTACGCCACCGCCGATCAAATTATTCGCATCGGCTTTAACCCCGGGCCGTATAAAGAGCAATTTGAAAAAGGGGTCGCCCCCTATTTATTGAGTAAAGGATATAAAATCGAATATAAAGATTTCAGCGACGGTATTCAGGTCAATGACGCGGTAGCTCGCGGCGATATCGAAGCGAATATTATGCAGCATCCGGTATACCTGAAAGCGATCAATGAGCGACTGGGGATCGATAACGTCGGCATTGTGCAGGTACCCACGCCGCCGATGGGTCTGTACGGCGGCAAACTGACGACCCTGGGCACCCCGGCAGCCGGCACGGTGGTGTCGGTGCCAAACCAGCCGTCGAACGAATATCGCGCGGTACTGGTGCTGGAAAGCCTCGGCTGGGTGAAGATTAAACCGGACAGCGATCCCGCCACCTTTTCGCAGCGTAACATCGTTGCCAACCCCTATAACATCGTGCTTAAGGAGATGGACAATGCCCAGCAGGTTCGCGCGCTGCCGGACGTCGACTATGGCCTGATTCAGGGTAATTTCGCCGTCTCCAGCGGCATGGCGCTTACCTCGGCATTAAAGCTGGAGGCCGCTACCAGCCATTTTATTAACGTTGTGACCGTTGCCGGTAAAAATCAGAAGGCGCAGTTTGCCAAAGATATCATCGACGGCTATCACTCTGCCGATTTCAAAAAATATATTCTCAGCCATCCGCAGTATGATGGTTACCTGCTGCCTGATTATTTAAAATGAATAACGCGATGATAGAATTTCGCCATGTCAGTAAAACCTTTAACAGAAAAGGGCATCCGGTTCTGGCCCTGCAGGATATTAATCTCAGTATCGACCGGGGCGATATTTTCGGCATTATTGGCTATAGCGGCGCAGGAAAAAGCACCTTATTGCGGCTGATTAATCGTCTGGAAACGCCGGGTGAGGGCGAGGTGGTGTTGAACGGTGAGTCGCTCCAGGACTGCAGCGGCCAGCGCCTGCAGGCGATAAAAAAAGATATCGGCATGATCTTTCAGAATTTTAATCTGCTGAATTCGAAAACGGTATTTCATAACATCGCTATCCCGCTTATTTTGCAGGGACGCGACAAGGCCTTTATCCAGGCGCGGGTTGCGGAGCTGCTGGCGTTTGTCGACCTGAGCGACAAAATGCACAGTTACCCGAATGAGCTGTCGGGTGGGCAAAAGCAGCGGGTCGGTATCGCCCGGGCGCTGGCCACCAACCCGTCGGTGCTGCTGTGCGATGAAGCCACCTCGGCGCTCGACCCCCATACCACGGTACAGATCTTATTGCTGCTGCAGGAGATTAATCGCCGCTATGGCATCACCATTGTGCTGATTACGCATGAAATGTCAGTGATCCAGACAATCTGTCACAAGGTGGCGGTGATGCAGGCCGGGCGCATTGTTGAGCAGGGGACGGTTTTCGATCTTTTTGCCCAGCCGCAGCATCCGGTCACCGCCAGCTTCGTGCAGTCGGTGGTGCACGATCGCCTGCCGCAGCGGGTGGCATCGCTCCTGCAGCGCGACAACGGCGCCCGGGCTTTACGCCTCGAATTTATCGGCGCGACGGCCCGGCAGCCGATCATTAACCGCCTGATCCGCGAGTATGCTGTCGAGGTGAATATCCTGTTTGCCAGCATGTCCGAAGTTCAGGGCCGGATACTGGGATTTATGATTGTGCAACTCCTCGGCGAGCCTGACGAAACCGAACGCGCCATCACCCATCTGGCCGACGCAGGAGTGAAAATCATCCATGTTTGATCTTATTGATACCGCCATTACCGGCGAGCAGTTTCTGCTGGCGCTGCATGATACCCTGATTATGGTCGCCATCTCACTGGGCTTTGGCGCGCTGCTCGGCGTCCCGCTGGGAATTGTGCTGGTGGTTTGCCGTCCTGGCGGCATCGTGGCCAACCCGGTGGTGCATCAGGCGCTGAATCCGCTGATCAACGTGCTGCGCTCGCTGCCGTTTATCATTTTGCTGATTGTGATCCTGCCCTTCACCAGGCTGCTGGTGGGCACGACTATCGGCACCGCGGGGGCCATCGTGCCGCTGATCGTTTTTGTCGCCCCCTATATTGCCCGGCTGGTGGAGAGCTCGCTGCTGGAGGTGGATGAGGGGATCCTTGAGGCCGCAGACGCCATGGGCGCGACCCCTCTGCAGACCGTCTGGCATTTCATGCTGCCGGAGGCGGCGGCGTCGTTGATTCTGGCCCTTACCACCGCGACCATCGGTCTGCTTGGCGCGACCGCCATGGCGGGAACGGTGGGCGGCGGCGGGATCGGCGACCTGGCGATCACCTACGGCTATCAGCGTTTCGACGCCTTTGCCACCCTCACCACCGCCCTGGTGCTGATTGTTATTGTCCAGCTTATTCAGACGCTGGGCACCCGCCTGGCTCGCCGACTGCGTCGCGAATAACTGCTATACCGCGCCGGGGTTGCCCCGGCCAGCGGGAAAGCGGATCAGCGTGCGCAGACCGCGGCGAAGGCGCTGGCTACCCGCGCAATATTGCCGTGGTTGAGCCCGGCCACGCAGACGCGACCGCTGGCAATCAGATAGATGCCATGTTCTTCACGCAGAACGTCTACCTGATCGGCGCTAAAGCCGGTGTAACTGAACATGCCGCGCTGGGTCAGCAGATAGGAAAAATCCGCCGCCGGCAGGGCTGCCTGCAGGGCCTTCACCAGCGCGACGCGCATGGCGCTGATGCGGGTGCGCATGGCCTCCACTTCCCCCTGCCACAGGGCATTCAGCTCGGGATCGTTGAGCACCTGCGACACCACCTGGGCGCCAAACCCCGGCGGGCTGGAGTAGTTGCGGCGTACGGTGGCTTTCAACTGGCCCAGCACGCGCCCGGCGGCATCGGCGTTGTCACAGACCACCGACAGGCCGCCGACACGCTCGCCGTACAGTGAAAAAATCTTCGAGAACGAGTTGCTGACCAGCGCCGTCAGTCCGGCGCTGGCGATGGCGCGTATGGCATAGGCATCTTCATCCAGCCCGCGGCCAAAACCCTGGTAGGCAATATCGAGGAACGGGATCAGCTCCCGGGCGATCAACACCTCAATCACCCGATCCCACTGCTCGGGGGCGAGATCGGCCCCCGTCGGATTATGGCAGCAAGGATGGAGCAGCACGATGCTGCGCGGCGGGAGCTGCTGGAGGGCGGCAAGCATCGCGGGGAAATTGACCCCACGGGTGGCGCTGTCGAACCAGGGATAGGTATGCACCTCGAAACCCGCCCCGGCAAAGATGGCCACATGGTTCTCCCAGGTTGGATCGCTGACCCAGACCGCGGAGTCGGGGAAGTAGCGCTTGAGGAAATCAGCACCCACCTTCAGCGCGCCGGAGCCGCCCAGCGTCTGGATGGTGGCGATGCGTCCGGCACGCAACGCCGGATGGTGTTCGCCAAACAGCAGCGTCTGGACCGCGCGGCGATAGGGAGCCAGTCCCTCCATCGGCAGATAGAGGCTGGCCTTGTGCAACTGGCTCTGCAGCCGGTCAGCGGCCTGACGGACCGCCTCCAGCTGAGGAATGATGGCCTGCTCGTTATAGTACAGCCCGATGCTAAGGTTAACTTTGTCTGCCCGGGGATCCTGTTGAAAGGCCTCCATCAGCGACAGGATAGGATCGCCCGCGTAGGCGTCAACGTTCTGGAACACAGTGGTTACTCCTGAAATGACCGTTAAAGGTGAAGCCATTACACCGCGTAGCGTCCTGGGCGGTGGTTCATGGCGATAATCGAATTCAAAATCACGGCGCCGAGGACAGAGACCAGCAGCATCGGCAGGCTAACCACCCACAGCGAGGCGGTGACGATGCAGGCGTCCACCACCATCTGGAATTTACCGGCGCGGATACCGCTTTTATCCTGCAGATAGAGGGCCAGAATATTGACGCCGCCGAGGCTCGCTTTATGGCGGAACAGCACCACAAAGCCGATACCGACCATGATGTTGCCGAAGAGGGTGGCGTAATAGGGGTTCAGGCGATCGACATGGATAAAGTAGCCGTGCAGGTCGGAGAACAGCGACACCAGTCCGACCGCGCAGAAGGTTTTCAGCGTGAAGGCGGCGCCCATCCGCCGGACGGAGAGCCAGTAGAAGGGCAGGTTAATGGCGAAGAAAACCACGCCGAACGGCAGGTGGGTGGCGTAGTGGATCAGAAAGGCCATGCCTGCCGTCCCGCCGGTCAGGGCGCCGGCCTGGCGAAACAGGATAATGCCAAAGGAGATCATCAGCGTGCCGAACAGCAGCGCCAGGGCATCCTCCAGCCAGGTGTGGGTCAGTTTTTCAGGGGAAAGGACGTTATCCATAAATAAGCACTATCTTTTCGTTAACAAGGATAAGCTCTTGTTTGCAAAAATCGCACCAGAGGAGCGGGCCCGGGCGATTGGTTGCGGAAAAAATAGCCGAGGATTAGCCTAACCTGTTGTTCTGTTGGAAAGAGAGAATCGCACGAGTCGTGCGCATAATGGTTATGAAATGCGTAAATTGTGCGAATTTACTGCTTATCACGCATTGACTGGCCCCGCATCTGCACCAGCGCAGGGCACTGTGCTCCGGTTCAGCGCAGCGAGGGCGTGCCCGGCATCAGCTGGCCGTTCTCCTTCAGGCGGTTGAGCACGACGGCGGTTTTCAGATGAGCCACCCCTTTGTTTTGCGCCAGAATATGGCTGATCAAATGGCTCAGTCCGGGCAGGTCCGGGACCGTTACCCGCAGCAGATAATCGGCGTCGCCGGTGGTTTTCCAGGCGTCCAGAATGGCGTCCACTTCACTGAGCATCTGATGAAAGCTCTCCACGCATTTCGGGGTGTGATTCAGCAGGCGCACCTCAATCAGGCCAAGCATCTCCTGCCCGGCGGCATCCGGCGCCAGACGCGCATGGTAGCCGAGGATAAGCTGCGCCTGTTCAAGGGCGATACGGCGGCGCGAACACTGGGAAGCGGACAGGCCGATAAGCTCGCTAAGCTCCTGATTGGTCAAACGGCCATTGGCCTGCAGCAGGGTAAGAATTTTCAGATCATAGTCGTCGATGTTGTACATAGTGGCCACTAGTGGAACGTAAAAGTGGCTACCAGCCTAACAGTTTTTTGCCTGGCGTGAAGCCTGACCCGACGGCGGCAAACCGGATGCACCAAAACGGGTCAGCTTCATGCATTAAGCCACTTGTTTTCTCATGATCTGTGCGTCATCTGGCCAATTTTCGCGCGTTATGCGCCAGGTCAGCGGCGCGATGACCAGCTTTCAGAACGAACTGGAAAATAATATTTCAATATCATTCAATGGATTAGTTTGGGTCAGCCGCTCCGCGGCGATCCACTGGCCTGAAAGTTGCTACCGGCGAAAGTGACTTTTTACAGACAGGGGCAGGTCAGAGATGACAACGCAGCAAGAGCATCAGTTAAAGCGCGGGTTAAAAAACCGCCATATCCAGTTAATCGCCCTCGGGGGGGCGGTCGGCACCGGACTGTTTTTAGGTATCGCGCAAACGATCCGTATGGCAGGCCCCTCGGTCCTGTTGGGGTACGCCATCGCCGGGGTTATCGCCTTCTTTATCATGCGTCAGCTTGGCGAAATGGTGGTAGAGGAGCCGGTGGCGGGGTCGTTCAGCCATTTCGCCAACCGCTACTGGGGGCCCTTCGCCGGGTTTATGTCCGGCTGGAATTACTGGGTGTTGTACGTGCTGGTAAGCATGGCGGAGCTGACGGCGGTGGGCATCTATATTCAGTACTGGTGGCCGGAGGTACCTACCTGGCTGTCGGCGGCAATCTTCTTCGTGGCGATCAACGCCATCAACCTGACGCACGTCAAAGTGTATGGCGAGCTGGAGTTCTGGTTCTCGATTGTCAAAGTGGCCGCCATCATCAGCATGATCGCCTTTGGCTGCTATCTGTTATTTAGCGGTCACGGCGGGCCGGCGGCGACGGTGGCCAACCTGTGGCAGGACGGGGGATTTTTCCCTAACGGTATCACGGGCTTAGTGATGGCCATGGCGGTGATCATGTTCTCCTTCGGCGGGCTTGAGCTGGTGGGGATCACCGCGGCGGAAGCCGACGAACCGCATAAAACCATTCCCAAAGCCACCAACCAGGTGATCTACCGTATTCTGCTTTTTTATGTGGGGTCGCTGGCGGTCTTGCTGTCACTCTACCCGTGGCGGAACGTCGTGGAAGGGGGAAGCCCCTTTGTGCTGATCTTTCACGCCATTGACAGCAATATTGTGGCCAACGCCCTCAATCTGGTGGTGCTCACCGCCGCGCTGTCGGTCTACAACAGCTGCGTCTACTGCAACAGCCGGATGCTGTTCGGCCTGGCTCAGCAGGGCAACGCCCCGCGCGCGCTGCTGCGGGTGAACCACCGCGGGATCCCGTTGACCGCCCTGGCGGTGTCCGCCGTCGCCACGGCGCTTTGCGTGGTGATTAACTATGTGATGCCCGGGAAAGCCTTTGCCCTGCTGATGGCCCTGGTGGTGGCCGCCCTGGTCATCAACTGGGCGATGATCTGCATCACTCATCTTAAGTTCCGCCGCGCCATGCAGCGGGCCGGGAAGGTAACGGCTTTCCAGAGTTTCGCCTATCCCCTGACAAACTGGCTGTGTCTGCTGTTTCTCGCCGGGATCCTCGGGGTGATGTATCTGACCCCGGACATCCGCATCTCCGTCTGCCTGATCCCGGTATGGCTGCTGATCCTTGCCGCAGGCTATCTGCTGCGCAGGAGAAGCGCGCCGGAGCCGGTGGCGGCGCTGGAGGAGCGGTAGTCGCCGACGCCCTGCCTGGCGGCAGGGCGATATTGTTTCGACTAAAAAATCACGGGGAAATAGATAATTACGATAAATGACATTTCACGTTATCGGTCTGAAAATTGACAAAAGCGTGGGGCAGACAGCATGGGGTTCTGGCTGGTCGTTATCCTGTTTATCGCCGGTGGGGAAGGAGAGCCGCCAGCGGGAACGAGGGCCGTGGCGGCGGAAGGGGGGAGATCAACGGCAGGCACGTCGGCCAGGCCTTGGGTATACCGCAACAGGCTGCCTGTTAATCCACGTTAGTAAAATAATCGCGCGCGGCGGTCTCGACGCGCTTCGCGTCCAGCCCGGTCTTCTCAGTGATCTGCTCGATAAACGGTTTAAATTTTTCGTCCATCACGTTCCCTCCTTCCCAGTGGGCGACGTAGAATTTGCACTGATAGCGATAAAAATGGAGAGTGGTATCTCCTAACGTGTAGTACATGAGCTTCTCCTGTCGGGTATTGCGGTCACCGCGTCCACAGCGTCAGCAACCTTGTTCTCATCACGATCGATCTGTTCTCTATCCTCCTCCCAATTGGCTGAAATTTCCAGCGGTGCTTTAGGCAAAAAGGCAGGATAAAGAAAGGATAATCTGCTGACAGGCAGTGATTATTTCTGCAGTCGGGGTGGCGATCCGGTTACCTGCGGGCCGCACAGATAACCGGAGTAACGACAGGCTTAGCGCAGCGCGTTGCGCTCGTCGTCGGTCAGGTCGAGGGTCTGCGCCACGCCGCTTTCTGCAGAGCGCGCCGCCGCTTCCAGGACGGCCATCACCGCCAGCGCCTGTACCGGCGGCACCGGATTGGCGATCTGGCCCTTCAGCGCGTCGCGGATCTGCATATAGTACTGGCGCTGATCGCCCGGCGGGGTAGGCTGGGTTTGGGTCTGCAGCGAGGCGTCATAGATAACCAGCCCATCCTCATCCTCGCCCCAGCCGGCGCTTCCCGGTACCACACCCGCCAGCAGCTGGCTCTCCTGCTGGTCGGCCCGCGCTTTGACAACGCTGCCTTTATCGCCATGCACCGTGAAGCGCGAGGAGCCCCCCGCGACCAGCATGCTGCAGTGGAGGATCGCTTTATGCGCCGGGTAGTTTAAGACCACATGCGCCCAGTCGTTGATCTCCGCGCCGTCGCGCAGGGTGGCGATATTGCCCTGTACCGACTGCGGCAGACCAAACAGCTGCAGCGCCTGATCGATCAGGTGCGGCCCCAGATCGAACCATAAGCCGCTGCCGGGGACGTTCTGCTCGCGCCAGCGGACGCGGACTTCCGGGCGGAAACGGTCGAAATGGGACTCAAAATGTTTCACCGTGCCGATGGCGCCCTGCTCAATAACCTGACGGATACCGAGATAATCGCTGTCCCAGCGGCGGTTATGGAAGACGGAAAGCAGCCGCTGTTTCACCTGCGCCAGGGCGATCAGCTCCCGGGCCTCCTGCATATCAAGGGTAAAGGGTTTGTCCACCACCACATGCTTGCCGGCGTTCAGCGCCAGGCGGGCCAGCGGCGCGTGCGTGGCGTTAGGGGAGGCGATAACCACCAGATCGACATCCGGGTGCTGGACCGCCGCTTCCGGGGAAGCGATCACCGTGACGTCCGGCAGGTCGCGTTTGACTTTCTCTTCATCGCGCGAGGCGACGAAGGCCAGGTTCAGGCCCGGCACCGAACGGATAAGCGGCGCGTGGAAAGTCTTACCGACGAAGCCATAGCCAATCAGGGCGATATTTATCGTGTTGTTACTCATCAGGTTCTCCACGTTGTTAAGCGTCAGCAATATGTACAGAGAGGACAGGGTCATCCCCCAGCTCAGGCCAGGGACGATCGAGGAAAAGATGGCGAATGTCGCTGAGACCGGCCACCAGCCAGGGTTCGCAATGGTTGACTTTGGTATGGTCCGCCACCAGCCAGTGTTCCGCGCTGGCGGCGAGCATGGCGCGTTTTACGTCCGCATCGGCCTCCTGGCTGGCGCTCAGGCCCAGTTCGGCATGCAACGCGCAGGCGCCGAGAATCGCGATATCGGCGCGGTAGCGCGCCACCAGCGACAGCGTGGCGCTGCCGGCGAACAGCCGCTGTTCACTGTCCCACTGGCCGCCAAGCAGGATAAGCTGGATATCGGCGCGGTCGCTGAACAGCTGAGCGATATCCAGCGACGCGGTGATCACGGTCATGGGGCCTTTCAGCTGTGTAGCGACGGCCAGCAGTGTGCTGCCGGCGTCGAGAAACAGCGTCGAGCCGGAGGGGATGCGCGCGGCGACCTGCTGGCCCAGACGCTGTTTCGTTCCGGGGAGCAGGGCGTTTCTTCCCTGGCGCGTCATCGCCGGGACGTTAAGCGCGATGGCGCCGCCGTGGCTTTTCTGCAGTACCCCCTGGTTTTCCAGCTCACTGAGATCCCGGCGTATGGTATCGGCCGACACCTGCAGCGCATCAACCAGTTCGCTGATGCTCAGCTGACCGGTTTCACTCAGCCGGTCAAGGATGTGTTTTTGTCGCGCGAGCTTATGCATGGCGAGGGACTCCGCAAATTGACGCAATAAACGGCATAATACAGCAAAAGGCCGCAAAATAAACCGCAAAAGGTCGCAGTGAACCGCGCAAAACCTGAAGAACTTGATTTCACTACACTTTAACGTTAAATGAGGAAAGCGGGCGCGGCCCGGGGAAAGCGCTTTTTAATGAAGCGATTAGCCTCTTTCACCGGGCAATAAACAGCGAAAAAGCGCGCTTTCGCGTACCTTATACAGAGCGCGCGCAATGCGACAGGCATGGATTAACGGAGGTTGAGTGGACGCGATTAAAGGCTCGGAGTTGCAGATACCGGACGCGATCTTCGCGTGGGTGCTCGACGGGCAGGGGGGCGTGAAGCCGCTCGCCGATGACGATATTATCGATAAAGAGAAGCCCTGCTGGCTGCATCTCAACTATACCCATAGCGACAGCGCCGACTGGCTGGCGGCCACCCCGTTGCTGCCCAATAACGTGCGCGATGCCCTGGCGGGCGAGAGCACCCGACCGCGGGTGACGCGGATCGGCGACGGGGCGTTGATTACCCTGCGCTGCATCAACGGCAGCACCGATGAACGGCCAGACCAGCTGGTGGCGATGCGTCTGTATATGGATGAGCGGCTGATCGTCTCCACTCGTCAGCGCAAAGTGCTGGCGCTGGACGATGTGCTGGGCGACCTGAAGGAGGGCAATGGGCCGACGGATGGCGGCAGCTGGCTGGTGGAAGTCTGCGACGCGCTGACCGATCATGCCAGTGAGTTTATTGAACAACTGCACGACCGAATTATCGACCTCGAAGACGACCTGCTCGATCAGCAGGTGCCGCCGCGCGGTTTTCTCGCGCTACTGCGTAAGCAGCTGATTGTGATGCGCCGGTATATGGCGCCTCAGCGCGATGTTTACGCCCGGCTGGCTAGCGAACGCCTGCCGTGGATGAGCGACGATCAGCGGCGGCGGATGCAGGATATCGCCGAGCGGCTGGGGCGCGGGCTGGACGAGATCGACAGCTGCATTGCCCGGACGGCGATCATGAGCGATGAGATCGCCCAGATTATGCAGGAGTCGCTGGCGCGGCGGACCTATACGATGTCGTTGATGGCGATGGTGTTTCTGCCCAGCACCTTTTTAACCGGCCTGTTCGGCGTCAACCTCGGGGGGATCCCTGGTAACAGCTGGCATCTGGGCTTTAGCCTCTTTTGCCTGATGTTAGTCGTTGTCATCGGTGGTGTTGCGTGGTGGTTACATCGCAGTAAATGGTTGTAAAGAATCGCCTTTTGGCGGCGACGATGCCGGGAAAACCCGGCAATCTTTGAGCGAAATCAATAAACCCTCTACCCATTCAGGGCAATATCTCTCTCGCAGGTGAATGCAACGTCAAGCGATGGGCGTTGCGCTCCATATTGTCTTACTTCCTTTTTTGAATTACTGCATAGCACAATTGATTCGTACGACGCCGACTTTGTTGAGTCGGCTTTTTTTTTGCGCTCTCCTGACCAGCTTCTACGCTTACTAAGACACCCGACGGTCTTCAGGCCGTTTACGCCTGCGGGTACGCCCGTATCACTTTCCGGGAGGCCACTATGCATTACGCTTCAGGGCTGACAGCCCAGTCCATCCCCATCTCGCCCGAGCCGAACGATCCGGTTCCTTTACCCGATCCGCGACCGCGCCCGCAGCCGCAGCCCGATCCGCCGCCTGATGAAGAGCCGATTAAATTGTCGCATCAGGCGCGGAGATCTGCGAGGATACGCGCCTGCAGATCGTCTGTCCTTTAATACGAGAATACATTGTGACCGCTTTTTCTACCCTGACTGTTTTACCTGCCGCCCAATTAGCCAACCTTAACGAGCTGGGTTATCTGTCGATGACGCCGGTTCAGGCCGCCGCCCTGCCGGCGATCCTCGCGGGGAAAGATGTGCGCGTGCAGGCAAAAACCGGCAGCGGAAAAACGGCCGCCTTCGGGCTGGGCCTGCTGCAGCATATCGATCCGTCGCGCTTTGAGACCCAGTCGCTGGTGCTGTGTCCGACCCGCGAACTGGCCGATCAGGTTGCCGGCGAGCTGCGCCGTCTGGCGCGCTGCCTGCCGAACATCAAGATTTTGATGCTCTGCGGCGGGCAGCCGTTTGGCGCTCAGCGCGATTCACTGCAGCACGCCCCGCATATTATCGTCGCCACCCCGGGCCGTCTGCTCGATCATCTGCAGAAGGGGACGGTCTCTCTCGACGCGCTGCAGACCCTGGTGATGGATGAAGCGGACCGCATGCTCGATATGGGCTTCAGCGACGCCATCGACGAGGTGATCCGCTTCGCGCCGGCTGACCGGCAGACGCTGCTGTTTTCCGCCACCTGGCCTGCGGCGATCGCGGCGATCAGCGGTCGGGTGCAGCGTCATCCGGAAACGATTGAGATTGACAGCGTCGATGCGCTACCGGCTATCGAACAGCAGTTCTTTGAAGTTTCCCGTCACGGCAAGATTGCGCTGCTCCAGCGTCTGCTTAGCCAGCATCAGCCGGCGTCCTGCGTGGTGTTCTGCAATACCAAGCGCGACTGCCAGGCGGTCTGCGATGCGCTCAACGCCGCCGGGCAGAGCGCATTATCGCTGCACGGTGACCTCGAGCAGCGCGACCGCGATCAAACGCTGGTGCGCTTCGCGAACGGCAGCGTCCGGGTTCTGGTGGCGACCGACGTCGCCGCCCGCGGCCTGGACATCAAATCTCTCGCGCTGGTGGTGAACTTCGAGCTGGCCTGGGATCCGGAGGTGCATGTTCACCGCATCGGCCGCACCGCCCGCGCCGGCGAACAAGGCCTGGCTATCAGCTTCTGCGCGCCGGAAGAGGCGCAGCGCGCCACCATTCTGGCCGACATGCTGCAATTATCCCTTAACTGGCTGCCGGCGCCGACGGGCAACGCTATTACGCCGCTGACGGCGGAGATGGCGACGCTGTGCATCGACGGCGGAAAAAAGGCGAAAATGCGCCCGGGGGATGTGCTGGGGGCGTTGACCGGAGATATGGGGTTTGATGGCGCCGATATCGGCAAAATTACCGTCCACCCGGCCCACGTCTATGTAGCGATCCGCCAGAATATGGCGCAGAAAGCGTATAAGCAGTTACAAAACGGTAAGATCAAAGGCAAAGCCTGCCGCGTACGACTGCTGAAGTAAGGGCAGAATAGCGCGTCTCAGGCGGCGGCCTGAGACGCTTTCGGGTTACTTCACTTCCACTACGTTCAGACGCAGCTCATCTAACCGGGCGTCCTCTTCCTCCGGCTGCCAGCCGGCAGGCTGCAGGGGAATCTCTTCCCGATCAAACGCCAGATCGCCGCCGTCCACCACCTCAGAACCGTGGGTGATGCCTTTAAAATCAAACAGATTAACGTCGCTCAGGTGCGAAGGCACCACGTTCTGCATCGCGCTAAACATGGTTTCAATGCGTCCCGGATAACGCTTATCCCAGTCGCGAAGCATATCGGCGATCACCTGGCGCTGCAGGTTAGGCTGCGACCCGCACAGGTTGCACGGAATGATCGGGAAGCCCTTGGCCTGGGAGAAACGCTCGATGTCCTTTTCGCGGCAGTAGGCCAGCGGGCGGATGACGATGTGTTTGCCGTCATCGCTCATCAGCTTCGGCGGCATCCCTTTCATTTTGCCGCCGTAGAACATATTCAGGAACAGCGTCTGCAGGATGTCGTCGCGATGATGGCCGAGGGCAATCTTGGTGGCGCCGAGTTCGCTGGCGGTACGGTAGAGAATGCCGCGACGCAGGCGAGAGCAGAGCGAGCAGGTGGTTTTCCCTTCCGGGATCTTCTCTTTGACGATGCCGTAGGTATTCTCTTCGACAATCTTGTATTCAACGCCCAGCTGCTCAAGATACGCCGGCAGAATATGCTCCGGGAACCCGGGCTGTTTCTGGTCGAGGTTCACCGCCACCAGCGAGAAGGAGATGGGCGCGCTTTTCTGCAGGTTACGCAGGATCTCCAGCATGGTATAGCTGTCCTTGCCGCCTGACAGACAAACCATAATGCGGTCGCCTTCTTCAATCATATTGAAGTCGGCGATCGCCTCACCGACGTTGCGGCGCAGACGTTTCTGCAGCTTATCGATGTTGTATTTCTCTTTCTTTGTAAGTTCTTGATTTTCTTGCATTATTAACATTCTCAAAATCTTAAAGGGGCATATAGGGGGCAAAACGTGTTAAAGCCCAAGCCGGGAATTCAACATAGAAACCTGGTCGCCGTTCATTTCTTCTATCCATGTACTATAAACGTCGTACACCATTTGCGCGTTTTCATGCCCCATCTGATTGGCTATAAAAGACGGGTTTGCGCCAGCCGTCAGGAGCCAGCAGGCAAAAGTATGCCGCGTATGGTACGGATTCCTGCGGCGAATGCCAGCGCGTTTTACTGCAGCTTCCCATCTGCTGCCTATGCTGCTGTGCGAGTAGCAGGGTTTTTGCTCGCCTTTCCGTCTCCGCGGCATGAAAACAAGTCGCAAATTCTGTTCCTCGCTTGAGCCGTATTCCCTGTGGTGAAACGTGATAGTGGCGACCGGATGTCCAGCTGTCAGTTCATGCTGCGCTTTGAGCGCGTCCAGGGCAGGGCCGAGCAATTGTATCGTCCGGTTTCCTGCTGCTAATGCCATACCGAGGCCTTTTGCTGAGGCGCTGGTGAGAGGTAACTCGCCGGAGATGTGCCGGGCGTGAGAAACCGTAAAAGCACCTGGGAAGCAATAAAATACCCGGCAATCAGTGCCGGGTTTTGGGGCTCACATAAGATTGGAAATCTGGCTGTAAGAGAGGTGTTTACTTTACTTGATTCTAAATGATAAGTCGAAACTCCTCATTTTTTAATGGAATATAGGTGAATGGAAGCGTTATAGGGAAGGAGTAGCCCTGCGGAAGAATGGCGATGCCTCAATCCCCCGCAGAACGCAAAGCGCGCAGCTAACCCGGCTGTGATATATAATCCCCTCCATACCAGCGGGGATGTAGAAGTGGAGCCGCATTCTCAGGCGTTGCATGAAAAAGGCGTATTAGAGATCTATAGACATAAGGAAAACAACAATTGGTATCGGTTATGAAAAAAACATTACTTCTGGTTTGCGCTGTTCTTATATCAAACTTGGCACTTGCTGCAGAAAATAAAGAAGAAGTTGTGCCTGTGCGGATAAGTTGCCCTAATCCTTATTATCCAGTTTCTGCCATGGCTAATCGGATTAGTGGCACTGTAAATTACGCTGCCTCAGTAAATGAAAAAGGGGAAGTAACTTCTGTTGAGACAACTGGTGCTGAGATCTTTTTTAGAGAAACAAGATCAGCAATGAGAAAATGCAAGTATGAGCCCGGAAAGCCAGGCATTGCGCGTGGAACAATAAGATTTCGTCCATCTCAACCGTAAATACTGCTAGCCTGCCTGGATTTTCTGTACTGAGAGATCTAGCAGCCTGATGCTCTTGCAATGGGAGTCGAGCCAAGTGATGTTATGTTGGCAAGCTCTAGAGATTTACCTGGCAAAATCACTGGTTAAGGGGAGCAGGTTAGTCATGGTTGGCTGAAAAAAACGGAGACGAGTCAGGCTCTCCTGTTCCCGGTGTGATTGCTGAAAAATTTCGTGGCTGTGAGTTTTCGAACTTTCATTCATTCGGAGAGCTTTCAGGAAGGCGGTTTCTGATACCACTGAGCTAACTGAGCGGTTTGACAAGCTAGCTTAGGGAGTATCAAGTTAGAAACACGGTCGTTCATTCGTAAAATGAGCATGTCGGGGGAAGGCTTAAACATGAATTAGAGCACGCAAAAGCTATTAAAATACCGGTGATGTGTATGGTATTGAGAACTGGCGAGTTATGATGCACAAAAAGCCATGTCGAAGTTCACTAAGCAATGGTGGTAAATGATGGACAATAAAAAAAGCATTTCTGATTACACCGAATCTGAGTTTTTAGCTTTTGTGAAAAAGATATTTAATCCGGATAATACAACCGAAGATGAAGATGTGCAAAATGTTTTAGAGTTTGAACGTATCACTGAACACCCTGATGGTTCTGATGTAATTTTCTATCCTCCAAAGGGCCGAGAGGATAGTCCGGAAAGGGTTGTTAAGGAAGTGAAAGAATGGCGGGCCAGGAATGGCAAGCCTGGTTTCAAAGAGTAGCTGATCGGTACAGTTGCGTTATCTTACCTATCTTAACGTGATAATAGATGACTTCTGATTGAAACTCGCGCCGGCGGTTTTTTATTACGTTGAATTTATTATCGATGAAAGTAGCTCACAATTTTGATTTTTTATCAACCAGCCCTAAAGATGCCCTCGGAGCCTGAGCAACTTCCTTAACTTATGCGCTTTGAGGGCATTCCCGAAGCAAAAGGCAATCAGAACACCAAGGTCTGCTTTCAGCATAGTGCGGGTATTATCAGGTTATTGGATTTTAATAGCCTCAATCAATTACGCCCCCTGATTCCTAACGTTGTCCACCGCTCGGAAAACGGGGTGCCATGTGAAATGATCAGCAGGTACCGCACCATCTGCAATTATCTCATTCACCTCTTTTCCTCGAATAGCCTGCCTCATCCATTCCCGGGTGGATTCAGATACCAGGACCAGCGGCCGGCGCTGTGGGGGCTGGCTGTAAGTAAATATAAAATAAATTCAGTTGGTTGGAGGGGGCACAACTTATTGGTGTTGTACATTTTTACTGATTTCTTTATTTTGCAGCATGTAATAGTGGCTCAATTCATAGTGTGGCATCAGAAGAGCACGCGTTCTGCCAGCCGCTGGACAACGTGGCGCTGGCGCGTAGCAATTAATGAGGTCTGACAGACAACCGTGGCGTGTATGGTACGGATTCAGGGGCGGAATGTCAGCATCTTTCCGGCACTTTCGGCTGGGGGCAGGGGCAGAAGTAAAAATAAAAAGCCCGCCGGGCGGCGGGCTGAGGCGTTAGCGAACGACCAGCACCGAGCACTCGGCGTGGCGGACCACCGCGGCGGCGTTGGAGCCCAGCAGATAGGTGGTAATATCCGGCCGGTGCGAAGCGATGATCACCAGGTCGGCGGGTAGCGACCTGGCGAGGGCCAGGATCTTATCCTTTGGCGATCCTTCGGCAACGTGAAAATGTTTCCGATCTTCCGGGATAGAGAACTGCTTCGCGAGCTCTTTAAGCTGCGTTTCCGTCCCTTCGCGCAGCTCATCCATACCAGGCAGTTCGGCGGTATAGGCCATTCCCAGTGAGGCATAATAAGGCAGGGAAGGGATAACGGAGAGGAAATGGACCTCAGCGTCGTCAATCCGCGCTTCCGATTCAACGTGACTGATAATGCGTTCAGTAAATTCTTTATCAGAGATATCGATGGGGACAAGAATCATTCTGCTCATAAAACCTCCTGTTTAAGTATCCCCTCATATTGTACGGCATTATGGCACGTTTTGTATCATGACCGCAGTCACACTTTGACATTAACGTGGCTTGCGTTCGGGGAATTTTCCCTTTATCACGCCGTCATAAAATCGGCCTTTTGACACCACCTGTAAAAAGTCACGAAAAATACGCGGTGGAACCCCGGTATATTGCAACGGCGGCTGGTGATAAAAACAGATTTCCAGCGTGGCGGAGGCGTCATCATAGGCGACAGAGATAATTCGGGAAGATTTTACCGGGTGATGATGCATGATGGACGTCCTCGGGCAGGCACTGACTGAGCACGACTATATCACTAAGCGGACGGCTATTTTAAGCTGTGGGATATATTGTTTTGTTTTAGCTGCTGCGATGCAGAGAGAGAGAAAGCCCGCCGGAACCGGCGGGCTGGCGCATCAGAACTGGTAAACCAGGCCCAGCGCGACGATGTTGTCGGTAGAAATACCGTTGTCTTTGTAGAAGCTGTCGTTGTCATCCAGCAGGTTGATTTTGTAATCAACGTAGGTGGACATATTACGGTTGAAGTAATAGGTGGCGCCGACGTCCATATATTTGACCAGATCTTTATCGGCGTAGCTGCCGGTATTATAGAGATCTTTGCCTTTGGACTGCAGGTAGGAGATAGCCGGACGCAGACCGAAGTCGAACTGATACTGAGCGGTGACTTCGAAGTTTTGCGTCTTGTTGGCCACGCCGTCATTGCCGTACGGGGTCATATTGCGGGTTTCAGAGTACATGGTCGCCAGGTAGATATCGTTGGCGTCGTACTTCAGACCGGCAGTCCAGGCTTCGGCTTTATCGCCGCGGGCGTTGGTCCGGGTCATCTGGTCGTTGGTACGGTCAGAAGAGGTATAGGCCGCAGCCGCGCTGATGCCCATGCCGAAGTTATAGGAGGTGGAGAGACCGAAACCGTCGCCGTTGTCAAAGCGAACATCGCTGTCGCTGCTGCGGTTGTTGGTGCCGACGTTGATATCCTGGGCGTTCTGGCCTTCGTTTTTACCCTGATACTGCAGGGCGAAGTTCAGACCATCCACCAGACCGAAGAAATCGCTGTTGCGGTAGGTCGCGACGCCGTTGGCGCGGCCTGCCATAAAGTTATCCGCATAGGTGTAAGAGTCGCCGCCGAACTCCGGCAGCATATCGGTCCAGCCTTCGACGTCGTACAGCACGCCGTAGTTACGACCATAGTCGAAAGAACCGTAATCGCCCACTTTGATACCGGCGAAGGCCAGACGGGTCCACGCCTGATCGCCGGCGCTTTCGGTATTGTTGGCCTGAACGTTGTATTCCCACTGGCCGTAACCGGTGAGCATATCGTTGATCTGGGTTTCGCCTTTAAAGCCAAAGCGAACGTAAGTTTGGTCGCCGTCTTTTTTCGAGTCGCTGGAGAAATAGTGCAGACCGTCTACCTTGCCATAGACATCTAATTTATTTCCGTCTTTATTATAAATTTCCGCCGCGTGCGCAGCGCCAGCGGCTAATAAAGCCGGAATAACGAGGGCCAGTACTTTTCTTTTCATGAAGAAATTCCTTTAACTGTTTTTATGTTCTAGCTTCCGGGAAGGAAGTGAACTCATGCTAAAGGAGCGGTCTGAGATATGGTAAGACTCAATTGTTACGATATAAGTAAAATCTAAATAAAATACTTCTGAAGTAATGGTGATAATTGTGGTGAATATATCTACAAATAATATACAAAATAAAAATTATACATATTCAGTTTGATCGCGTATTATTCGGGCGTTATATGCCTTTATTGTCATACCAAGCATTTTTATTTGCCGTCTCATTCTGCGGAATGATTTTGTTTATCGGTAAAACGACAAGCCCGAACTTTATGTTCGGGCTTTTTTTATGACTGCGGGAGGAAAAATAACCTTAGTTCTCGCTCGGTGATTTCTCCGCTTTGCCCGCCAGCTGGGCGAGGAAGTCGTAGCGCTTCTGCAGGTCGGCGGCCGCGTCTTTCCATAGTTGCTCCGCCACTTCCGGCTGCTGCGCATTCAGGCGACGGAAGCGTTGCTCATTGAGCAGCGTCTCAGCCAGGGCGTCTGACGGTGGGCGGGAGTCCAGCGCCAGCGGGATCTTACCTTCTTCCGCCCGACGCGGGTCGAAGCGGTAGAGCGGCCAGAAGCCGGTAGCGGTCAGCTGACGCATCTGATCGTGGCTGAGCGCCAGATCGTAGCCATGCTCTTCGCAAGGACTGTAGGCGATGATCAGCGACGGCCCCGGATAGGCTTCCGCTTCCTGAATCGCTTTCACCGTCTGGTTCAGCTGCGCGCCCAGCGAAATCTGCGCCACATAGACATGACCGTACATCATCATGCTGACGCCAAGATCTTTGCGCGCCTTGCGTTTACCGTGCTCGCCAAACTTAGTGACCGCCCCCAGCGGGGTGGCTTTTGACGCCTGGCCGCCGGTGTTGGAGTAACACTGGGTATCCAGCACCAGAATGTTGACATTTTCCGTCAGGCTCAGCACATGGTCCAGACCGCCGAAGCCGATATCGTAGGCCCAGCCGTCGCCGCCGATCAGCCAGACGGATTTCTCCACCAGCGCGTCGGCATCGGTCAGCAGCTCTTCAGCGCCTTGCACGCCGGCCAGCACCTGACGCAGGGCCGCCACCTGTTCGCGGCGCGCTTCCGGCGTCGCCTCGGCATGCAGCGCCGCGTTCAGCTCTGTCGGCAGCTGGTCGGCGAATTCGCTCAGCAGGCGCATCACGCGCTGGCGATGCTGGTCGACGGTTAAGCGGAAGCCGAGCCCGAATTCAGCGTTATCCTCAAACAGCGAGTTGGCCCACGCCGGGCCGCGGCCGTTGGCATCGGTCGTGTACGGGGTCGAGGGCAGGTTGCCGCCGTAAATGGATGAGCAGCCGGTGGCATTGGCAATCAGCATCCGGTCGCCATACAGCTGGGTCAGCAGTTTGATATACGGCGTTTCGCCACAGCCGGAGCAGGCGCCGGAGTATTCAAACAGCGGGCTGATCAGCTGCGAAGTGCGGATATCAATCCGCTCCAGTTTGCTGCGGTCGATTTCCGGCAGGTTGAGGAAGTAATCGTAATTCACTTTCTCCTCTTCCACATGCTCCAGGCGCGACATCATATTGATGGCCTTGATCTCCGGGTTCTGGCGATCTTTTGCCGGGCACACTTCCACGCACAGGTTGCAGCCGGTGCAGTCTTCCGGGGCGACCTGCAGTACGTATTTCTGCCCGCGCATATCGCGGGATTTAACGTCCAGCGAGTGCAGACTGGCAGGGGCGTTCTCCATGTCCTCCGGCGCGACCACTTTGGCGCGGATTGCCGAGTGCGGGCAGGCGGCAACGCAGTGGTTACACTGGGTGCAAAGCGCTTCCTTCCAGATCGGGATCTCTTCGGCGATGTTGCGTTTCTCCCAGCGGGTGGTGCCC
Organism: Klebsiella sp. C239; assembly: GCF_048822715.1. Classification (NCBI taxonomy): domain Bacteria; kingdom Pseudomonadati; phylum Pseudomonadota; class Gammaproteobacteria; order Enterobacterales; family Enterobacteriaceae; genus Klebsiella; species Klebsiella sp. C239. The sequence goes on along the minus strand of NZ_JBMEZK010000004.1, from coordinate 296,846 downwards.
ATGGGCCAGGTGCCGTCCGGCGGCAGGGCGGAGACCGGCAGCGCATCGCCGAGGCCGGCCAGCATGGCGGCAGTAACCGTTTTGACGAAATCCGGCGCGGCGTCGGAGACCACCGGCGGGCGGTTCGGACTGCTGGCATTCACCGGCTGCAGCGGCACTTCCGCCAGGGACTCGCGGGCCAGGGCCAGCGCCTGCCAGTTACGTTCCACCAGCTCCTGACCTTTGCTGCTGTAGCTTTTGGCGATGGCCGCCTGCAGTTCCGCCAGCGCGCTGTCGCCAGGCAGGATGTGAGTCAGATGGAAGAAGGCCATCTGCATCACGGTATTAATGCGCGCCCCGAGGCTACATTCGCGGGCGATCTTCGCCGCGTTGACCACGTAAAAACGCGCTTTTTTCTGATTCAGGGTAGCCTGCACTTCCTGCGGCAGGCGGGACCAGACTTCATCGGCGCTGTACGGCGTGTTGAGCAGGAAAATGCCGCCGGGCTTCAGCCGCTCGGCCATCTGGTATTTATCGATAAACTGCAGCTGGTGGCAGCCAACGAAATCGGCCTGCGAAATCAGATACGAAGAACGAATCGGCTTTTCGCTGACCCGCAGATGGGAGACCGTCAGGCCGCCCGCCTTCTTCGAGTCATAGACAAAGTACCCCTGGGAGAACCACGGGGTGGAGTTGCCGATGATTTTGATATTGTTTTTGGTGGCCGACACGCTGCCGTCGCTGCCGAGGCCGTAGAACAGCGCTTCGAGCTTGGCCTCTGCCGGCAGGGTATTTTCGCCCAGCGGTAGCGACAGGTTGGTCACGTCGTCATAGATGCCGACGGTAAAGCGCGGCTTCGGCTGGGCGGCCTGCAGCTCATGGAATATCGCCAGCACGCATTCCGGACCGAACTCCTTGGAAGAGAGACCGTAGCGGCCGCCGATGGTCCGCGGCAGCGTCTCGCGCTCGCCGCGGTTAAAGGCTTCCGCCAGGGCGGTCATCACGTCGAGATACAGCGGCTCCGCGTGCGCGCCAGGTTCTTTGGTGCGATCCAGCACCGCCACCGCCCGGGCGCTCTCCGGCAGCGCTGCCAGCAGGTGGGCGGCGGAGAACGGACGATAGAGGCGGACCTTCAGTACGCCGACTTTCTCGCCGCGGCTCAGCAGCTCATCGACCACCTCTTCGCAGGTGCCGATGGCCGAGCCCATAATGACGATGACGCGCTCCGCCTGCGGATGGCCGTAAAACTCAAACGGTTTGTACTGGCGGCCGGTGGCGGCGGCGAAGTCGTCCATCGCTTTCTCGACATGATCATAAACCGCGTCGTACCACGGGTTGGTGGCCTCCCGCGACTGGAAGTAGGTGTCAGGGTTGGCCGAGGTCCCGCGGATCACCGGGTGTTCCGGATTGAGCGCGCGCTGGCGATGCTCAGCGATTTTTTCCTGCGGCAGCAGGGTGCGAATCGTGTCATCCGCCAGCGGGGCGATTTTGTTGATTTCGTGCGAGGTGCGGAAACCATCAAAGAAATGAATAAACGGCACCCGGCTTTGCAGAGTGGCGATATGCGAGATCAGCGCGAAATCCTGCGCTTCCTGAACGCTGCTGGCGCACAGCATGGCGCACCCGGTCTGGCGGACCGCCATCACATCGGAATGGTCGCCGAAGATCGACAGCGCGTGGGTGGCGACGGTGCGGGCGGCGACGTGCAGGACAAACGGCATCAGCTGGCCGGCCAGTTTGTACAGCGTGGGGATCATCAGCAGCAGGCCCTGCGATGAGGTAAAGGAGGTGGAGAGGGCGCCGGTCTGCAGCGCGCCATGTACGGCGCCAATGGCGCCTGCCTCCGACTGCATTTCGACCACGCGGGGCACATCGCCCCAGACGTTTTTCAGCCCGTTGCCGGCCCAGGCGTCGGCCTGTTCCGCCATCGTTGAACTGGGCGTGATCGGGTAGATGGCGATAACTTCACTGGTGCGAAACGCGACGGAAGCGACCGCGCCATTACCATCAATAGTAATCATAGGAAGACACCCTTACATTGCGCAAAAGAATGGACGCGTAAAACCGCGACGCGCCCTGTAATTATATAAGAGGTAGTTTAGCAAACCGTTGATGCCGCCATTTTTGCATTTGTGTCCTCAATGCGGCGGCCACCCGTGACCAGATCAATATTTTGCGCGTTTCGCGGAGAAAGTGGCTTTCCAGGGCGTGAAGGCTAGCGATTGTCCGGTGGCGAACCCGGGGGAGATCAACCTTTAGGCAGAAATTTGCTAGAAAATGTTAATGAGACGCATAAATACGTACTTCCCCTCTCGACGCCGCGCGCCACGCTGCCTATTATTCTTGGGTTTGCTTTTTAAGACGTTTCCGAGGGGAGAGAAAATGCGAGCTGCGATATTAGTGGGATGTGCGGCGCTGTTGCTGTCGGCGTGCAGTAGTGAACCCGTTCAGCAGGCCACGGCGGCGCACGTCACGCCAGGAATGCGGGCGGCGATGAGCGACGCCGGCCAGGCCAACTGCGCCATGATAGGCGGCTCGTTATCGGTGGCTCGTCAGCTCGATGGTTCGGCGATCGGCATGTGCGCGTTGCCGAACGGTAAACGCTGCAGCGAGCAGGCGCTGGCGGGCGGAAGCTGCGGCTATTAATGGCAGCCCCGCAGCGGGTTCACCACGCCGGCTAGTGCATCAGGTCGGCGAGTTTATAGACCAGCGTCTGGTCGGCGGTCGCCAGCGTCAACTGGTTTTCCGTCAGATCGACCTGCGCGCCCTCGCGCAGCATCTTACCAATGGTCGCGTCAAGGGTATTGAGCTGGGCATCGTGGCACAGCATCCGGGTCATCGCCAGCGATTTAACCTTCAGCTCGCCGTCCGACACCTTACCTTCCCCGCTGAAGCCGTTGCACATATTGCCCGAAACATACATATTGCCCGTAAGAGCCGTCTTCTCGCCGAAGCTCAACTCCAGCGGCCGGTCGCCCGCGTTCACCGCCTGGCCGTTGACGCTGGTCAACACGAAACGATGATGCTGTAGCTGTTCCGCGCCGGTGGACACCTTACTGTTATAGACACAGCCGGACAGCAGCAACCCTGCCGCCAGTAATGCCGCAAATTTGTTCATTTTTACTCCAAAACATTCACATTACTAATAAAACAAAGCCAGTGTAACGGTATCGCAGCGGGGATCTGTGGGGATTATCTGAATGTGCTCCCCCGGGGAGAGGAGCACAAAAGGGAAAGGAATCAGACGATAGCGTTCGGGCAGGTTTCACCGTTGGCGACCTGCTGCAGATTGCCCAGGGTGGTCTCCGAAATGCTGATCAGCGCCTCGGCGGTGAGGAACGCCTGATGGCCGGTGAACAGCACGTTGTGGCAGGCGGAGAGGCGACGGAAGACGTCGTCCTGGATCACGTCGTTGGATTTGTCTTCGAAGAACAGATCGCGTTCGTTCTCATAAACGTCCAGCCCCAGCGCGCCGATTTTCTGGTGCTTCAGGGCATCGATGGCCGCCTGGGAATCGATCAGCGCGCCGCGGCTGGTGTTAATCACCATCACCCCGTCCTTCATTTGATCGAAGGCCTCGCGATTGAGCAGATGGTAGTTTTCGTCGGTGAGCGGGCAGTGCAGGGAGATCACGTCCGACTCCTTGTACAGCGTGGCCAGGTCAACATATTCCACCCCCAGCTCCAGCGCGGCGGCGCTTGGGTACGGATCAAAAGCCAGCAGACGCATGCCGAAGCCTTTAAGGATCCGTAGCATCGCCACGCCAATTTTCCCGGTGCCGATCACCCCGGCGGTTTTGCCGTACATGGTGAAACCGGTGAGGCCTTCGAGGGAGAAATTGGCATCACGGGTACGCTGGTAGGCGCGGTGGATGCGGCGGTTAAGCGACATCATCATGCCGATCGCATGTTCAGCGACCGCTTCCGGCGAGTAGGCCGGGACGCGCACGACGCGCAGGCCAAGCGCTTTCGCCGCCTCGAGGTCGACGTTGTTAAACCCGGCGCAGCGCAGGGCGATATACTTCACGCCGTGAGCCTTCAGCTCCTCCAGCACCGGACGGCTGCCGTCGTCATTGACGAAGATGCATACCGCTTCGCAACCGTGGGCGGTTTTGGCGGTTTTCTCTGTCAGCAGGAAGTCGAAGAATTCCAGTTCAAAGCCGTAGGTATCATTAACGTGCTGCAGGTACTTTTTATCGTACTGCTTCGTACTGTAAACCGCGATTTTCATAAGACTTTTCTCCAGTGATTATAACGTCACGGTAGCATATTTAAAATAATCGTACAATTATTAAAAAATAGTTTAAATAGCAGGTGCTTATCCTAATTCTAGAGCATATCGCGGATTTGCGGAATCTCTTTGAAAGACAAAGTTTTTTCACCATAAACTCAGGCTTAAAGCACCGGGGGAGAGTAGCAGAAACGGCCACAGCAGACCGGAGGTGACGTTAGCCAGCAGAAACGACCACAGCGGCAGGCCGCTGGCGCCGCTGACCAGGGGCAGGGTGGCGCGCAGGGGAGAGAGGAAGCGACTGAAAAAGACCGCCCACAGCCCGCGGCGCTGAAAAAAGAGTCGACTGCGGGCCAGCCGCTCGGCGGTCAGCCAGCGCAACTGCGTGAGGCGGTGACGATAGCGAACGCCTAACCACCACGAGAGCCAGAATCCGCCGATGGCGCCGAGGCTGGCGCTGGACCACATTAACAGGAAATGACCGAGGCTGGCGGACGCGAATGTCCCCAGCAGCAGCAGGCCGGAGGTGCCCGGGATCGCCAGCGACACCAGCGCGCAGGATTTAGTGAAAGTGAGCAGGAAAACCATCAGTAATACCAATGGATAGTGGCCCTGTGCGCTCTCAATGAGCGAGATAATTAACGACACTGTCTCTCCCGCAAGCAAAACCGAACTGGCTGGAGTGTGGCAGGTAGCGCTTAAACAAAAGCTAAATAGTGACGAGCGATCGCCGCGCCGCGATACCGGCTGGCAACTATGCTTTAACAGGTCGCAAACTTTCACTCACTGGTCGAACGTGTCACAATGGGCGCCTTTCGGCTTTTACTTATGTTGAATCAGGATATTAACTGCCCATGAAGGGTAAATATAAAGCCGCCATCGCGCTGGTGTTAGCGCTGGTGTTACTGCCGCTAACCCTGCTGTTGACGCTGACCCACTGGGTGCCGACGCTGGCGGGCATCTGGCTGCCCGTGGGGACTCATATCGCTTTGCAGGAGAGCCCGCGTCTTACGCGCTCCGCCCTGCTGATCCCCGATCTACGCTATCTGGTGGGCGACTGTGAACTCGCCCGGGTGACCGATGCCCGTCTCTCGCGCCCCAGCCGCTGGCGGTTGCATATTGGCCAGCTGGAGATCAACAGCGCCTGCCTGAGCAAACTGCCGGCCAGCGATCCCGCGCCGGGGTCGCCGCGCACCCTCGCCGAATGGCAATCAATGCTGCCCTACAGCTGGTTAACCATTGAGAACCTGCGGCTGTCGCCGTGGGAAAAATGGCAGGGGCGGCTGGTGATGTCCTTGACGCCTGCGCAGCAGGATATCGGCTTCGCCGGAAACGATTTGAGCCTGCAGGCGCGCCTGCGCGGCCAGGCGCTCACTGTCAGCCAGTTCAGCGCCCGGCTGACTGACGATCAGCCGCCGGTGAAGCTGGTGGGGACCTTCCATCTGCCGCTGGTGCCGGATGGCCTGCCGGTCGATGGCCAGATGCAGGGCACCTTCGAATTCCCGCAGACTGCAGAATGGATCGATGCCGAGCTGGCGTGGCAGCATAATCGCGGCCAGCTGCTGGTCACCCCGCGCGGCGAGGTGGAGCCCATTCTCGACCTGCCGTGGGAGATCACCCCGGAACGGATCACCATCAGCGACGGCCGTTGGCGCACCCGCTACCAGGCGTATCCGCTGAGCGGCCGCGTGGCGCTGTCGGTCGGTAACTGGCAGCAGGGCACGGAACAGATGATCGTCAGCGGCCGCTTAAATGTGCTCACCGAGGGGCATGCCGGCAAAGGCAACGCGGTGCTGAATATCGGCCCGGGCAAGTTAAGCATGGATAACAGCGACCTGCCGCTGCGGCTCACCGGCGAGGCCAAGCTGGGAGAGATGATCTTTTACGCCGCGCTGCCGGCCCAGCTCAGCGGGTCGCTGGTCAGCCCGCAGCTGGCGTTTCACCCCGGGGCGCTACTGCGTTCGCGCGGGCGGGTGATCGACGCGCTGAACATTGACGAAATCCGCTGGCCGCTGGCCGGGGTGAAGGTCACCCAGCAGGGCGTCGATGGCCGCCTGCAGGCGATCCTCCGCGCCCATGAGCAGCAGATGGGCGACTTTACGTTGCACCTGGACGGCCTGGCGAACGATTTTCTGCCCGACAGCGGCCGCTGGCAGTGGCGCTACTGGGGCGAGGGGCATTTCACGCCAATGCAGGCGCGCTGGGATGTGAAGGGCAGCGGTGAGTGGCGGGACAATGCCATTACGCTGAGCAGCCTCTCCACTGGCTTCGATAAGCTCGAGTACGGCACGATGCGGGTCAGCACGCCGCGTCTGACCCTCGAGCAGCCGATTCGCTGGCTGCGCGACGCTGAGCATCCGCGGCTGACCGGCGCGCTGTCGCTGGATGCGGCAAAAACCACCTTCTCCGGCGGCAGCTATCTCCCGGCGTCGACGCTGAAATTCGCTGTCGACGGCCGGGACCCGACGTGGTTCCAGTTCACCGGCGCGCTGCACGCCGATACCATTGGCCCGGTGCGGTTGACCGGGCGCTGGGATGGCGAACGGCTGCGCGGCCAGGCCTGGTGGCCTAAACAGTCGCTGACGGTATTCCAGCCGCTGGTGCCGCCGGACTGGAAGATGAACCTGCGCGAAGGCAGTCTCTATGCGCAGGTGGCCTTCTCGGCGGCAGCCGGGCAGGGATTTGAGGCGGGCGGTCATGGCGTCCTGAAGGGCGGCAGCGCCTGGATGCCGGATAACCAGATCAATGGCGTCGACTTCGTTCTGCCGTTCCGCTTCAGCGATGGCCACTGGCAGCTGGGCACCCGCCGTCCGGTCTCCCTGCGCATTGGCGAAATCGTCAACCAGGTCACCGCGCGCAACCTGACGGCGGACCTGCAGGGCACCTGGCCATGGAGCGAGGCCAATCCGCTGCAGCTTAGCGACGTCAGCGTCGACCTGTTAGGCGGCAAGCTGACCCTGCTGCAGCTGCGCATGCCGCAGCGCGACCCGGCGCTGATCCGTCTGCAGCACATCTCCAGCAGCGAACTGACCAGCGCGGTCAAGGTGAAGCAGTTCGCCATGTCCGGGGCGGTGAGCGGCGCGCTGCCGCTGTGGCTGGAGAACAATCAATGGATTATCCACGACGGCTGGTTGCGCAATGACGGACCGATGACGCTGCGGCTCGATAAAGACACCGCCGATGCGCTGGTGGCGGACAACGTCTCCGCCGGGGCGGCGATCAACTGGCTGCGCTATATGGAGATCTCCCGTTCATCGACGCAGATTAACCTCAACAATCTGGGCGTGCTGACGCTTAAGGCCGCCATCAACGGCACCAGCCGGGTGGACGGGAAAAGCAGTACCGTGCATTTAAACTACGCTCATGAGGAGAATATTTTCGATCTGTGGCGCAGTTTACGCTTCGGCGACAATTTACAGGCGTGGCTTGAGCAAAATGCCACGCTGCCCGTGCGGCGCTGTACGGACGGTAAGACATGTAAGGAACCTAAATGAAGAAGCTGTTACTGGCCATAGTGGCGTCGATGCTGCTCGCCGGCTGTACGCCGCGTATCGAAATTGCGGCGTCGAAAGAGCCCATCACCATCAATATGAATGTCAAAATTGAGCATGAGATCCATATCAAGGTCGATAAGGATGTGGAAAACCTGCTGAAATCCCGCAGCGATTTGTTCTGAGGCGACGATGAGAAAACGACTGTTAACCGCGGCGCTGGCGCTGACTCTGCTCAGCGCGCCCGCGCTGGCGTTGACCCTGAACGAAGCGCGCCAGCAGGGGCGGGTGGGGGAGACGCTGAACGGCTATCTGGCGCCGCTGCGTCAGGATAAAGAGACGCTGGCGCTGGTGAAGCAGATTAACGCCGCGCGCAGTGAAAGCTACCAGCAGCTGGCGGATGACAACAATCTGCCGGTGGATGAGGTAGCGAAAATGGCCGGACAGAAGCTGGTGGCCCGCGCTCAGCCCGGCGAGTACGTTCAGGGGCTGAACGGCCAGTGGCTGCGCAAATAGTTAGCGGCAGCGCTTACGGTATTCGCCTGGCGAGACGCCGAAGCGCTGCTTAAAGGCGGTGGAGAAATGGCTGTGGTCGCTGAAGCCCCAGCGGTAGCCGATCCCCGCCAGCTTTTCGTCGTCATGGACGTTCTGTAACGCCCGGGCGCACAGATCCAGCCGCCGGTTCTTAATATACTGCGCCACTACCAGCCCTTTGTCGGCAAACAGCCGGTAGAGGCTGCGCACCGACATTCCCGTCTCGCTGGCCAGCCACTCCGGCCGCAGGTGTTCCGACTGAATGGACGCATCGATTAACGCAATGATCTTCTGAAACTGCTGGTCCCGCCGGGACGGGGTCGGCTCGCGCTGGCGCAGTACCGGGCGCAACAGGCAGGCGATCGCGTCCAGCGCCGCCTCACTCTCGCTGGCGGAGAGCGTCGTGCCGCCCATACTCTCCAGCAGCAGGCGCTGACTGAGCTGCACCATCGGCAGAGACTTGTCCAGCCGGCAGGCGGTGGCGATCTCGCCCGTCGGCGCCACCCGCTGGCGCGGCAGCAGCAGCGAAGCCTGACGCGAGGTCTGCTGCCAGACGATAGAGCACGGGCGGGCGGCGTCGATCAGCGTGATATCCCCCGCCGCCAGGGTCACCTGGCGATCGTCCTGTTCGATCACCGCTTCGCCGGCGAGCTGAAACACGGTATAGAACCAGGCGTCGTTATCGCGTTTGATCTCATTGCGTGTGCGGTAGAGATTGACGCCGGCGGCGGTGACCGTGCTGACTTTGAGACTGACGGCGTAGCGGGCGTCAATCTCGCCGTGAAAGCGTCCCTCCAGCGGCCGGGCGGCGAAATGGCCGCAGACCTGATTGATCGTCGCCAGCCAGCGCTGGTAGGCCAGCCCCCCCTCAGCCGTGGTCATCATTCGCCGTTCTCCTGTAATAATAATGTTTCTGCATTGTTGCATTTATGCCGCCTCAGGCAAGGGCGCGATGGCGGGTATATGAAAGAACTATTACCTGCGGCACATTTCTGTCAGGGCAGGCGACGGAATTGCGGCGACTGTCACAGCGGCGCAAACGAATGTCACAGAGAAAAAAGCGCCAGCCGCCAACCGGACATAGACTGAAAGCACTATCCGCGAAGAATAAGGAAAGGGTATGTCCACCTCTCAGATAGCGCTGCTTGCCAGCGTCCAGCAGTTTTTAGACCGTCAGCATGGCCTGTATATCGACGGCGCTCCCTGCGCCGCGCAGAGCGAAAACCGGTTAACCGTCTGGGATCCGGCCACCGGGCAGGCGATCGCCACCACCGCCGACGCCAGCCCGGCGGATGTCGACCGGGCGGTGATGTCCGCCTGGCGCGCCTTCGTCGATCGCCGCTGGGCCGCTCGCACCCCGGCCGACCGTGAGCGCATCCTGCTGCGCTTTGTCGATCTGGTGGAGGCGCACGGCGAGGAGCTGGCGCAGCTGGAGACCCTTGAGCAGGGTAAATCCATCGCCATCTCCCGCGCCTTCGAGGTCGGCTGCACCCTGAACTGGATGCGCTACACGGCGGGGCTGACCACCAAAATCAGCGGCCGGACGCTGGACGTCTCGATCCCGTTCCCGCAAGGGGCCCGTTACCAGGCGTGGACCAAAAAAGAGCCGGTGGGGGTCGTGGCGGGCATCGTCCCGTGGAATTTCCCGCTGATGATCGGCATGTGGAAGGTGATGCCGGCGCTGGCGGCGGGCTGCTCGATCGTCATCAAACCCTCGGAAACCACCCCGCTGACCCTGCTGCGGGTGGCGGAGCTGGCGACCCAGGCGGGCATTCCTGACGGGGTGTTCAACGTGGTCACCGGCAGCGGCGCCGGCTGCGGCGCGGCGCTGACCTCGCATCCGCAGGTGGCGAAGGTGAGCTTTACCGGCTCGACGGCCACCGGGAAACAGATTGCGCGGGTGGCCGCCGACCGACTGACCCGCGTGACGCTGGAGCTGGGCGGCAAGAACCCGGCGATTGTGCTCAAAGACGCCGATCCCCAGTGGGTCATTGAGGGGCTGATGACCGGCAGCTTCCTCAACCAGGGACAGGTCTGCGCCGCCAGTTCGCGGATCTACATTGAAGCGCCGCTGTTTGACACCCTTGTCAGCGGTTTCGAGCAGGCGGTGAAATCGCTGCAGGTGGGACCGGGGATGCAGGAGACGGCGCAGATCAACCCGGTGGTCTCCCGGGCCCACTGCGACAAGGTGGCGGCCTACCTCGAAGAGGCCCGCCAGCAGAAGGCGGAGCTTATCAGCGGCAGCGCCGGGCCGGATGCCGGGGGGTACTATATTCCGCCGACGCTGGTGGTCAACCCGGACGCCGGGCTGCGCCTTACCCGCGAGGAGGTGTTTGGCCCGGTGGTGAACCTGGTGCGGGTGGCTGACGGCGAGGAGGCGCTGCGCCTGGCCAACGACAGCGATTTCGGCCTGACCGCCAGCGTCTGGACCCGCGACCTGACCCAGGCTCTCAACTATACCGACCGCCTGCAGGCCGGGACGGTATGGGTCAACAGCCATACCCTGATTGACGCCAACCTGCCGTTCGGCGGCATGAAGCAGTCCGGTACCGGTCGCGATTTCGGCCCGGACTGGCTCGACGGCTGGTGCGAAACCAAATCGGTCTGCGTGCGTTACTAGCCCTCCGTCGGGGAAGGCGCATCGCTTTTCCCGACATCCCGCTTGCCGACCTCCGCGCTTTCTCGCTACTGTGGAGGGCAATCTTTGCCCGCGCAGGGCAGTGAATGATGAGGAGGTCTTCGGCATGACAGCATTTCCTGAGGTTGCACTAATTGGTCCCGGCGCCATCGGCACGACTATCGCCGCCGCCCTGTTTGCGGTGGGAAGGGCGCCGGTGGTTTGCGGGCGCACTGCCCATACGTCGCTGGTGCTGCGCACTGATGAGGGTGAGATCGTGGTGCCCGGCCCGGTGCTCACCGACCCGACGGCGATAGCCGCCCCCTTCGACCTGGTGTTTGTCGCGGTGAAGGCCACCCAGACGGAGGCCATCGCCCCCTGGCTGACGGCCCTGTGTTCGACGGACACCGTGGTATGCGTGCTGCAAAACGGCGTCGAGCAGCGCCAGCAGTTTGCCCCTTTGACCGGCGGCGCGACGGTGCTGCCGTCGGTGGTCTGGTTTCCGGCGCAGCGCGACGCCGATGCTTCCGTCTGGCTGCGCGCCGCGCCGCGACTGACGCTGCCGGACCTGCCGGGGGCGGAGCGGGTGCAGCAGGCGCTGGCGGGAACCCGCTGCGCGGTGGAGCTGGCGGCCGATTTTACCACCGTGGCCTGGCGTAAACTGCTGCAGAACGCCGTCGCCGGACTGATGGTGCTGACCGGACGACGCGCCGGGATGTTCGCCCGGGAGGAGATCACCGCTCTCGGACTGGCCTATTTGCGCGAATGCCTGCAGGTGGCGCGGGCGGAAGGGGCCGTCCTGAGCGACAGCGTGCCGGAGGAGATCATCGCCGGTTTTCATCGGGCGCCTGCCGACCTGAGCACCTCTATTCTGATCGATCGCCTGCATGGCCGACCGCTGGAGTGGGATATTCGTAACGGGGTGGTGCAGCGTCGCGGGCGTCAGCACGGCATACCGACGCCGCTCAGCGATATCATCGTGCCGCTGCTGGCGGCGGCCAGCGATGGCCCGGGCTGACCCGGGCTGGCGCGGGGTTAGTCCACCAGGGAGGGATCGAGGTCGATCATCAACTGCTTCATCTCGGCAAAGTGCTGCCGGGAGAAATCGGCAATCTTCTCCCAGTCCTGGGCGGTTTTTTCCGCCACCGCGTCTGACAGCACCTTCAGCGGCTGGCCGGTTGACCAGGCGGTGATCAGGATCTGACAGGCGCGCTCCAGGGTCCAGATATCGTCGAACGCTTCGCCGATGGTCGGGGCGGTCACCAGCACCCCGTGGTTGCCCATCAGCAGACGGCGTTTATCCGCCAGCAGCCCCGCCAGCCGGGCCCCTTCTGCCGCGGTGTCCGCCATCCCGCCGTACAGCGTATCGACGGCGACCCGGTTAAAATAGCGGGCCGTGTTCTGGTCGATGGGCAGGATCTGCGGCGTCGCCAGACAGGCGAGGCTGGTGGTGTACACCGGGTGCAGATGCAGCACCACCCGCACGTCCGGCAGCCGCTGATGGATCTGCCCGTGAATAGCCCACGCGGTGGCATCGACGTCAGGGCGCGCGGCGCAGCTTTCATCATCGGCGTTCAGCACCAGCAGATCGCTGGCGCGGATGCGCGAAAAGTGTTTCCACTTCGGGTTCAGTAAAAACGTCTTCCCGTCGGCGGAGAGCGCGGCGCTGAAATGGTTGGCCACCGCCTCATGCATGCCAAGATGGGCAATGATGCGAAAGGTGGCCGCCAGGTCGATGCGGATCTGCTCTTCATCGGTATCGCGCATGGGCATTACTCCGCTTTTGGCATCAGGGTCTGCAGATCCTCTGCCGTCGGCGCCTGGAAGTGATATTTCTTCAGCAGGGCGGCGTATTCCGGCGTCGTGCTGTATTTTTTCAGCGCCTCTTCAAGGGCGGTTTTCACCTCAGTGTTGCCTTTTTTAACGCCAAAGCCGTTCAGCACCGGATAGATCAGGGTGTCAGAGGCGATCACCACCCGGTCGCCCAGCTTTTCCACCACCCCGCGCGCCACGGCGGCGTCGGTGATCTGCGCATCCACTGCGCGCGACAGCAGCGCCTGGGTGGTCTGCGGGTCGGTGGTATAGACGCTCAGCGCAATCGGCTTCAGCCCCTTCTTCACGCAGTAGTCGGCGGAAAGCTTCTGCAACTGCGCCAGCCACGAGGTGGCGCCCATCGAGCCGATTTTATGCCCGCAGAAGTCTTCCGGGGTCTTTGGCTGATAGTCGCTCCCTTTACGGGCGAGGATCGCTTCCCCGCTTTTCAGGTACGGCACCATGTCGATCACCTTCAGGCGCTCGGCGGTAATGTACATCGACGAGTTGGTGATATCGAAGCGCCCGCCCTGCAGTCCGGGGATCAGGTTAGGGAAGCGGGTATCGATATTCACCGCCTCGCGGCCCATGCTCTTCGCCAGGCCGTCGAGCAGTTCAATATCAAACCCCGCCGGCTTATTGTTCTCCATATACTCGTAAGGGAAAAAGGTCATGTCCGAACCGGCGGTGATTTTGCCGCTTTGCTGGAAGGCCAGCGCGTTCAGGGATGTCAGAGCCCCCGCTGCGCAGAGCAGCAGAGCCAGCGGGCGTGGTGCGAAAAAGCGTGTCATAAAACCTCCGGAGTGTGGGCGAATTACATGCTGGCGCGATCGGCACCGGCCTGCTGAACAAAAAACGAAGCGCCGCGCGGCTTCTGCGGCAGACGAAGCTGGTTATCGGTGCTGCGCACCAGACCGCTCTCTTCCCCGGCCACCAGCTGGCCGGCATGGCGGCTCGGCAGCGGGTTTTCGCCGAAGGGCAGCGCATCCTCGGCGGCGTAGACGCTGATGAACAGGGTGCGCGGCAGGGCGGTTTCGTTGGGGCTGGAGGCGTGCAGCAGGCGGGTATGCATAAAGCAGACTGAGCCCGCCGGACCAAAACAGGCCTGCGGCTGCTGGCAGTGAGCCGTCACCACCTCGTCATCCACCGCTCCGGTGAAGCGCCCTTCCTGCCAGTGGGACCACAGCGGCCCCTGATGGCTGCCCGGCACCACATTGAGCGGGCCATTCTCCGGCGTCACCTCGCTGACCATCAGCAGGGCGGTGATGATGTCGTCATTACTGTGCGGGGTGAAGAGGAAATCCTGATGCCATTTCACCTCGGTGGCGGTGTGCGGCAGCTTGGAGTTAATTTTGCTGTGATGAAAGCGGGTGCCGCTGCCGCCGATCAACTGCGCGGCGATGGTCGCCATCCGCGAGTTGAGCGCAGTATGGCGATACGCCTCGGAGATCTCCGTCGGGGAGGCGACCCGGCGCAGCGACGGATGGTCGGGAGCATGGTCGCGCTCGATATCGAAGCGCGGCCGCCCGTCGAGGGTTTCCCCCCACGCCGACGCGTGGCGGCGGCTCTCCTCGACCCAGCCGTCAAAATCGCTCTGCAGAGTGGCGATGTCGGCGGCGGAAAGCACCCCTTCGACCACCAGATAACCCTGCTGATGAAACTGCTCAATTTGCCACTGCGCAATCATAGTTTTTCCTCTTCACGTCCCGATAGTTAAGCCAGAGAAACATCTTTCAGAAAGGCCTCGACCCGCGGGTGTTGCCCGCTGCGCATCGCCTGCGGCGTGTCATCGCACACCACCCGGCCTTTCTCCATAAACACGATCCGGTCAGACACTTTGAAGGCGAAGTTCATCTCGTGGGTGACGATGACCATCGTGATGCCTTCATGGGCCAGGGATTCGATAACCTGCAGCACCTCATTCACTTTTTCCGGATCCAGCGCCGAGGTGGGCTCATCGAACAGCATGATCTGCGGGCGCATCATCAGGGCGCGGGCGATAGCCACCCGCTGCTGCTGACCGCCGGAGAGCTGGTGCGGATACTTCCAGGCGTGTTCCAGCATGCCCACCTTGTGCAGCAGCTCGCAGGCGTGCTGGCGCAGCTCCGCGTCGCTTGCCAGATGGTGATAGCGCGGGGCCAGCAGTAGATTGCCGAACACGGTCAGATGCGGGAACAGGTTGAAGCTCTGGAACACCATGCCGATATTCAGACGGTGTTCGGCATTCTCCATAAAGCGCGGCTTCTGCTGCCCTTGACGGTCGAGATGAATAAAGGGCTGGCCGTTAATCTGAATTTCGCCGTTGTCGATCTGCTCAAGACCGTTCAGCAGGCGAATGAGGGTGGTTTTTCCCGAGCCCGACGGGCCGATGACCGACACCACTTCGCCGGGCTGGATCTGCAGGCTCACCGCCCCCAGCACTTCGACGTTGTTGTAGGCCTTATGCAGCTTAGAGGCCTGCAGCGCCGGCTCATGGCCCTGGGAGACGCTGCGCGCCATCGCCGGGCGGCGGGCGGTCGCCAACTGCTGCATCTCGGCATCCACCGGCCGGGCGGTGTCGCGTCGGGTGACATCGAGGTAGTTCTCCAGCCGTTTCAGCAGAAAATCGAACACCGTGACGATAAAGATGTAATAAAACGCCACGGCGGTCATGGTCTCCATGACCAGAAAGTTCTGCGAGTAGAGCTGCTGGCCGACCATCAATATTTCGGTCAGGGAGATCACCGACACCAGCGAACTGAGCTTCACGATGGCGATATACTCATTGGCCAGCGCCGGCAGGGCGACGCGCAGCGCCTGGGGAATGATCACCCGCCACTGGATCCCGGCGTAGCGCAAACCCAGGGCCCGCGCGGCTTCACTCTGCCCGCGGGGGATGGAGAGCAGCCCGCCGCGATGGATCTCGGCGATATAGGCTGCTTCGCTGAGGACCATCGCCAGCAGGCCGGCCCAGAAGGGGTCGTTCAGCACCGGCGCGAAGGAGGGCAGCGCCTGCGGCATGTTGTAGACAAAAATCAGCAGGACCAGCAGCGGCATACTGCGAAATAACCAGATATACAGCCGGGCAGGGGTGGATAACCAGCCGCGCGGCGACTGTTTAGCCAGCGCCAGAACAAATCCGAGCACAATACTGCAGCCCCAGGTCAGCAGACTTAATTTAATGACGGTCCAGGTGGCCCACCAAAAATCGGCATCGCTGAGCAGGCTTAACATGTAGTTCCAGTTAAACGTCATGGGCTATTTCACTCGTCATAATTAACCTAAATGAAAGCGGCTCGGCTGTGCATTAATGGGGAGCCGCCGGTGTTCATCGTGCGAATACACTATGCTGGCAGGATGCTTTCAGAGGCAATTAGTAAATTTTTGGTCTTTAAGTTTAAAAAAACTATACAGCGTTATTAACGATATGGAATTTAAAGTGATTATCAGGATACTTTACGTAAACAATTTAAAAACAATAGCTGTAATTCAATAACGCCATTTTATGCAGACAGGTTATTTTGCGCGAAACTGGGGCGACCGCTGCCTGCTCAATGTGCAGCGTGATGCATGATGGTGCAAACGGGGAAATAAACCGCGCCGGCGCGGGCGGAGAAAAAATAATATCGCCCCCTGGCGGGCAATGCGCCGCCATTCTTCGCGGGTGGCACGCGGATTGCTTGGGACTTAGAGGAAAACTATTCCCCGCGTGCGCCGGACCATATTTTATCAATGGTGATGCTATGAACCGATTTACCCTGAAGCAGCTCAAATATTTCGTCACCGTGGTGGAGACGGAGAGTATCGCCGAGGCCTCCCGCCAGCTGCACATTGCGCAGCCGTCGATTTCCATTGCCATTAAGAATCTGGAGAGCACCTTCGACCAGCAGCTGTTTATTCGCCACCACGCGCAGGGCGTCTCGCTCACCTCCAGCGGTCGGCGGATCTACGATAAAGCGAAGGAGCTGCTGCGCCTGTCGTGGGAATTTGAGCAGAATTCGCGAGCGGATAAGGAGCTGGTTTCTGGCATGATCTCCATTGGTTGCTTTGAGTCGGTGGCCCCGCTGTATATGCCGAAGCTGGTGGCCGGGTTTAAGAAATGCTATCCGGAAATTACGCTGCATCTGTATGACGGCGAACAGCATGAGCTGATGCATGGCCTGCACCGCGGCCGCTTCGACCTGGCGCTGGTCTACGATCTGGAGCTCGGCCACTCGATCAATAAAGAGCGGCTTAATGCCCCGCATAAACCCTACGCGCTGCTGCCCGCCGCGCATCCGCTGGCGCAAAAGGCGCAGGTGACGCTGCAGGAGCTGAGTCGCGAGCCGATGATCCTCCTCGATGCGGTCCCGAGTAAAAACTATTTCATCTCCATCTTTAAGGAAAAGGGCTATCACCCGGAAGTGGCTTACAGCTCCCCCTCTATCGAAATGGTGCGCTGTATGGTCGGCCAGGGGCTCGGTTTTTCGGTGCTGGTCACCCGGCCCTGCTGCGATATGACCTACGATGGCGAAAGGGTGGTGCAGCGGGATATTGCCGACGACATGCCCGCCTCAACCTTAATTATGGCGCACCTCGCTAATAATGAGCCGACGCGGCCGACGCAACTGTTTATGGATTATTGTCGCAGTATCGAATTAACCCCCTCTCACGGCTGAAATAATGCCTGTCGATCCGGCAGGCGTTATTTTTTCTGTCGCCACTCAGCCTCGTAAAATTCTATTCAGTCGATCGTTTTATAATATTTTACCAATTCGTCACAGTTAAATAACCTGAAAGCCGTCAATTCCGGCGACCTCGTCGGCAACTGTGCTTGAAGGATAGAGAAATGACTGAACAGATAACCGAGATTGATACCCTGGTGGTCGGCGCGGGACAGGCGGGCGTCGCCATGAGCGAGCATCTGACCCGGCTGGATATCCCCCATCTGGTGCTGGAGAAACAGGGTATTGCCCAGGCCTGGCGCAGCGGGCGCTGGGATTCGCTGGTGGCCAACGGCCCGGCCTGGCACGATCGGTTTCCGGGGATGGTGTTCCCTGACAGCCCGCCGGACAGCTTTGTCGGCAAAGAGCAGGTTGCGGACTATTTTGCCGCCTATGCCCGCAGCTTCAATGCGCCGATCCGCACCGGGGTGGAGGTGTACAGCGCCGAACGCCTCGCCGGGCGGCCGGGCTTTCGTGTCGACACCTCCGAGGGGGTGATTGAGGCGCAGCGGATCGTGGCGGCTACCGGACCCTTTCAGCGCCCGACGATCCCGGCCATCGCCCCGCAGAGTGAGGCTATTCAGCAGCTCCATTCGGCGCACTATTTTAATCCGCAGCAGCTGCCGGAGGGCGGCGTGCTGGTGGTGGGGGCCGGATCCTCCGGCGTGCAGATTGCCGATGAGCTACAGCGTGCCGGACGCGCGGTGTGGCTGTCGGTGGGGGCGCACGACCGGCCGCCGCGTCGCTATCGCCAGCGCGATTTTTGCTGGTGGCTCGGCGTGCTGGGGATGTGGGACGCTGCGGCCAATGCGCCGGGGAAAGAGCATGTCACTATCGCAGTGAGCGGCGCGCGCGGCGGCCATACCGTCGATTTTCGCCAGCTGGCGCATCAGGGGGTCACCCTGGTGGGGCAGACTCGCGGCTTTGACGGCGCCAGGGCACTGTTCCACCCCGACCTGGCCGAGAATATCCGCCGCGGCGATGCCTCCTATCTTGCGCTGCTCGACGCCGCCGACGACTGGGTCGCGCGCAACGGTTTGGATCTGCCCGAAGAGCCCTCCGCCCGTGACTTTCTGCCCGACCCGGCCTGCGTCAGCGACCCGCTGCTTAGCCTCGACCTGGCCGAGGCCGGGATCGGCGCCATCATCTGGGCGACCGGGTATACCACCGATTATCGCTGGCTGAAGGTCAACGCCTTCGATGACGCGCAGCGGCCGCAGCATCACCGCGGCGTGTCGACGGAGCCGGGGGTCTATTTCCTCGGCCTGCCGTGGCTGTCGCGGCGCGGGTCCACCTTTATCTGGGGCGTCTGGCACGATGCCAAATATATTGCCGACCAGATCGCCATTCAGCGCCAGTATCAGCGCTACCAGCCGTCCTGATAACCGATTCCTGAAGGAGTGCTTTGATGCCAACCCATACCCGTATTCGCATGTTTAACACCAAAGAGACCTACCCAAACCAGGCGCTGAATAACGATCTGTGCCAGGCGGTGCGGGCGGGGAATACCGTCTACGTTCGCGGCCAGGTCGGCACCGATTTCGCCGGCAACCTGATCGGCCTCGGTGACCCGCGGGCCCAGGCGGAGCAGGCGATGAAGAATGTCGAACAGCTACTGAAAGAGGCCGGCAGCGACCTCTCGCATATCGTCAAGACCACCACTTATCTGATCGACCCACGCTATCGCGAGCCGGTCTATCAGGAGGTGGGCAAATGGTTGAAAGGGGTCTTCCCCATCTCCACCGGGGTGGTGGTGTCGGCCCTGGCGCAGCCGCAGTGGCTGATGGAGATTGACGTCACGGCGGTGATCCCCGACGACTGGCAGGGGGAGGCGACAGAATGACCCTCTCCCTTACCGCCCGCTGCCCGGAAACGGGTCAGTTGGGCATCGCCATTAGTTCATCGAGCATGGCCGTCGGGTCGCGCTGTCCCTGGCTGCTGCCCGGCGTGGGGGCGGTTTCCAGCCAGAATATTACCCTGCCGTCGCTGGGGCCGCAGATCCTCAGCGCGATCGAGGCGGGGGCCAGCGTTGAGCAGGCCATGAAGCAGGCTCTGGCGGAGGATCGCTTTCGCGAATATCGCCAGGTCGCGGCGATTGACGCCAACGGCGACACAGCGGTGTTCAGCGGGGAATTCACCCTCGGGATCGGCGGCGCCCTGGCGGGGGATAACTGCGTGGCGGCGGGCAATATGCTGGACAGTCAGGGCGTGATCGCCGCGATGGTGGGCGCCTTTGAGGCCGCCACCGGTGAGCTGGCCAGCCGGCTGCTGGCCGGGCTGCGCGCCGGGATCGTCGCCGGGGGCGAGGCCGGGCCGGTCCACTCGGCGGCGGTGAAGGTGGTGGATGATTACCCGTGGCCGGTGGTCGACCTGCGCATTGACTGGGCGGAGGCGGATCCGCTGGCGGCCCTTGAGCAGCTGTGGCTGGCGTGGGAGCCGCAAATGGAGGCCTACATTACCCGGGCGCTCGACCCGCGCGAGGCGCCGGCCTATGGCGTGCCTGGCGATGAATAACACGCCGGGAGCGATCCTTGCCGCGCTGCTGGCCTTTGATACCACCAGCCGCCATTCGAACCTGGCGATGATCGACTGGATCGCCGATTTTCTCGCCGCCCGCGGCGTGACGTCCCGCCGCTTTTATGACCCGTCGGGCGGTAAGGCCAATCTCTACGCCCGGCTGGGGCCGTCCGGCGGCGGCGGGGTGATGCTCTCGGGCCACACCGACGTGGTCCCGGTGGACGGGCAGGACTGGAGCGTGCCGCCGTTTAGCCTGACCGAGCGCGATGGCCGCTACTACGGCCGCGGCAGCGCCGATATGAAGGGCTTTCTCGCCTGCGTGCTGGCGGCAGTGGATGACTTTCTGGCGGCGCCGCTGCGCATGCCATTGCATCTGGCCTTCTCTTATGATGAAGAGGTCGGCTGTCTCGGCGTGCGCAGCCTGGTGGCGTTTCTGCAGGCCTCGCCGGAGAAACCGGCGCTGTGCCTCATCGGCGAGCCGACGGAGATGCAGCCGGTGTTCGGTCATAAAGGCAAACTGGCCATGCGCTGCTGCATCGAGGGCCAGGCCTGCCATTCGGCCTATGCCCCACAGGGCGTGAACGCCATCCGCTACGCGGCCAGGCTGATTAACCGCCTGGATCGGCTGGGCGCGCGTCTGGCCCGGCAGCAGGACAGCCGCTTCTCGCCGCCCTTCAGCACCCTGCAGGTGGGCACCATTCAGGGCGGCGCCGCGCTGAACATCGTCCCGCAGTCCTGCCGCTTTGATTTTGAGATCCGCTACCTGCCGGGGATGCGTCCCGAAGCGGTCACCGAGGCGCTGGCGGCCTACGCCCGCCGCCGGCTGCTGCCGGAGATGCGCCGGGTCGGCGGTGAGAGCGACATCCAGTTTCAGCTGTTGAGCCACTACCCGCCGCTGCTCAGCGATCCGCAGTCCGACTTCGCCCGCTGGCTGGCGCAGTGGTGCGGCAGCGATCGGTTTTCCACCGTGGCGTTCGGCACCGAAGGGGGGCTGTTCGATGAGATGGGCGTCGCGACCCTGGTCTGCGGGCCGGGCAGCATGGCCCAGGGCCATAAGGCCGATGAGTACGTCAGCATCGACCAGACCGAACGCTGTATGACGATGCTGGGCCAGCTGTGCGCCTGGATGCGCGCCGAGCCCGCAGAACCGCTTACCTGATCCACCCACACAGGAACCCAAGCGATGCACAATCAACACTCTCCCCATATCGATCAAGCGACTGTCGACCGCTGGCAGGCGGATGGCGTGGTATTACTGAAGGGCGTTTTTACCCCCTGGGTTGAGCGCCTCGCCGAGGGGGTCACGGCGCTGATGGCCAGCCCCAGCGAATATGGTCATGCGCGCACGGTGATCCCCAAAGATGGCTCGCCGCCTTTCTTTCAGGATTACTGTAACTGGTCGCGGATCCCGACGTTTAGCGAGTTTGTCTTCCAGTCGGCGGCCGCGGAGATCGCCGCGGCGCTGATGCAGTCGCAGACGGCGAAATTTTTCCATGAGCATACGCTGGTCAAACCCGCCGGAGGCAGCACGGTCACCCCCTGGCATCATGATCAGCCGTACTATTGCGTCTCCGGCCGGCAGAACGTCAGCTTCTGGATCCCGCTGGACCCGGTAGCGGAGGCCACCTCGCTGCGCTGCATTCGCGGGTCGCATCGCTGGGAGGCGGAGTACAGTCCCACCCGCTTCAATGGCACAAAGCTCTACGAACACACCCGGTTCAGCGCGCTGCCGGATATCGACGCCCATGAGGATGAGTACGATATCGTCAGCTGGGCGCTGGAGCCGGGGGACGCGGTGGCCTTCCATTTTCGCACCGTCCATGGCGCCCGCGGCAACCCCGGGGCGCGGGCGCGACGGGTCTTCTCCGCCCGCTGGGTGGGGGATGACGCCGCGTTTGCCGACCGCGGCGGCGTGACCTCGCCGCCGTTCCCCGAACTGACTCTGCGGGACGGCGACCCGCTGGATTCGCCACTGTTCCCCCAGGTCTGGCCACCGGCGTAAGCGGCTGCGGACGGGATCTGCTATGATCCCGCCTTTCGTTGTCTGGAGCCTGTCGATGTTCAATGACGCCATTGTTTATGACCGCTACGGGCCGCCGGCCGCGGTGCTATCGCTGAAACGCACCCCGCTGGCGCCGCTGGCCGGCGGACGGGTGCGGGTCAGGATGCGCTATGCCCCGGTGAATCCCTCAGATCTGATCCCCATTACCGGCGCCTATCGCCACCGTACCCGACTGCCGGCCGTGCCCGGCTACGAAGGCCTTGGCGAGGTGGTCGCCGCGCCGTTCGGCAGCCGACTGACCGCGGGCCAGCGGGTGCTGCCCCTGCGCGGGGGCGGCACCTGGCAGCGGTTTATCGATCTGGATGAGACCTGGCTGGTGCCGGTTCCCGCGGCGGTGGACGATCTGCTGGCCGCCCGCGGGTATATCAATCCGCTGACCGCGATGCTGATGCTCAGACGCTGGCCGGTTGCCGGGAAACAGATCGTGCTGACCGCCGCCGCCTCCTCTTGCGCCAGCCTGCTGGGGCAGTGGGCGCTGGCCATGGGCGCCCGTTCGGTAAGCGGGATTATTCGCTCGCCGCAGCATCGGGCGCGTCTGGAGCAGGCCGGGATCTATCCGATCCTTGAGGCCGACCGGGCGCTGGTGGAGAAGGTCAGCCAGCACAGCGATCTGGTGTTTGACGCGGTGGGCGGGGAGCTGGGGAACACGCTGTTGTCGGTGCTGCCCGCATCGTCGATCCTGATCTCCTATGGCTTATTATCCGGACGGCCGCTGATCCAGACGCGCGCCAGCGCGGCGGTGCGCAAGTTTCATCTGCGGGAGGCGCTGCCTGGCCTTAGCGTGGCGGCATGGCGGGCGGCGTTCGACGAAATCTGGCAGCGGCTGCCGACGACCACGCAACCGCCGGCCCGGCGGGTGGCGTTGAACGACTGGCGGGAGGCGATTGCCGCCGCCGGCCAGCCGGGAAGAGGCGGTAAAATCCTGCTCGATTTCACCGTGGGTTAAGATTACTGTTTCTTCTCGCCGAGGGTCGGCGTTTCGTCAAAGAAGTTCCATGGCTTCAGCAGGGCGTGCGCCCATTCGGTGGGCATGATCGGCCACTCTTCAGCCCGCGCCACATGGGTGGTGCCGGTGGTGATCCACACCACGTCATCCTGGTGCGTCAGCGACTCATCGTCCTTCGCATACTGGCCTAACCCGGAATCGTGAGCGGAGCGGTTGGGGTATTTGCCTTCCGGATAGCGTTCGCTCGGGTGGTAGCGCGTCACCCACAGCTGTTTATCCATAAAGCTCAGACGATGGTAGATCCACTCGTCCGGGGCGAATTTGGCGCCGGTCGCCGCCGGATGGGTGCCGCCGGCGTAAGGGATGATCTGGTAAGAGACCGGGTTGCCCATGCGGTTCTCTTTGCTGGTGTTGCTCAGCAGGCGAATCGTGCCCGGGTCGAATTTCTGCGCCGCTTTCTGTTCGCTGTCGATCGTGTACTGATTCACCTGCATGGTGCTGGTGCGCGGGCCGCCGGCGGTGTTGGGCTTCACCTCCGGGTCCATCGCCACCAGGGTGTTGTTTTCGCCGTCCACGTCGAGGTCGAGGCGGAAGTTATAGATATGCTGGTGGGTGGTGCCGACAATATTATGGTCGATCAGCGTTCCGTAGCGGGTATCCTCTTTGGCGCTGGGGTCGTGCATGGTCTTCGCCAGCACGCCTTTCACCGCCTCAATCCCGGTGGCGCCGG
This sequence comes from Klebsiella sp. C239, assembly GCF_048822715.1. Classification (NCBI taxonomy): domain Bacteria; kingdom Pseudomonadati; phylum Pseudomonadota; class Gammaproteobacteria; order Enterobacterales; family Enterobacteriaceae; genus Klebsiella; species Klebsiella sp. C239. Next base: position 273,246 of record NZ_JBMEZK010000004.1, on the reverse strand, counting down.
CGTCGATACCGATGGTGCCGTTGTCGTGGAATACCCAGTCAAAGATATAGTCGTAGTTGCCGACGGTGCTGATCCAGCGCACCACCAGCTCCCGGCGCTCGGTACTGACGTTGGGCTTGCCCATCTCCAGGTGCTTATATTCCGGCCCGGCGTAGCGCTCGAAGATGGCGACAGCGTGCGGGATGGTGGTCGGCGCGCCGGTGTAGTCGGCGATGGTTTCATCCAGCAGCACCGCATTCGACGGCGCGTCTTTGCCGCGTACAATCGGCGAGGTCAGGGTGCCCATGCCGTAATCGCCGGAGTCCAGATAGGCTTTGAAATACCAGCCGACGTCCGGGTCGCCGTAGGGGACGATCATCCCGCCGAGGGAACCTTCATACATCACCTGGCGTTTTTTGCCGTTATCGTTGTAGGTCACCGTCGAGAGGATGGGCCCGACGCGCGAGTTAAGACGCAGGTGGAAATCCCAGTTCCGCCAGTGAATGGTATCCCCGGTAATGGTGTAGTTTTTGCCTTCCGGTTCAGTAATATCCAGCGGTTTCACCGCCGGGGCGTTGCGGTCCCGGCCATCATACGGCCGCGGTTCCATCGGCACCGGGATCACCGGGCCTTCCTCGATTTTGATGATTTTCTTCGCTTCCAGGTCGACCACCGCCACCAGGTTTTCAATCGGGTGCGCCCAGTAGTTGCCGTCGCCGGTATCGAGATAGCTGACCACCTTCAGCAGGCGCGCATCCTGCTGCAGACCATCTTTGCCATCGAAGTAGCCAACGGTGAGCGGGGTGGTGACCACTTTTCCAGGATCGGTAATCCCGTGCTTTTTCAGCACCGCCGCGAATTCACTGCTGGCGTTGATGATGTTTTGCACGCTGGCGAAATCATCGAGCAGCACCATGCCGTGGGCGCCTTTGATCGGCGTCCATGAGAGGATTTTTTTGTGTTGCAGATCGACCACGGCCTCCATCACCTGTTTGCCATCCAGCATCACCACATCGGCAGTGCGCGGCGCATCCACTGGTGTACCCTGCAGGGCGAAGGCCCATACCGCCGCTTTATCCGGCTCATGCAGGGAAATTTCGCTAAACCGGGTATTAGGCTGGAATTCCGGCGCGGCTTTGACAATGGTCACCGCGTCGCTGATTTCCGCTGCCGAGAGCGAGTTTAATGGGTGAGGGCGCTTTTCCACCTGGAAGGTCTGGTCGAGACCGGACTGGAACACGTCGTTGATAAAGGTATCGGAGACCCAGGCTTTACCGTCCTTCATCACCACCGGCACCGGCAGATCAAGGGTTTTGCCGTTGACGATCGCGGTTTTAGCGCCGGGCTTCACTTTGACGTAAGCGCCGTCTTTTATCAGGGTAAACATTTGCGCATAGTCGTCCCACTGCACGTCAGCGCCAAACGCCTCCAGCGTTTTATCCAGTGGCACCATGTGCGCCTCGCTGCCGTGAGCGAAGACCGGGGATTGCCAGGCGCAAACCACCGCCACGGCCAGCGCCAGCGCGGTTTTACGAGGGGAAAATTTCAAGCCGTTTGCCATGATGACCTCATCTTATTGTTGTGTTGTCTTTTGCCGCTGCGAATGTCGGCTTTGTCACCCTTAAGCTACCAGCCCGCGGCGCCGGGGCGTTTGTTTGCTCTTGCCAGGTTATTTGTCAGGTTTGCCAGACGGACGTAAAAAATGCCTCCGCAGAGGCATGGAGCACGTGCGCCGGTTTTGTGCCGGGTGGCGGCTGCGCCTTACCCGGCCTACCTGTCCGGGTCTGACTGCCAGTAGGTCCGCGCAAGCGCAGCGCCGCCGGGCAAGGACAGCGGGCACGGAGCCGGTTTTGTGCCGGGTGGCGGCTGCGCCTTACCCGGCCTACCTGTCCGGGTCTGATTGCCAGTAGGCCCGCGCAAGCGCAGCGCCGCCGGGCAAAGACCGCGGGCACGGAGCAGGTTTTGTGCCGGGTGGCGGCTGCGCCTTACCCGGCCTACCTGTCCGGGTCTGACTGCCAGTAGGCCCGCGCAAACTACGCTGAAGCCGCAGATAACATAAAGGACTTCCCGCGGCGAAACCGTTGCAAACCGCTTGCAGTCTCAATGGCTCAAGAAACGGCCAACAGAGCGCCAGCGGTCAATTTTCCGCCATTACGCCAGGAAATCCCCCTGCTGGCGCGCCACCAGGGTCAGAATGGAATACAGCGCCACCGCCTGCTGGTGCTGGTTGAAAATCTCCACCGCCCATTCCACCACGCCGGTAGCTTTCTCCTCGGCGCTACGCTGACGTTTAACGGTTTTCCGCTTACAGGTCAGACGCACCTGGATGGTATCTCCCGGCTTGACCGGTTCAATAAAGCGCAGGTTTTCCATGCCGTAGTTGGCGATAACCGGCCCGACGCCGGCATCGACGAACAGACCGGCCGCCGCGGAGATCAGGAAATAACCGTGGACCACGCGCTCGCCGAAAATCGAGTCGGCGGCGGCGATTTTGTCCATGTGGGCGTAGAAATGGTCGCCGCTCAGACAGGCGAAGTTAACGATATCCGCTTCGGTCAGGGTCCGCCGCGGGGTCAGCAAACTGTCGCCGGGCTGGATCTCTTCGAAATATTTGCGGAACGGGTGAATGCGGTCTTCGCTCACCTGGGCGCCGCGCACCCACTGCTGGCCAATGGTCGCCAGCATCGTCGGGCTGCCCTGGACGGCGGTGCGCTGCATATAGTGTTTCACCGAACGCAGTCCGCCGAGCTCTTCGCCGCCGCCGGCGCGGCCGGGGCCGCCGTGCACCAGCTGCGGCAGCGGCGAACCGTGGCCGGTTGACTCGACCGAGGACGCCTCGTTCAGTATCTGAATACGGCCATGGGCGCGGGCGGCGCCGAGGATAAACTCGCGCGCCAGTTCGCCGCTGGCGGTGACCAGGGTGCCCGCCAGGCTGCCGCCGCCGGCACGAGCCAGCGCCAGGGCATGCTGGCGATCCTGGTAGGGCATCAGGGTCGCCACCGGACCAAAGGCTTCAATGGCGTGAACCGCCGGGGTTTCATCCGGCTGCGCGCAGTAGAGCAGCGTCGGCGGGAAAAAGGCCCCGGCCGCGCTGAGGTCCGCCTGTCCGCCAAGCAGCGCTTCGCAGCCGGCGGCAATCAGTTTATTGACGCTCTCCTGAACGTCCTGACGCTGCTCGTGATTAACCAGCGCCCCCATCTTAATCCCTTCCTGCGCCGGGTCGCCGACGGTCACTTTATGCAGGCGGGCGATCAGCGCATCGCTAACCGCATTGATCTGCGCCAGCGGGACGATGATGCGGCGGATAGCGGTACATTTTTGCCCGGCTTTCGCCGTCATCTCGCGGACCACTTCCCGGATAAACAGCGCGAACTCCGGCTGCTCCGGCGTGACGTCTTCGCCTAACACACAGCAGTTGAGCGAATCCGCTTCCATGGTAAAGGGAATCGATTTGGCCACCAGGTTGGGGTGCGACCGCAGCTGCTGGCCGGTGGCGGCTGAGCCGGTAAAGGTCACCACGTCCTGGCTGTCGAGATGGTCGAGAAGATCGCCCGCGCCGCCGCAAATCAGGCTGATGGCGCCTTCCGGCACCAGGCCGCTGTCGACAATCGCCTTCACCATGGCCTGGGTGAGCTGGGCGGTGGCGGTGGCCGGTTTAACGATCGCCGGCATGCCGGCCAGCCAGGTGGGGGCCAGTTTTTCCAGCATTCCCCAGCAGGGGAAGTTGAAGGCGTTGATATGCACAGCGACGCCTGATTTTGAGGTCAGCACGTGACGCGCGGCAAAACCGCCCTGTTTAGAGAGCGGGATCAGCTCGTCTTCCGGCCACAGGATATCGTCCGGCAGTTCGCGACTACCGAGCCCGGCATAGGTGAAAAGGGTGCCGATGCCGCCTTCGATATCCACCCAGCTGTCGGCGCGGGTGGCGCCGGTTTGCGCGGAAATCGCGTAGAACTGGTCTTTCTGCTCCAGCAGATGTTTCGCTACCGCTTTTAACATCGTGCTGCGTTCAATAAAGGTCATGGCTTGCAGAGCCTGACCGCCGCGCTCAATTGCGAAGCGGCGCGCCTGCGCCATATCCAGGCCTTCGCTGGTCACCTCCCACAGCGCCGCGCCGGTGATGGCGTGATGGATAGTACGGGCGCGGCCCCGGCCGGTCTGCCAGGCGCCGGATAAGTAGCTGGCTAACTGCTGCATCGCGAATCTCCAAATATGTTACGTGGAATGTCTATAAATAGTTCTTTTATGAATCATAAAATGCAAGCGCGTATTTAATAAATTATTAACATTGTGATCGCGATGACGTTATGTTTTCGACCTAATTAACTGTATTTGTTGAGGTTTACAAAAGGTTTTGCGGAGGCTATCACAAAAAGAGTAAACAAAATTTGTGGTTTTCTTTAACCAATATGTAACCTTCAATAAATAAAGTGATTCACATAAACGGTTGTGATGTGAATATCGGAATCATAAAGGTGATGACGTGACAGAAGAACAACGCTTTGACCAGCGCATCGCGCAGGAAACGGCCATCGAACCGCAGGACTGGATGCCGGATGCCTATCGTAAAACCCTGATCCGTCAGATTGGTCAGCATGCGCACTCGGAAATCGTCGGCATGCTGCCGGAAGGCAACTGGATCACCCGGGCGCCCACTCTGCGCCGCAAAGCGATCCTGCTGGCTAAAGTGCAGGATGAGGCCGGCCACGGGCTGTATCTCTATAGCGCCGCGGAAACCCTCGGCTGCGCGCGGGAAGATCTGTATCAGAAGATGCTCGACGGGCAGATGAAATACTCCTCCATTTTTAACTACCCGACGCTGAGCTGGGCCGATATCGGCGTGATCGGCTGGCTGGTCGATGGCGCGGCCATCGTCAACCAGGTGGCGCTGTGCCGGACGTCCTACGGCCCCTATGCCCGGGCGATGGTCAAAATCTGCAAAGAAGAGAGCTTTCACCAGCGCCAGGGATTCGAAGCCTGCATGGCGCTGGCGCAGGGTAATGACGCCCAGCGGCAGATGCTGCAGGACGCCATTAATCGCTTCTGGTGGCCGGCGCTGATGATGTTTGGCCCCAACGACGACAACTCGCCGAACAGCGCCCGCAGCATGGCGTGGAAAATCAAACTGCACTCCAACGACGAGCTGCGTCAACGCTTCGTCGACAACACCGTGCCGCAGGTGGCGATCCTCGGCATGACCGTCCCGGACCCGGAGTTGCACTTTGATGAAGCCAGCGGCCACTACCGCTTCGGCGAGATCGACTGGCAGGAGTTTAACGAGGTGATTAGCGGCCGTGGCGTGTGCAACCACGAGCGGCTGGCCGCCAAGCGTAAGGCCTGGGAAGAGGGCGAGTGGGTTCGCGAAGCCGCGCTGGCACATGCGCAAAAACAGCAGGCCCGCAGCGCGGCATAAGGAGAGACAACATGAGCAAAGTTTACTGGCCGTTATATGAAGTGTTCGTTCGCAGCAAACAGGGGCTTTCCCATCGTCACGTCGGCAGCCTGCATGCCGCCGACGATCAAATGGCGCTGGAGAACGCCCGCGACGCCTACACCCGCCGCAGCGAAGGCTGCTCCATTTGGGTGGTGAAGGCCAGCGAAATCGTCGCCTCGCAGCCGGAAGCGCGCGGCGAATTCTTCGACCCGGCGGAAAGCAAAGTCTACCGTCATCCGACCTTCTATACCGTGCCGGACGGCATGGAACACATGTGAGGCGGCGATGAATAACCCCAATCCTGTAGCCGCCTACGCTCTGCGTCTTGGCGACAACGGCCTGGTGCTGGCCCAGCGCTTAGGCGCCTGGTGCGGCCATGCCCCGGAGCTGGAGATCGATCTCGCATTGGCCAATATCGGCCTCGATCTGCTTGGCCAGGCGCGCAACTTTTTGAGCTATGCCGCCGAGCTTAACGGCTGCGGCGATGAAGATACCCTGGCCTTTGGCCGCGATGAGCGCCAGTTCAGCAACCTGCTGCTGGTGGAGCAACCGAACGGCAATTTTGCCGACACCATCGCCCGCCAGTTCTTTATCGACGTCTGGCACGTCGCCCTGTACAGCCGGCTGGTGAACAGCCGCGACGCGCAGCTGGCGGCCATTGCCGCCAAAGGGCTGAAAGAGGTGCGCTACCACCAGCGCTTCAGCCGCGGCTGGCTGGAGCGTCTTGGTCACGGCACCGAGGTTTCAAATCGCAAAATGCAGCAGGCGGTCGACAATCTGTGGCGCTTTACCGGCGAACTGTTCCTTGCCGATGACCTGGAGCTCAGCCTGGCCGGGCAGGGCATTGCGGTTGATCCGCGCGAGCTTCAGGCCGAATGGCAAAGCACCGTGCATACCGCGCTGCTTGACTCAGGCTTAGCGGTCCCGCAGGAAGCGGCCTTTCGCAGCGGCGGTAAACAGGGGCTGCACAGTGAACATCTCGGCCCGCTGCTGGCGGAGATGCAATATCTGCAGCGTTCCCATCCCGGCCTGCAGTGGTAAGGGAGGGGACGATGCAACGTTTAGATGACATCGCTCCCGCCGAGGTGCGCGCCATCTGGGGAGTGTTAAGCGCGATCCCGGATCCGGAAGTGCCGGTACTCACCATCACCGATCTCGGCATGGTGCGCAGCGTCGCGCGCCACGGCGACGGCTGGGTGATTGGCTTTACCCCGACTTATTCAGGGTGCCCGGCGACGGAGCATCTGCTGAGCGAGATCCGCGCGGTGATGAGCGAGCATGGTTATCTGCCGGTCCACATCGTCCTGCAGCTGGACCCGCCGTGGACCACCGACTGGATGAGCCAGGAGGCCCGCGAGCGCCTGCGCCAGTACGGCATCAGCCCGCCGCAGGGGCACGCCTGCCACGCGGAAATGCCCGCCGAGGTGAGCTGTCCGCGCTGCGGCAGCACCCGCACCTCGCTGATTAGCGAATTCGGTTCCACGGCCTGCAAAGCGCTCTATCGCTGCGACAGCTGCCGGGAACCCTTTGATTACTTTAAATGTATTTGAGGTTGCCATGACGACGTTCCATGCGCTTAAGGTCGCGAGAGTCGAGCCGGAAACCCGCGATGCGGTGACCATTACGTTTGCGATTCCGCAAGCCCTGCAGGCGGAGTACTGCTTTCGTCCGGGCCAGCATCTGACGCTGAAAGCCCGACTGGGCGGTGAAGAGCTGCGCCGCTGTTACTCCATCTGCCGCAGCCCTACGCCGGGAGAGATCAGCGTCGCGGTCAAAGCCATCGACGGCGGGCGCTTCTCGCGCTTCGCCCAGCACGCTATCCAGCAGGGGATGGAGCTGGAGGTAATGGTGCCGCAGGGGCATTTCGGCTATCAGCCGCAGGCAGAACGGCAGGGCGACTATCTGGCGATCGCCGCCGGCTCCGGGATCACGCCGATGATGGCGATCGTTAGCGTCACCCTGGCCACCGAGCCGCACAGCCGCTTCACGCTGATCTACGGCAACCGCAGCAGCCACAGCATGATGTTCCGCCAGGCGCTGGCCGATTTAAAAGACCGCTATCCGCAGCGCCTGCAGGTGGTGCATCTGTTCAGCCAGGAGTCGATGGACAGCGATCTGCTGCAGGGGCGCATCGATGGCGACAAACTGCGCCAGCTCGCGGACCATCTGCTGGATTTCAGCCGTTTCGACGAGGCCTTTATCTGCGGCCCGGCGACGATGATGGATGAGGCGGAAACGACCCTGCGCGAGCTCGGCGTGCCGGAGCACGCCATTCATCTCGAACGCTTCAATACGCCGGGCGGCAGCGTTAAGCGCGCCGCCGGGGTGCAGGCGGAAGGGCGCACGGTAACCATCCGCCAGGACGGGCGCGATCGGCTGATCGCCCTCAGCGCCGAAGACGACAGCATTCTGGATGCCGCATTGCGCCAGGGGGCAGACCTGCCGTTTGCCTGCAAGGGAGGGGTGTGCGCCACCTGTAAATGCAAAGTGCTGCGCGGCGAAGTGGCGATGGCCGCCAACTATAGCCTCGAAGCGGATGAGCTGGCGGCGGGTTACGTGCTGAGCTGCCAGGCGCTGCCCACCAGCGGCGACGTGGTGGTCGACTTTGACGCGCGGGGGATGGCATGAGCGAGCTGATGATCCACCGCCATGGCCGGGTGCTGCAGCTGACGCTCAACCGTCCGCAGGCCCGCAACGCGCTGAACAATGCCTTATTAACCCGGATTGCCGAGGCGCTGGAGGCCGCGGCCGCTGATGACAACGTCAGCGTCTGCGTCATCAGCGGCAATCCGCGCTTCTTTGCCGCCGGAGCCGACCTGAACGAGATGGCGGAGAAAGATCTCCCGGCGACCCTGGATGATATCCGCCCGCGGCTGTGGGCGCGTATCGATGCCTTCCCCAAACCGCTGATCGCCTCGGTCAACGGTTACGCCCTTGGCGCGGGCTGCGAGCTGGCCCTGCTGTGCGACCTGATTGTCGCCGGGGACAACGCCCGCTTTGGCCTGCCGGAAATTACCCTCGGCATCATGCCGGGCGCTGGCGGCACCCAGCGGCTGATCCGCAGCGTTGGCAAGGCGCTGGCCAGCCGGATGGTGCTGAGCGGCGAGAGTATTGACGCCCGTCAGGCGCAGCAGGCCGGACTGGTAAGCGATATCCATCCGGCGGCGTTAACCGATGAATATGCCCTGCAACTGGCGACCACCATCGCCCGCCACGCGCCGCTGGCGCTCCGGGCGGCGAAACAGTCGCTGCGCCTGTCGCAGGAGGTGAGCCTGCAGGCCGGTCTCCAGCAGGAGCGCCAGCTGTTCACCCTGCTGAGCGCCACCGAAGACCGCCGCGAAGGCATCGACGCCTTCTTACAAAAACGTACCCCGGACTTTAAAGGACGCTAATCGTGGAAGCTTTCATTCTCAGCGCAGTGGAACAGGGCGTCATGACCATTACCCTCAATCGCCCGGACCGCCTCAACAGTTTTAACGACCTGATGCATCAACAGCTGGCGGAATGCCTGAAGCAGGCCGAGCGCGACGACGGCGTGCGTTGCCTGCTGATCACCGGCGCCGGCTGCGGCTTTTGCGCCGGCCAGGATTTGAACGACCGCAACGTCGACCCCAGCGGCCCGCCGCCGGATCTCGGCCTGTCGGTGGAACGCTTTTACAACCCGTTAGTGCGTCGTCTGGCGGCGCTGCCGAAACCGGTGATTTGCGCGGTCAACGGCGTAGCCGCTGGCGCAGGGGCCACCCTGGCGCTGGGCTGCGATATCGTGCTGGCCGCGCGTTCGGCCAAGTTTGTGATGGCCTTCAGCAAGCTCGGGCTGGTGCCGGACTGCGGCGGCAGCTGGTTCCTGCCGCGGGTGGCCGGCCGCGCGCGCGCCATGGGGCTGGCGCTGCTGGGCGATAGCCTCAGCGCGGAACAGGCCGCGCAGTGGGGGATGATCTGGCAGCTGGTGGATGATGCCGAACTGGCGGACACCAGTCTGCAGCTGGCGCGCCATCTGGCGGCTCAGCCGACGTTGGGTCTTGGGCTGATTAAAAAGGCGCTGCTGGCGGCGGAAACCAACGGTCTCGACGCGCAGCTGGACCTGGAGCGCGATTATCAACGCCTCGCCGGGCGCAGCGATGATTACCGCGAAGGGGTCAGCGCATTTCTGGCCAAACGGCCACCACAGTTCAGCGGGAAATAGATGATGACGACATCCATAGCCAACGTGGCGGTGATCGGCAGCGGCACCATGGGGGCCGGCATCGCCGAAGTGGCGGCTGCCGCCGGGCATCCGGTGCTGATTTACGACATCGATCATCAGGCCATCGCCCGGGCGATCGAGGGTATTGCCAGGCGGCTCGCCTCACGGGTCGAGCGCGGCAAACTGGCGTCAGAGCAGGCCGACGCGCTGCTGGCACGCCTGCATCCGGCCCACGATTTAGCCGCGCTGGCCGACGCAGATTTAGTGATCGAAGCGGCCTCTGAACGCCTGGAGGTAAAAACGGCGCTGTTCGCGCAGCTGGCGACAATCTGCGCGCCGTCAACGTTGCTCACCAGCAACACCTCGTCGATTTCGATTACCGCCATCGCCGCCGGGGTAAAGCATCCCGAACGCGTCGCCGGGCTGCACTTCTTTAATCCGGCGCCGGTCATGAAGCTGGTGGAAGTCGTCAGCGGCCTGGCGACGTCTGCGGAAGTGGTGGAGCAGTTGTGCCAGTGCGTGAGCGGCTGGGGGAAACGGCCGGTGCGCTGCCGCTCGACGCCCGGCTTTATCGTTAATCGCGTGGCGCGTCCATTCTACGCCGAAGCCTGGCGGGCGCTGGAGGAGCAGGTGGCTGCCCCGGAGGTTATCGATGCCGCTTTGCGTGACGGCGGCGGTTTCCCGATGGGGCCCCTGGCGCTGACGGACCTGATTGGCCAGGACGTCAACTTCGCCGTGACCTGCTCGGTATTTAACGCTTTCTGGCAGGACCGCCGCTACCTGCCATCGCTACTCCAGCAAGAGCTGGCGCTGGCCGGGCGGCTGGGCAAAAAGAGCGGCCATGGCGTCTATCGCTGGCCTGCGGAAGTCAGGACGGCGGCGGCGCTGCCGCCGGTTGCCCATGGCGCCCAATCCGTCATCACTATAAGTGACAGTGTCACCAAGCTGGACGAGCTGCTGTTGCTGGAGACCGAAGGCGAGACTGCCCTGGCGCTGAGCGTTAAGCATCGCCGTCCGGTGGTGGTGTATGACCTGTGCGCCAGCGATACGGTAGTGCTGGCCGCAGCGGCGACCAACGCGCCGGCGGCGACGGACAAAGCGGTGCACTACTTCCAGCAGCAGGGCAAGAACGTGCTGCGTATCGCCGATTATCCCGGCCTGCTGGTGTGGCGCACGGTGGCGATGCTGATTAACGAAGCGCTGGATGCACTACAGAAAGGGGTGGCCAGCGCACAGGATATCGATACCGCCATGCGTCTGGGCGTCAATTACCCGCAGGGCCCGCTGGCGTGGGGGGACAGCCTCGGCTGGCGCCGCGTGCTGCGCCTGCTGGAGAACCTACACCACCATTATGGCGAGGAGCGCTATCGCCCCGGCTCCCTGTTGCGCCAGAAGGCGCTGATGGAGAAGCACCATGAGCAATGACGCCTGGCGCAACGCGCGCGCGATGTATGAAAAAGATACCTGCGCCAGAACGATGGGGATCGAACTCATCGAGATGGACGACGGTTTTGCGCAGATGACCATGACCGTCTCGCCGGACATGCTTAACGGCCATCAAACCTGCCACGGCGGTCAGCTATTTACCCTTGCCGATACCGCTTTCGCCTACGCCTGTAACAGCCAGGGGCTGGCGGCGGTGGCTTCGGCGGCCAGCATTGATTTTCTCCGCCCGGCGTTTGCCGGCGACCGGCTGGTCGCCACCGCCAGAGTCAAACAGCAGGGCAAGCTGACCGGGGTCTACGACATTGAAATTGTTAATCAACAGCAAAAAATTGTGGCCCTCTTTCGCGGCAAATCGCACCGCATCGGCGGCACAATCACAGGAGAAGTGTAATGCGCGAGGCCTTTATTTGTGACGGGATCCGCACGCCGATTGGCCGCTACGGCGGCGCGCTGGCCAGCGTGCGCGCCGACGACCTGGCGGCGATCCCGCTGCGTGCGCTGCTGAGCCGCAACCCCAGGCTTGACCCGACCGCGATCGATGATGTGATTTACGGCTGCGCGAATCAGGCGGGCGAAGATAACCGCAATGTGGCGCATATGGCGACGCTGCTGGCCGGCTACCCGCATACGGTGCCGGGTACCACCCTCAACCGCCTGTGCGGCTCCGGGCTGGACGCCGTCGGTTTTGCCGCCCGGGCGATCAAAGCCGGCGATGCCGATCTGCTGATCGCCGGCGGCGTGGAGTCGATGTCGCGCGCGCCGTTTGTGATGGGGAAGGCCAGCGCGCCGTATCAGCGTCAGGCGGAGCTGTTCGACACCACCATTGGCTGGCGTTTTGTGAACCCGCTCATGGCGCAACACTTCGGAACTGACAGCATGCCGGAAACCGCCGAGAATGTAGCCGAATTGTTAAATATCAGCCGCGCCGATCAGGATGCTTTCGCCTGGCGCAGCCAGCAGCGCACGGCGCAGGCCCAGCGCGACGGCATTCTGGCGCAGGAGATCGTGCCGGTGCAGGTTGTCGGCCGGAAAGGGGCGCTTAGCGACGTGCACGAGGACGAGCATCCGCGACCGGAAACCACGCTTGAGCAGCTGGCGCAACTGAAAGCGCCGTTCCGTCAAGGCGGCGTCATTACCGCGGGCAATGCTTCCGGCGTTAACGACGGCGCCGCGGCGCTGATCATCGCCAGCGAACAGCAGGCCGCTAGCCAGGGGCTCACGCCGCGGGCGCGGATCGTGGCGATGGCGACGGCGGGCGTCGAGCCGCGCCTGATGGGGCTGGGGCCGGTACCGGCGGTGCGTAAAGTGCTGGAGCGGGCGGGGCTCAATATTAACGATATGGATCTGATTGAGCTGAATGAGGCCTTCGCCGCCCAGGCGCTGGGGGTGCTCAGACAGCTCGGCGTGCCGGACGATGCGGCGCATGTGAATCCCAACGGCGGCGCCATCGCTTTAGGCCATCCGCTGGGCATGAGCGGCGCGCGTCTGGCGCTGAGCGCCAGCCTTGAGCTGCAGCGCCGCGGCGGGCGCTATGCGTTGTGTACGATGTGTATTGGCGTGGGTCAGGGCATCGCCATGATCCTCGAGCGAGTGTGAGCTAATTTACCTGCGAGTACCCTACAATGATAACTACTACAAAATTAGATCCGATTGAAACCGCCTCGCGTGATGAGCTGCAGGCCCTGCAAACCCAGCGTCTGAAGTGGACGCTGAATCATGCGTATAACAATGTGCCAATGTATCGTCGTAAATTCGACGCCGCAGGCGTGCACCCTGACGACTTCCGCGAACTGAGCGACCTGACCAAATTCCCGTGCACCACCAAACAGGATCTGCGCGACAACTATCCCTTCGATACCTTCGCGGTGCCGATGGAGCAGGTGGTGCGTATTCATGCCTCATCCGGCACCACCGGCAAACCGACGGTGGTGGGTTATACGCAAAACGATATTGATCACTGGGCCAATATCGTCGCCCGTTCGCTGCGCGCCGCCGGCGGCACGGCGAAAGATAAAATTCACGTCGCCTACGGCTACGGCCTGTTTACCGGCGGCCTTGGCGCGCACTACGGCGCGGAACGCTTAGGCGCGACGGTGATCCCGATGTCCGGCGGACAGACCGAAAAACAGGCGCAGCTGATCCGCGATTTCCAGCCGGATATGATCATGGTGACGCCCTCATACTGTCTGAATCTGATTGAAGAGCTGGAGCGCCAGATGGCCGGCGATGCCCGCGGCTGTTCATTACGCGTCGGCGTCTTTGGCGCCGAGCCGTGGACCCTGGCGATGCGCGCGGAGATCGAGCGCCGGCTGGGGATCACCGCCCTGGATATTTACGGTCTGTCAGAGGTGATGGGCCCGGGGGTGGCGATGGAGTGTCTGGAAACCGTTGACGGCCCGACCATCTGGGAAGACCACTTCTTCCCGGAAATCGTTAACCCGGACGACGGCACGCCGCTGGCCGATGGCGAACACGGCGAACTGCTGTTCACCACGCTGACCAAAGAGGCGCTGCCGGTGATCCGCTACCGTACCCGCGATCTGACGCGCCTGCTGCCGGGCACTGCGCGCACCATGCGCCGTATGGACCGCATCAGCGGACGCAGCGACGATATGCTGATCATCCGCGGGGTTAACGTCTTCCCGTCGCAGCTGGAAGAAGAGATCCTTAAGTTTGAACACCTGGCGCCGCACTATCAGCTGGAGGTGAATCGCCGCGGCCATCTCGATTCGCTGGCAGTGCGCGTGGAGCTGAAAGAGAGCGGGCTGGCCCTGAGTCACGAACAGCGCTGCCAGATTTGTCACCAGCTGCGCCACCGCATTAAGTCGATGGTCGGGATCTCCACCGATATCACCATCGTCAACTGCGGCAGCATTCCGCGCTCTGAAGGCAAAGCCTGTCGCGTATTCGACCTGCGTAAAGCGGTGGTCAGCGGTTAATTCTCTCCCAGATAACCCGGCTGAGGCCTTTACGCCGTAGGCCGGGAATTTCCTGTGCTATGATTCATAAAGGAAAAATATAACAACAGAATGAATCAGATGAGCAAACTCGACGCCTTTATTCAACAAGCGGTGACGGCGACGCCGATCAGCGGCACGTCATTAATCGCCTCGCTGTATGGCGACGCCTTATTACAACGCGGTGGGGAAGTGTGGCTGGGCAGCGTCGCGGCGCTGCTGGAAGGATTAGGCTTCGGCGAGCGTTTCGTCCGCACCGCGCTGTTTCGCCTCAATAAAGAGGAGTGGCTCGATGTCGTCCGTATCGGCCGCCGCAGCTTCTATCGTCTGAGCGACAAAGGGCTGCGCCTGACCCGTCGCGCGGAACATAAAATTTATCGCGCGAACGCTCCGGAATGGGACGGCACCTGGCTGTTGCTGCTTTCGGAAGGCCTGGAGAAAAATGTGCTGGCCGACGTCAAAAAGCAGCTGCTGTGGCAGGGGTTTGGCGCGCTGGCGCCGAGCCTGTTAGCCTCGCCGTCGCAAAAGCTGGCGGATGTCCAGTCGCTGCTCCATGAAGCGGGGGTCGCCGAAAACGTCATCTGTTTTGAAGCCCACTCGCCGCTGGCGCTCTCCCGGGCGGCGCTGCGCAGCCGGGTGGAGGAGTGCTGGCATCTCACCGAACAAAACGAGATGTATGAGGCCTTTATCTCGTTATTCCGGCCGTTACTGCCGCTCCTGCGCGACTGCGACCCCGCGGAGTTAACGCCGGAACGCAGCTTTCAGATCCAGCTCCTGCTGATTCATTTCTATCGCCGGGTGGTGCTCAAAGATCCGCTGCTACCGGAAGAGCTGCTGCCGGCGCACTGGGCGGGGCAAACCGCCCGCCAGCTGTGTATCAATATTTACCAACGGGTGAGTCCCGGCGCGCTGGCGTTCGTCAGCGAGAAAGGTGAAAGCTCGGTCGGCGAGCTTCCCGCGCCGGGCCCGCTCTATTATCAGCGCTTTGGCGGTTTGCCGGGCGCATAAGGAGGTTGCATGCCGATTTATCAGATTGATGGACTGACCCCAGTGGTGCCGGAGGAGAGTTACGTCCACCCGACCGCGGTGTTGATTGGCGACGTGATCCTCGGCAAAGGGGTCTATGTTGGGCCCAACGCCAGCCTGCGCGGCGATTTTGGCCGCATCGTGGTCAAAGACGGGGCCAATATTCAGGACAACTGCGTGATGCACGGCTTCCCCGGCCAGGATACGGTGGTGGAAGAGGACGGACATATCGGCCACGGCGCTATTCTGCACGGCTGCGTGATTGGCCGCAACGCGCTGGTGGGCATGAGCGCGGTGATTATCGACGGGGCGACCATCGGCGAAAACAGCATTGTCGGCGCCTCGGCCTTTGTCAAAGCCAACGCCGAGATGCCCGCCAACCATCTGATCATCGGCAGCCCGGCAAAAGCGATTCGCGTCCTGAGCGAACAGGAGCTGGCGTGGAAAAAGCATGGCACCCGTGAATACCAAGTGCTGGTGGAACGCTGTAAGCAGACGCTGCATCAGGTTGAGCCATTACGGGAAGTGGAAGAGGGGCGTAAGCGGCTGGAATTTGATGAAAACCTGCGGCCAAAATCCTCAACCTGAGGGGGAAATATATGGCAGAGAAATTATCCGCTCACTGTCACTGCGGTGCGGTGGCGTTTACCGTTGAACTCAGCGACGGCTTCAATACCGCTCGGCGCTGTAACTGCTCATATTGTCGAATGCGCGGGGCGGTCGCGGTCTCTTCGCCGCGTTCAGGCATAGAGGTGGTACGCGGAAGGGATAAGCTCACCGAGTATCGCTTTAATACAGGTGAAGCCGTGCACTTTTTCTGCTCGGTATGCGGGATCTACACCTTTCATCAACGGCGTTCAAACCCACAGGAGTATGGGGTGAATGTGGCCTGCATTGACGGCGTTTCGCCTTTCGATTTTTCCTGCGTGGAGGTCAACGACGGGGTGAATCATCCAAACGATGGCGGCGGAGGCGTGGTGGGGTATTTGCGCTACGAGAAAAAGTAAAACACTCCTCCCGCAGGAAGCGAGAGGAGTGAAATATTAGGCTGCAACCACGCTGTCGATGGCCGCTTTCGCGTCAGACTGCGCTTTGGCCGCGACTTCCGGGCCGTAAGCGATACCTTCGGCGAACACGAAGTTCACGTCGGTGATGCCGATAAAGCCGAGGAAGGTGGACAGGTACGGGGTGACCAGGTCGGTCGGGGTATCTTTATGGATACCGCCGCGGCTGGTCACGACGACCGCGCGTTTACCGGTCACCAGACCTTCCGGCCCTTTCTCGGTGTAGCGGAAGGTCACGCCGGCGCGAGCCACCAGGTCAAAATAGTTTTTCAACTGCGTCGGAATGTTGAAGTTGTACATCGGCGCAGCGATAACAATCACATCATTGCCTTTCAGTTCGGCGATCAGCTCGTCGGAAAGGGCCAGCGCTTCCTGCTGACGCGGCGTCAGCGGCGCGTCGCTCGGACGCAGGGCGCCAACCAGTTCACCATCCAGAACCGGGATCGGATTAGCGGCCAGGTCACGCACGGTGATCTCGTCGCCCGGGTGTTTTTCCTGCCATTGTTCAACAAAATAGTCGGAAAGCTGACCAGATTGTGAGTACCCTGCCAGAATACTGGATTTCAGAACTAATACTTTGCTCATGGGTGTTTCCTTTTTTAATGTGATTGACGGGTCAGTGCCCTGGTGCTTGATGACACTGTATTCACAATCGCGCCACAGAGATAGCGCAATATATCGAATCCTATGTTCAGATTTTTTGAACAAGGCACGGATGACACAGATGTGGTACTCTAAGGCAATACTTCAAAAGAGATTTTCCCGGCAGAGCTCTGCCCGATAACGCTATGACAGAACAACAAAAAATCACCTTCCCCCAGCTTTATCAACAGCTCGACGGCCTGATGCTGCGCGACAAAACGCGCTTTGCCCGCCGTCTGCACGGCGTGAAGAAGGTTAAAAATCCTGAATCGCAACAGGCCATCCTCCAGGAGATGGCGCAGGAGATAAGCCAGGCAGCCGGTAAAGTCCTGCTGCGCGAAGCGGCGCGACCGGCCATCACCTATCCGGAAAACCTGCCGGTTAGCCAGAAAAAACAAGAAATTCTCGAGGCGGTACGCGATCACCAGGTGGTGATTGTCGCCGGGGAGACCGGTTCGGGTAAAACCACCCAGCTGCCAAAAATCTGCATGGAGCTGGGCCGCGGGCTGAAAGGGCTGATCGGCCATACCCAGCCGCGTCGTCTGGCCGCGCGAACCGTCGCCAACCGTATCGCCGAGGAGCTGCAAACGGAGCCGGGCGGTTGTATCGGCTATAAGGTCCGCTTTAGCGATCACGTCAGCGACAACACCATGGTCAAGCTGATGACCGACGGTATTCTGCTGGCGGAGATCCAGCAGGATCGCCTGCTGATGCAGTATGACACCATCATTATCGATGAAGCGCACGAGCGCAGCCTGAACATCGACTTCCTGCTCGGCTACCTGAAAGAGCTGCTGCCGCGCCGTCCTGACCTGAAAATCATCATCACCTCGGCGACCATCGACCCGGAACGTTTCTCAAAGCATTTCAATAATGCGCCGATTATCGAAGTCTCCGGGCGGACTTACCCGGTGGAAGTGCGCTACCGGCCGATAGTGGAAGAGGCGGACGATACCGAGCGCGATCAGCTGCAGGCGATCTTTGATGCTGTCGACGAGCTGGGGCGCGAAGGGCCGGGGGATATTCTGATCTTTATGAGCGGCGAGCGGGAGATTCGCGATACCGCCGATGCGCTGAATAAGCTGGATCTGCGCCATACCGAAGTGCTGCCGCTGTACGCTCGCTTGTCCAACAGCGAGCAGAACCGCGTCTTCCAGCCGCACAGCGGACGGCGCATCGTGCTGGCGACCAACGTGGCGGAAACCTCGCTGACCGTGCCGGGCATCAAGTACGTTATCGATCCCGGTACCGCGCGTATCAGCCGCTACAGCTACCGCACCAAGGTGCAGCGCCTGCCGATCGAGCCGGTTTCCCAGGCCTCCGCCAACCAGCGTAAAGGCCGCTGCGGCCGCGTCTCGGAAGGGATCTGTATTCGTCTTTATTCAGAAGACGATTTCCTGTCGCGCCCGGAATTTACCGACCCGGAAATTCTGCGCACCAACCTGGCGTCGGTCATCCTGCAGATGACCGCCCTGGGCTTAGGCGATATCGCCGCCTTCCCGTTCGTTGAAGCGCCGGATAAGCGCAACATTCAGGATGGCGTGCGCCTGCTGGAAGAGCTGGGCGCGATCACCACCGATGAGCAGGCCACCGCCTATAAGCTAACGCCGATGGGCCGCCAGCTCAGCCAGCTGCCGGTGGACCCGCGCCTGGCGCGGATGGTGCTGGAGGCGCAGAAGCACGGCTGCGTGCGGGAAGCGATGATCATCACCTCCGCGCTGTCGATTCAGGATCCGCGCGAGCGGCCGATGGATAAGCAGCAGGCCTCCGACGAGAAGCACCGCCGCTTTCACGATAAAGAGTCTGATTTCCTCGCCTTCGTCAATCTGTGGAACTACCTCGGCGAGCAGCAGAAGGCGCTGTCGTCGAATCAGTTCCGCCGCCAGTGCCGGGTCGATTTTCTGAACTATCTGCGCGTGCGCGAGTGGCAGGATATCTACACCCAGCTGCGTCAGGTGGTGAAAGAGCTCGGCCTGCCGATCAACAGCGAACCGGCGGAATACCGCGAGATCCATACTGCGCTGCTGACCGGTCTGCTGTCGCACATCGGCATGAAGGATGCCGATAAACAGGAGTTTACCGGCGCGCGTAACGCCCGCTTCTCCATCTTCCCGGGGTCCGGTCTGTTTAAAAAGCCGCCGAAGTGGACGATGGTGGCGGAACTGGTGGAAACCAGCCGGCTGTGGGGCCGCATTGCCGCCCGCATTGAGCCGGAGTGGGTGGAGCCGGTCGCGCAGCACCTGATCAAACGCTCATACAGTGAGCCGCACTGGGAGCGGGCGCAGGGCGCGGTGATGGCGACGGAAAAGGTCACCGTCTATGGCCTGCCGATCGTTGGCGCGCGTAAGGTCAACTACAGCCAGATCGACCCGGCGCTGTGCCGCGAGCTGTTTATCCGCCACGCGCTGGTGGAGGGTGACTGGCAAACGCGCCACGCCTTCTTCCGGGAGAACCTGAAGCTGCGCGCGGAAATCGAAGAGCTGGAGCATAAGTCGCGCCGCCGCGACATTCTGGTGGATGACGAGACCCTGTTCGAATTCTACGACCAGCGCATCAGCCACGACGTCATCTCCGCCCGGCATTTTGACGCCTGGTGGAAGCAGGCCAGCCGCGACACCCCGGATCTGCTCAACTTTGAGAAGAGCATGCTGATTAAGGAAGGGGCGGAGCAGGTCAGCAAACTGGACTATCCGAACTTCTGGCACCAGGGCAATCTGAAGCTGCGTCTGACCTATCAGTTCGAGCCGGGCGCCGACGCCGACGGCGTGACGGTGCATATTCCGCTGCCGCTGCTTAATCAGGTGGAGGAGGCCGGGTTTGAATGGCAGATCCCCGGTCTGCGCCGGGAGCTGATTATCGCCCTGATAAAATCGCTGCCGAAGCCGGTGCGGCGCAATTTCGTCCCGGCGCCCAACTATGCGGAAGCGTTTCTTGGCCGGGCGACGCCGCTGGAGCTGCCGCTGCTCGACTCCCTCGAGCGCGAACTGCGGCGGATGACCGGCGTGACCATCGACCGCGAAGCCTGGCAGTGGGATCAGGTGCCCGATCACCTGAAAATCACTTTCCGGGTGGTGGACGATAAAAACAAGAAGCTGCAGGAAGGGCGCTCGCTGCAGGCGCTGAAAGAGGCGCTGAAGGGCAAAGTTCAGGAGACGCTGTCGGCGGTCGCTGATGACGGCATCGAGCAGAGCGGGCTGCATATCTGGAGCTTTGGCACCCTGGCGGAGAGTTACGAACAGAAGCGCGGCAACTATAAGGTGAAAGCCTGGCCGGCGCTGGTGGACGAGCGCGACAGCGTGGCCATCAAGCTGTTTGATAATCCACAGGAACAGCAGCAGGCCATGTGGCGCGGTCTGCGTCGCCTGCTGCTGCTTAACATTCCGTCGCCGATTAAGTATCTGCACGAGAAGCTGCCGAACAAAGCCAAGCTCGGGCTCTATTTTAACCCGTACGGCAAAGTGCTGGATCTGATTGACGACTGCATCTCCTGCGGCGTTGATAAGCTTATCGACGAGGCGGGCGGGCCGGTGTGGACGGAAGAGGGCTTTAGCCAGCTGCATGATAAAGTTCGCGCCGAGCTCAACGAGACGGTCGTGGAGATCGCCAAACAGGTCGAGCAGATCCTCACCGCGGTGTTCAATATCAACAAACGGCTGAAAGGCCGGGTGGATATGACCATGGCGCTGGGGCTGTCGGACATCAAAGCGCAGATGGCGGGGCTGGTTTACCGCGGCTTTGTCACCGGCAATGGCTTCCGTCGTCTTGGCGATACGCTGCGCTATCTGCAGGCGATTGAAAAGCGTCTGGAGAAGATGGCTATCGATCCGCACCGCGACCGCGCGCAGATGCTGAAAATCGAGAGCGTGCAGCAGGCGTGGCAGCAGTGGCTGAATAAGCTGCCGCCGAACCGCCGTGAAGACGACGATGTCCGGGAGATCCGCTGGATGATCGAGGAGCTGCGGGTGAGCTTCTTCGCCCAGCAGCTGGGGACCCCGTACCCTATCTCGGACAAACGCGTGCTACAGGCGATGGAGCAGATTACGCCGTAACCTGGCCGGTTGTCCCCGGTGGCGCTGCGCTTACCGGGGCGACGGGCCAGGCGTCCACGCTTAAGCGTTGACCCACGCCAGGGTAAAGCCGTCCCAGCCTTTCGTGCCCACGGTTTGCAGCGCCGTTGCCGTCAACCGTGGCTCGGCGCCCATCATCTCAATGAACTGACGCACGCCCTGAACGCGCTCGTCGGCGCTCTGTGGGTTGACCACTTCGCCGTCGCGTACCACGTTATCGCCAATAATTAAGGTTCCCGGGCGGGAATAACGCAGCGCCCAGCGCAGATAATGGGGGTTATTCGGCTTATCGGCATCGATGAAGATCAGGTCGAAAGCGGGACATTCGCCAAGCGCCTCCAGGGACTGTAGCGCGGGCCCCTCCCGCAGCGTGACCCGCTGGTCAACACCCGCCAGCTGCAGATTCTCCCGCGCCACGCGGGCATGATGCGCGTCGGCCTCCAGGGTGAGGAGTTGGCCGTCGGCAGGAAGCTCGCGCGCCATCCAGATGGTGCTATAGCCGCCGAGGGTGCCGATCTCCAGGATCCGCTTAGCCTGGGTAAGCCGTACCAGCAAGGCGAGAAACTGACCCTGATTGGCGGCGACATCGTGTGCCGGGAGCCCGGCACGATGGTTGTTTTCCAGTACCCGATCGAGCACAGGATCGCTGGGAATTAAGGCCTCAATCAAATAATTGTCTACTGCAGACCACTGTTGTTGCATATGACGCTTCCCCATTTAGCTCCCTGATGAGTCAGACCAGCCGCCTCCCAGCGCCCGGTATAGATCGATCTGCGCCAGCAGCAGGTTATTCTTCACCTGTACCACGCTAAGCTGGGTGGAGAACAGCGTTCGCTGGGCATCAAGCACATCCAGATACGAAGAGTAGCCGTTACGGTAGCGGTTCTGCGCAATGCGCAATGTTTCTTCCGCCACCGCCTCCTGCCCCTGCAGTTCGGTCAGCTGTTCGCCGTAGCGGCTAATGGCGTCCAGGCTGTCATTGACCTCTTTAAACGCGCCGCGCACCGTTTTCTCATAGCTGTACAGCGCCTGGTTGCGCTGGGCCATCGAGACATCCACCTGGGCATTTAACGCCTGGCGGTTAAGCAGCGGCGCCAGGATGCTACCGCCAATGCTCCAGAGTCGCAGCGGGTTGTCCAGCAGATCCGGCAGCGTCCGGTCCTGCAGGCTGCCGGTGGCGGTCAGGTTGATAGACGGCAGCAGCTGCGCCTGGGACGAGGCCAGGGTGGCATCGGCGGCGACCAGCTGACGCTGGGCCTGTACGATATCCGGGCGGCGGTTGAGCAAGGTGGACGGCAGCTGCGAGGGCAGACGCAGCGGGGTGAGCCCGGCGAATTCGCCGCGTTTTATCGCGCCGGGGTTATCCCCCAGCAGCACGCTGAGGGCGTTTTCCTGCTGCGCAATCTGGTGCTGCAGCGGCGGGATCTGCGCCCGCGTGGAGCGCAGCTCCGAATCCGCCTGCATCAGCTCA
Organism: Klebsiella sp. C239; assembly: GCF_048822715.1. Lineage (NCBI taxonomy): Bacteria > Pseudomonadati > Pseudomonadota > Gammaproteobacteria > Enterobacterales > Enterobacteriaceae > Klebsiella > Klebsiella sp. C239. Next base: position 250,977 of record NZ_JBMEZK010000004.1, on the reverse strand, counting down.
AGGCGCGAGGTATACCCGGTTTCATACTGACGTTTGGCCAGGCGCCAGGCGTCTTCCCGCGCCTGGAGCGTCTGCTGCGTGACCCGCAGTTGCTCATCCAGCGACAGCAGCGTCACATAGCCCACGGCCACCGAGGCGGCGACGCTCAAATTGGCCGCGTCGGCAGCGGCTTTCTGCGCCTCGAGGCTGGCCCCGGCGGCGCTGGCCGCGCTGCGGTTCGCGCCCCAGATATCGACATCATAGCTGGCGGTCAGGCCGCCTTTGTACACCGTACTGTGGATCGGCAGGCCGGTGGCGGCGGACTGCGCGCGGGCGCGGGTGCCGGTCAGGCTGGCATCCAGCGAGGGGAAAAGACTGCTGTTGGCGGCATACGCCCGCGCCTGATACTCATTCACCCGCTCGCGGGCGATCAGCACATCGCTGTTATAGCGCAGCGCCCGGTCGACATACTGATTCAGCGCGCTGTCATGAAAATTACGCCACCATACGCCTTCCACCGGGCTGGCAGGGCCAACGTCGGCCCGCCAGGCGGCAGGGATGGCGAGCGTCGGCTGGGCGCGCTGCACATCGGCGGACTGACAGCCGACCAGCGCCAGGACGATGGCAAGGGTGACCGGGCGGATCATGGCTGCTTCTCCGCGCGGATATCAATGGTCACCTGCACCGACATGCCGGGGCGCAGGCGCTCGCTGTTGCGTTGCCCCTCGTTAACCGTGATGCGCACCGGGATGCGCTGGGCGATCTTGACGAAGTTGCCGGTGGCGTTGTCCGGCGAAATGGCGCTGAACTCCACCCCGGTCGCCGGGGAGATACTCTGCACCTTGCCGTGGAAGGTCTCGCCGTTGAGCGCGTCAACGGTGAAGGTAACCGGCTGGCCGATACGCACATCGGCCAGCTGGGTCTCTTTCAGGTTGGCGATCACCCAGTGCTGCGGCGGCACCAGCGAAGTCAGATGGGTTCCGGCGCTGACGTAAGCGCCAAGACGCACCGAAATCTGCCCCAGCTGGCCGCCGGTGGGGGCGATGATATGCGTATTCTGCAGGTCGATCTGCGCCAGCTCGAGGGCGGCTTTGGCGCTGGCCACGTCGGCCTCCAGTGAATCGCGATTGACGATGGTCGATTCGCGGTCCTGGCGCGACATCTCCAGCGCCGCTTTCGCCTGTTCAATATCCGCTGCTCCCTGGGCGGCGCTGGCGCGGGCGGAATCCCGCTCGCGGATCGACAGCGATCCATCGGCGGTCAGCTCCTGCACCCGTTTTAAATCAGCCTGGATTTTCAGATTCTGCGCGCGGGCGTTCTGCAGCGCGGCTTCATTTTTGGCGATCGTCGCCTCGGCGCTTTTGCGCTGCTGCAGGTTGTTGCGCAGCGCCGCCTCCTTCATCGCCAGGGTGGCCTGGGCCTGGTGCACCCGCTGCTTATAGATGCGATCGTCTATCTGGAACAGCACCTCGCCCGGCTGAACGATGGCGAAATCCTTGACGTTGACGGCAGTGATGTAGCCGTTGACCTGCGGACTGATAAAGGTGGTCTGCCCGCGCACGTAGGCGTTGTCGGTAAACTGGCTATGGCGGGTGAACGGCGGCAGTTGCCAGGCATAGAGGATCACCAGTACGCCGACGAAGCCTATCGCCGCGGCGGTAAAAATGGAGACCACGCGAATGTTGTTCCGGGTGTTGGCCTGTTGTTTGGCCGCATCCTGCTGACTCATAACGACTCCAGAGATGAAATGATGATAATTATTTGCTGCCGGTGGCGCGTTTTAAGGCGATACGGGCGGTCAGTCGTAAGCGAATTAAGCGCCAGAAAACCCACACTAACGTCCCGGCGGAGATCGCCGCCGTCAGCAGATAGGTGTCATTCCAGGCGAGAATATTGGCCTGCAGCGTCGCGGCGTTTTGCAGCAGGGTGGTGGCCTGGACGTTAAGCAGCGTGCTGTCGCCGATCTGGCTCTGGTACATCTGGCTGTACTGCTGCAGCCGCTCGACGATCAGCGGGTTGAGCGTGGTAATCTGGTCCGCCAGCAGGCTGGAGTGAAATTTTTCCCGCCAGGTCTGGAAGGTGCCGAGTATCGCCGACCCCAGCAGACCGCCGATGTTCTGGCTCATGCCGAACAGCACCGAGAAGCTGACCAGGTTGCGCGGATCGGCGAACACCCCGCCAATGCCGGCGAGCATCGCCGGCGCCAGAAAGAAGGCGCTGCCGAAGCCAAGCAAAAACTGGCTGAACATCAGCTGTTCCGGACGGGTGAGGGCGTTGGACTGGCTGTCGAGCAGCGAGGCCACCATGATCAGCGCCAGGGCGGTGGCGGTCGGCCAGTAGAGCTTCTGCGGGTTAAGCGTCAGGCAGCTGGCGATGATCCCGCACAGAATGCCGGCGAAAATTGACCACGCAAGGTTGGTCATCTGTTCGTTTTGCAGGCCAACGTACTGCAGCCAGCCGATCACCCCGGTATTCTGCTCCGCCAGCACGATGCGGATCAGCAGCATAATCAGACCGAGGCGCAGGATACTGCCGCTGGAGAGCCATTTGGTATTGAGCAGAGGATTGCTGCGGTTATGCTCAAAGGCGATGGCGGCGACGATCAGCACCACCGCCGCGGCCAGCGACCAGCCGATCCACGGCGCTTCGAACCACCACTCGAGCCGCCCCAGCGAGAGCACCGCGCAGACCAGCGCCATGCCGGGGGCCAGCAGGAAGAAGGTAATAAAATCCTTCTTCTCGAACACCTTTTTACGATCGCTCGGCGGCAGCTTCAGGGCGATGACGCAGGCCAGCGACACCAGTGCCAGCCCCAGCTCAAAGAAGTAGAGCCCGCGCCATTCATCGATCTGCAGCAGCTCGGTGGAAAAGAGGCGCGCCAGCGGAATGGCCAGCGACGAGCCGGTGATACCTATAGTCAGCCCTTTCAGGCGGTGGCGTGCGGGCCAGGCCTGCACCTGATAGTAGATCCCCAGCGAGCTGAGCGCCGCGGCCACCATGCCGTGGGCGGCGCGGACCATCATCGCCGAGCTGAGATCGTTGACGAACAGGTGGAAGAAGGTGACCAGCACATAGAGCACCAGAAAGCCTTCGGTAAAGGCGCGCAGCCCGAACTGCTGACGAAATTTCACCAGCAGCAGGTTAATGGAGACGTTGGTCATGACATACACCGCCGGTAGCCAGGCGATCTCCGTCGACCAGGCGGCGAAGGTGCCCTGCAGCAGCTGCAGATTGGCGGTGACCACCGCGTTGCCCAGCGCGCCGGTGAGGCACACCAGCAGTCCGACCACCCCGTAGGCCAGGCGCTTCGCCGGGCTGTGCAGCGGCGTCGATGGCGAGCCGAGCAGGGCCGGTTTTTCATGCGGCGCCCAGTCATGAGGGACGTAGGGGTTACTCTGGCGACGGGGCATTATTTCTTCTCCACTTCGCGCAACAGCTTTTCCAGCACCCGCTGAGTTTGTTCCCGCTCCTGCGGCGTGATCGCCGTCAGGATCTCTTCACGCAGATCGTCCGCCACCGTTTTGACCTGCTCGAAGAGGGCCTGCCCCTGGTCAGTGACCACCAGCAGCCGCTTGCGTTTATCGCGGTCGGTGGTGACGCGCTCCACCAGGCCGAGGGCCACCAGGCGGTTGATCAGCGGCACAATGGTCGGGCTCTCCACTCCCAGCTCCTGCGCCAGTTCGCTTTGCGACAGCGGCTGGTGGTGGCGGGCGATGGCGGCGACCGCCACCCAGCTGGCCTGGCTGAGACCGAGGTTTTTCAGCCGACGATTAACCGCCAGCCTCCAGTGATGGGCGGTCAGATATAAAAGATGGGAGAAGTTAAGCTGTCGATGGTCCATAGGTCGTCTGCCAAAATCGTTAGAGCTCTAACGAGTTTATGTCTGACAACCGGCGGAATTCAAGGGAAAGGATAAAAAAGGGTTAACGGTGTGTGCGTTTATTGTGGCGACAGGAAGATACCCCCTCAGGCCATTTACTCATGGAGGATGCTCTTATTCTGCGCCATCACCCAGGTGATAAAAGCGCGCAGGGGCGCGGGAATATGTTTGCGACTCGGATAGTAGACGCAGAAATGATCCGCCGGGTAGCGGTAGCTGGGTAATAAGCGAACCAGGCTGCCGGCGTTCAGTTGCGCGGACACCAGCGACTGATAGACAAAGGCGATCCCCAGTCCGCTCTCCGCCGCCTGGATCATCGCCGTATCGGAATCGACGACCAGATCGCCCTTGACGGCGACTTCGCCTGGCTCGCCGTCGGGGCTGATAAATTCCCACCGGTACTTTTCGCCGCTGGGAAAACAGCGGTTGATGCAGCGGAAATTGACCAGCGACTGCGGGGTGTCGGGCGCTCCGGCCTCGTGGAGATAGTCCGGGCTGGCCACCGGGATCAGCGACAGCTTCTCGCCAAAGGGGATGGCAATCATATCTTTGGGCACGTCCCGGGAATAGCGAATGCCAGCGTCAAAACCGGACTCGATAATATTCACTTTCCGATCGGTGGTAAACAGCTCCAGCGTCACGTCAGGATAGGCGGTTTTAAAAGCAATAAAATAGCGCTGAAAGAAAAGGTCGAGAACAATGCGCGGTAAATTGACTTTCACCACCCCTTCCGGGGTCAGACGGTGATAATTCAGACTGTCGACCACCCGGCGATAATCATTCACCACCGGCGTCATATTATTAAGAAATTCCTCACCCACCGCGGTTAAAGACAAACTGCGCGTCGAGCGATTGAGCAGGCGCACGCCTAATTTTTCTTCCAGATGATTAATAGCGCTGGTGAGGGCCGGCGGTGAAAGATTTAATGCTCTGGCAGCTTGCCGAAAACTGCCATGTTTCACTATGAGTATTAATATTTCAATTTGTTGCAAATCAGGCAACGTTTTCATTGTTAATTTCCAGCTAACACCGCGTTCGGAATAGATTAATTGTTATCAATGTAAAAGGGAAGTATATATTTAATAACATTCAGCACGTAAGGAAAATAAGGTGAAAACACGTTATCTCGGAAAAGAGAAGTTCCAGGTTTCCGCATTGGGTCTCGGGTGTATGGGAATGAGTTTCGCCTATGGCGGCGCTGAGGAGTCGCAGGCGATAAATACCATCCATGCCGCAGTGGACATGGGGGTGACCTTCCTGGATTCCGCCGAAGTGTATGGGCCTTTTGACAATGAAGTCCTTGTTGGGAAAGCGATTAAAGGCATCCGCGATAAGGTGCAGATTGCCACCAAATTTGGCTTTCGTATTCTGCCGACCGGCCAGGGGCTGGAGCGGATGGCCGGCGTCGACAGCCGTCCGGAACATATTCGCGAGGCGGTGGAAGGGTCGCTGAAGCGGCTGAATATCGAGACCATCGATCTGCTCTATCAGCACCGCGTCGATCCCGCGGTGCCGGTGGAAGAGGTGGTGGGCACCATGGCCGACCTGGTCAAAGAGGGTAAAATTCGCCATATCGGGCTGTCGGAAGTGTCAGCCCAGACGCTGCGCCGGGCCTGCAAGGTGCATCCGATCGCCGCGGTGCAGACGGAATACTCGCTATGGACCCGTGAGCCGGAGGGCGGCATCCTCAAGGCCTGCCGCGAACTGGGCGTGGGCTTTGTCCCTTACAGTCCGCTGGGCCGCGGCTTCCTGACGGGCCAGATCACCGACCCCGGCGCCTTCGCAGCCGATGATTTTCGTCGCAATCTGCCGCGCTTCCAGGCCGAAACCATGCGCAAAAACCAGCAACTGCTCGACCGTCTGCAGCAGGTCGCCAGCCGCTACGAGGCCACCCTGGCGCAGATGGCCCTCGCCTGGGTGATGAGCAAAGGGGAAGATATCGTGCCGATCCCCGGGGCGCGAAAAATGAACCATCTGCGCGATAATGCCGCTGCGGCCGATATTATGCTCTCCCCTGAGGATATTCTCGCCATCGATCATATTTTCGCTGCCGAAAACGTCGCCGGATTACGCTATAACCAGGGCGACTTTAATTTAATCGATAAATAATCTCCTGAATACGCTCCTCCCGCCGGTCTGGCGGGAGATAAGGTAACTTATGACTATTGCTGTTTCCCGTCCGGCGGGATTGCCTGCGGCGGTGTATGCGCTTTCCGTGGGTTCATTTGGTATTGGCACCACCGAATTTGTGATTATGGGTTTATTACTCGATGTGGCCCATGACTTTCATATATCCATTACGCTCGCCGCCTGGTCTATTACCGCTTATGCCTGTGGGGTGGTGATTGGCGCGCCGCTGCTGACGCCGCTATTAAGCCGTTATCGCAAAAAACCCGCGCTGTTATTTTTAATGATCTTATTTTCCATTGGAAATTTAGGCTGTGCGGTCGCCGGTAATATGACCATGCTAATTATTGCCCGGGTAATAACTGCGTTCGCTCACGCCTCGTTCTTCGGAATAAGCTCGGTCTATGCCGCGGAGCTGGCGCCGGTGGATAAACGGGCTTCGGCGGTCTCCGCCGTGTTTCTCGGCGCCACCCTGGCCAATATTCTGGGCGTGCCGCTCGGCGCCTGGGTGGGGCAGTACCTTGGCTGGCGCTATACCTTCTATATGGTCACGCTGATCGGCATTCTCTCCGCCCTGGCGGTGATCGCCCTGGTGCCTGGCCGTCAGGCGCAGCCGTCGGCCCAGAGCCGGATCCGCGATGAGCTGAAGGTGCTCCGTCATCCCGCGGTGCTGCGCAGCCTGCTGATCACCGCCCTCGGGTTCTCCGGCGTCTTCGCCGCCTTCACCTACATCGCGCCGATGCTGAAAACCGTCACCGGGATGAGCGACCACCTTATTCCGCCGGTGCTGATGCTGTTCGGCGTCGGGATGGTCGCCGGGAATCATCTTGGCGGCCGACTGACCGACGGCGGCGTCCGCCGGGCGCTGCTGCTAACTCTCGCCTTGCTGAGCGTCGTCCTGTGTCTTTTCCCGTGGGCGATTCAGACGCTGCCCGGCGCCTGCGCGGCGGTGTTTCTGCTGGGGGCGGCGATGTTCTCCACCATTCCGCCGCTGCAGATGCAGGCCCTGGACAGCAGTGAGAGCGGCAAAAGCATGGTCTCTTCGTGCAATATCGCCGCCTTTAACCTCGGCAATGCCGGCGGCGCCTGGTTTGGCGGGCTGCTGCTCGCCTCCGGCGTCTCTCTCTCTCACATTCCCCTGGCCGGCGCTTGCCTGACCGCCAGCGGATGGGTTATCGCTAGTGTGACGTTGTCACCTTTAAAAGGAAGTCAAGCATGAAGTATCGATATTTAGGTTCCACCGGGCTGTCGGTTTCGGAGCTCTGTTTTGGCGCCATGACGTTTGGCGAGAAAGGGGCCTTTCTCGGCGCGCCGGGGCGCAACTGGTCGGAATTCGGCGTGGTGCCTGAGCAGACGGCCTACGACCTGGTGTACAAAGCGCTGGACGCCGGGATTAACTTTTTTGATACCGCGGACTGTTATAAGAACGGCCAGGGCGAAGAGCTGCTAGGCAACGCGCTGAAGGGAAAACGCCAGCAGGTGATTATCGGCACCAAAGGACGCTGGCAAACCGACCCCAACCCGAACGCGCTGGGGGCGTCGCGCTACCATATCATCAATGCCGTCGAGGCCAGCCTGCAGCGGCTGAAGACCGATTATATCGATATCTATCACCTTCACGGGTTCGATCCGCGCACCGCGCTGGAGGATACCCTGCGCACGCTGGATACGCTGATCCGCGCCGGGAAAATTCGCTATATCGGGGTCTCCAACTACGCGGCCTGGCAGCTGGCGAAGGCGCTGGGGATCTCGGAGCGCCTTGGGCTGGAGAAATTCTGCGTCTATCAGGGCTATTACAATATCGCCGCGCGTGAACTGGAGCATGAGATTATCCCGCTCAGCGTCGATCAGAACGTCGGCATCACCGTCTGGAGCCCGCTGGCCGGGGGCTTTCTCACCGGTAAATACCCACGCAATCAGGCGTTTCCCGAGGGCAGTCGCCTGGCGAACGCCACGCCGTTCGAATCCGCGCCGATCGCCAACCGCGAGCAGGCCTGGCAGACCCTGGAGGTGATGCAGGAGATTGCCCGCCAGCGCAACGCCAGCGTCGCGCAGGTGGCGCTCAACTGGCTGCGTACCCGTCCGGGGATTGCTTCGCTGGTGATCGGCGCGACCAAACTGGCCCAGCTGGAGGATAACCTGGCGGCGCTGAACTGGACGCTGAGCGACGAGGAGACGGCGATCCTCAACAGCGTGAGCGAGAAAGAGAAACCATACCCCTACTGGCATATCTGCAATGTCGCCGGCGATCGTCGTCTGGCCGATGATATCTATCCCTAATCACCCTACACCCAGGCAACACGCGTATGCCCCGCACGGGGCATACAGAGAGGCTCGATCGTGAAAAAAGTACTCATTGTTGGCGCCGGCCCGGTAGGGTTAATCATTGGCTGCTATCTGAATAAGTATGGAATTGATTTTGATATCATTGATAAAAATACCCACAGCACCGCCTGGTCCAAAGCGCTGAGCGTCAGTCCGGCGACCATTAAAGCCTTCCACGGCTTAGGCCTTGCCGGGGAACTGATCGCCCAGGGAAAGCAGGTTCAGTCAGTCTACGCTTACTATAAAAACCGCAAATTTCTGCATATCGATAACCGCCGACTCGCCACCTGTTACCCCTTCCATGTCAGTATCCCCCAGCCGCGGACGGAGAAGATCCTCGAAACGGCGTTGGCCGACGCCGGGCGGGAGGTAAAACGTGGGCACCAGCTGGTCTCCTGGCGCCGGGAGGGGGAACGCTATCACGTCTCCCTGCTCGACGATGCCCGCCGGGCCTGTTCCGCCGCTTATGACTATATTATCGGCGCCGACGGCGCGGCCAGCACCGTCCGCGAGCTGGCCGGGATCGGCTTTAGCGGTCATGACTATCCGCTGCATTTTGTGATGGCGGACGTGCAATTCGACCGCGCGGCGACGCTCCCGGGAACCTCCTACCATATTGATGAGCAGGGCTTTTTGATTTTCCTGCCCATGCCGGACAATCAGGTCAGGATCGTGATTAAAAAAGCCGGGCGCCTGCCGACGCCGCGTCCGGTGCCGGACCTGCAGGAGATTAACGCCGCGCTGGCGCGCTACTGCCCTCAGGTGCCGCCGGCGCAAACGCTCACCTGGTCTTCCAGCGCCAATTTCTATAACCGCATCGCCGATGACAATCTGCAGCATCATATTATGCTGGCGGGAGATGCCTTCCACCTGTTCAGTCCCATTGGCGGGCAGGGAATGAACACCGGCGTCCAGGATGCGGTGAACCTCGCCTGGAAGCTGGCTTTCTATCTGCACGGCGTGGCCACTGACCGACTGTCGGCGTCTTATCGCGCCGAGCGCTTCGCGGCGGTGAGCGGTGTACTGCGCTTCACCGATCGCGATACCGGCCTGATTGCCGGTCTGGTGCCGAGAAATCATATCGACGGGGTCTACTTTCCGGAGTTTTGCAACCGTCACTACTATCGTCACCAGCTGCCGCTGCAGTACGCCGGTTTCACCGCGACGCAGGCGCAGCGCCCGGACGGCCTGGCAGGGCACCATGTTCCCTGGTACGTTTTTGCCTCGCCGCAGGCGATGTTTCGCAACAGCTATGACGTCTTCGCCAGCGGTAAGGTGGTGATCTTTTCCGCCCGCGCCGCTTGTCCTCCTATGTCCCGCCTGAAGCAGGCCGGCTGGTTTATATTCTGCCCCCTCGAACCGGCGGATGAGGCGTTTCTCGAAGCGCTACAGATCGGCCCCGATGACTATGCGGTGGTCAATCCCGATGGCTATGTGGGCTTTACCGGCAGCGAAGCCGGGACACGGCAGTATCTTTCCTCGCTCTACGTAATGGAATAATCATGAACAAAGTCTATATCGTCGCGGCCTGCCGTACGCCGGTGGGGCGCTTTCTTGGCGCCCTGAAAACGGTCTCCGCGGTGGAGCTGGCCGCGCTCACCGTCAGGCACAACCTGCAGCAGGCCGGCATTGACCCGGCGTGGATCGATGAGGTGATCTGCGGCTGCGTCCTTGCCGCCGGGCAGGGGATGGGACCGGCGCGTCAGGTTGCGCTGCGGGCGGGGATCCCGGTGCAAAAGCCGGCTTACACCCTGAATATGATCTGCGGTAGCGGCATGAAAAGCCTGACCGAAGGGGCGATCCATATCCAGAGCGGTTATGCCGACCTGGTGGTCGCCGGCGGAATGGAAAATATGAGTCAGGCGCCGTTTTTGCTGCGGGGAGAGATAAGGGGCGGGATGAAATTCGGCGCGTTCAGCAGTGAAGATGTGATCCAGCGCGACGGATTAACCGATCCGCTGCTGCAGATCCCGATGGGGGAAACGGCGGAGGCCATCGCCGCGCAGGAGCAGATCTCGCGCGCGGCGCAGGACCAGTATGCCCTGGAGAGCCATCACAAAGCCTCCGCCGCCAGCCGCGCCGGCTATTTTGCCGATGAGATGGTGCCGGTGACGGTCAGCGCGAAGCGGGGCGTGAGCACGGTCCGCGAGGATGAGCCGATCCGCCATGATCTTAGCGCCGAGCAGCTGGCGGCGTTGAAACCGGCCTTTCGCGCTGACGGCAGCGTCACGGCGGGCAATGCCTCCGGGCTGAACGATGGCGCCGCGTCGGTGATCCTCGCGTCGGCGCGCGCCGTTGCCCGCTATGGCCTGCAGCCGCTGGCGGAGATTGTCTCCTTTGGCGAGGGCGGCGTCGACCCGTCCATGATGGGGCTTGGCCCGCTGCCGGCGATAGCGTGCGCCCTGCGCCGCGGGCGTTTTCAGCTCAGCGATATGGCCCGGCTGGAGATCAACGAAGCCTTTGCCGCGCAGGTGCTGGGGGTGGTCAAGGGACTGGCCAGAGCGCATCAGATGACGGAGGAGGAGATTGCTTCCCGGCTGAACGTCCACGGCGGCGCGATCGCCCTCGGCCACCCGCTGGGCAGTTCCGGGACGCGGATTGTGGTCAGCCTGGTGCACGCGCTGCGCCGGGAGAATCAACCGACCGGCCTGGCGTCGCTGTGCATCGGCGGCGGGATGGGGATTGCGTTACTGGTGAAAACGATCTGAGGAGACAAGCGCCATGGAAAAATTAATTGTGGTGGGTGAGAAATTTACCGATTTTGCCCGGCGGCATGAGAATGTGCTGACGGTGAATGAGTTTGAGCGGTTTGTCTGGAGCGGCGAGCTGGCCGGGGTCGATAAAATCGTTATCGGTCAGGGGGTACAGCTCGACGACATCTCCCGCACCATCTGCATTATTCGTCAGCACTATCCGGACACAATGCGCCAGATCGTCAATCTGCAGGATCTCTATTATCAAAACAATCGCGATCATCAGCGGCTGGTACATAAACGTAAAAAAGCGAATATCCTCATCACCTCGCCGGAAAAACGCGATGAGGATAGCTATTGCGCGCGCCTGATCCTGCAGGATGCCTCGGAGCTGCTCTGCGACCACCAGACCGGGCAACATATTCAGGGGATGGTGCTGATCGAGGCGGCGCGGCAGACCATCATCGCCACCACGGAAAAATTCCTGCTGGCGGAGGCCGGCGTGGCGATGGCGGAGAAGTACTTTACCCTGAGCTCGCTGCAGGTGGCCTTTTCCTGCTTTGTTTTTCCGCTGCCGGTGACCATCGTCCTCAACGTGGTGTCGCGCAAAAGTTCAGCCTATGGCCGCTTCACCTGTGAATGTTCGGTGGGGTTTGACCAGACCGGCACCCGCAAAGCGGAAGTTGGCTTTAGCTTCAGCGTCTATGACCTTAACTACATCACTCGCAAAGAGTGCGAGCAGGCGGCGCAGTGCCATCAACATTATCTGGTCAGTATTGAGCAGGGGGACGGGGATGAGCATCGCCTTTTTTGATGTGGATGAAACGCTGATTACCGGCAAAAGTATGTTCCTGTTTCTGCACCGCTATGCCGCGGAATATCCGCTGCAGTGCGGTTTGACGGCCGCGGCGATTGTCCGGCAGCTGCAGGCGCTCAGCGAAGCGGGTCAGCCGCGGGAGGCGATCAACCGCTACTATTACTCGCTGTTTCGCCACGAGTCGCGCCCCCGGGTGCGGGCGGTCGCCGAGCGCCTGTATCGCGATGGCGGATATGGTTTTCACCGCGAGGTGGCGGCGCGCCTCAGGCAGCACCAGGCGCGGGGGGATGACGTGGTGTTTGTCTCCGGGTCGATGACCGACATTCTCTGGCCGGCGATGGCGGCGCTGGGGGTGGAACATGCCCTGTGCTCAGAGCCGGTCGTGGTGGATGACCGCTATACCGGCGAGCTCTGGCGGACCGCCATCGGCGAACACAAGGCGGCGCATGCCCAATGCTATGCGCAGGAAAAGGGTCAGCCGCTGGCGGCGTGCTACGCCTTCGGCGATCATATCTCGGATCTGCCGCTGCTCGCCGCGGTCGGCCACCCCTGCGCGGTGAATCCCTCTCCGGGGCTGCTGGCGGAGGCGCAGCGTCGGGGATGGCCAGTGCTGTGGTCCACCGGCGGCTGACGGCGCGACGGCAAAAAAAAGGGGCGGCGCAATGCCACCCCTGATTCACTCCCTGACGGGGATCAGCCCGGGTAGATGCCGCGGTCTTTACGCGCCATCAGGATGCGCTCGCAGGCCACGATATAGGCGGCGGTACGCAGGGTACATTCTTTCTCGGCCGCTTTATCGCAGACGTGAATAATGGCGTCGGTCATGATGCGGTCCATCTTGGCGTTGATCTCCTCTTCGCTCCAGAAGAAGCTGGCCATGTCCTGCACCCACTCAAAGTAGCTGACGGTCACCCCGCCGGCGTTGCAGATAACGTCCGGCACCACGATCACCCCGCGCTCGGCCAGCACATCGTCCGCTTCCGGATAGGTTGGGCCGTTAGCCCCTTCCAGCACCAGTTTGCAGCTCAGTTTCTCAGCGCGCTCGCGGGTGATTTGCCCTTCCAGCGCCGCCGGGATCAGGATGTCCATCGGGGTGGTCCAGAATGCCTCTTTATCGATCTCCTGGGCGCCCGGGAAACCGGCGATCTGCTTTTTCTCCGCCTGCCAGGCGGTGAGGGCGGTCATATCAATCCCGCCTTCGTTGTACAGGGTGGCGGTGTGATCCTGAATGACCACTACGCGGGCGCCGACGCCGGCGAACAGGCGCGCCGCTTCGCTACCGACGTTACCAAAGCCCTGCAGCGCCACTTTAGCGCCTTCAATTTCGATGCCGGCGCGACGGGCCACTTCCCGGCCGGTGACGAACACGCCGCGTCCGGTGGCTTTTTCACGACCGAGGGAGCCGCCGAGGTGGATCGGCTTGCCGGTGACCACGCCGGTGATGGTGGTGCCATGGTTCATGGAGTAGGTGTCCATCATCCACGCCATCACTTTGCCGTTGGTGCCAACGTCCGGCGCCGGAATATCTTTCTGCGGCCCGATGATAATGCCGATTTCGCTGGTATAGCGGCGAGTCAGGCGTTCCAGTTCACCTTCCGACAGCGAGAAGGGGTCGACGCGGATGCCGCCTTTGGCCCCGCCGTAAGGAATATTGACCGCGGCGCACTTAATGGTCATCCAGGCAGAAAGTGCCATGACTTCGTTAAGATCAACATCCGGATGGTAGCGAACACCACCTTTACCCGGTCCACGCGAAAGATTGTGCTGAACGCGATAGCCCTCGAAGTGGCGAATGGTGCCGTCGTCCATCTGCACAGGGATGTCGACGATCAGCGCACGCTTCGGATGGCGCAGGGTTTCCACCCAGTAGGCAAGATCGCCGAGATAAGGCGCGACACGGTCGATCTGGCGCAGGTAGGTGGTCCATGGAGATGTACTACTTTCAGATGCGTAAGATAACTTTTCCATAAGAGTCCTGTTTCTCAGTGTTATTTATGTCGTGTAAAACCGTGGAATAGCTACAGCAGTAAACTCTGTGCAATGAATGGTATCACCAATTTTATAAAGCGGTATTTGACGGCAATTCCGATTTTTAAATTTTTGTTAGAAATTTTATTTTTTAAGTGAATAACTACGCACGAGAACCACCCGCAAGCTGTGCATTTTAATTCACTTTTTATTCACTTAAGTGCATAAGAAAATATTTTTTCTATGTTTTTCATTATCTTGATGATCTTCAAAAAGTGAATAAATTGCGTTTCCCCATATTGACAATCTTATTGTTCACAGGCCAGCATTAGCCCACACAACAACATGGCGTTAACCATGAATTAACAAATACCCGTAAAAATAATAGGGCTTAACTTTTCTGTGGTGAATATTTTTACCATCGCAGCGGGCGCGTTCGTGCCCAAAATAAGCCGAGGGTCAGGGTTAATGTCGATTGTCCAACGCGGCGGGAGCATTTTCCGTCGTCTTACGTTCCGGAGATGAATGATGTCAGGCAGTATGACTCGCGAAGATTTTGACGCTTACCTGGTTCCCTGTTTTGCCCCCGCGCCGTTTATTCCGGTGAGGGCGGCGGGCTCCCGCGTCTGGGACCAGCAGGGGAAAGAGTATATCGATATGGCCGGCGGCATCGCAGTGAACGCCCTCGGCCATGCCCACCCGGCGCTGGCTGAGGCCCTGCAGGGTCAGCTGGCGAAACTGTGGCATATCGGCAATGGCTATACCAACGAACCGGTGCTGCAGCTGGCGAAAACCCTGGTGCAGTCCACCTTTGCCGACAAGGTGTTCTTCTGCAACTCCGGCGCTGAAGCGAACGAGGCGGCCCTTAAGCTGGCGCGGAAATATGCCCACGATAAGTTCGGCGGTGAAAAAAGCGAAATCATCGCCTTCAACCACGCCTTCCATGGCCGCACGCTGTTCACCGTCTCCGTCGGCGGCCAGCCGAAATATTCCAGCGATTATGCGCCGCTGCCGCAGGGCATTACCCATCTGCCCTATAACGATATCGAGGCGGTCACCGCGGCGATCTCCTCACGTACCTGCGCGGTGATCGTCGAGCCGATTATCGGCGAAGGCGGGGTGATCCCGGCGGACCCGGCGTTCCTCCAGGCGCTGCGCGCCCTCTGCGATCGCCATCACGCCACCCTGATATTCGATGAGGTGCAGACCGGCGCCGGGCGTACCGGCCATCTCTACGCCTACCAGCATTACAACGTCGTCCCGGACATCCTCAGCAGCGCCAAAGGGCTGGGGGGCGGCTTCCCGATCGGCGCGATGCTGGCGAAAGAGGCCTGGGCGCAGGTCTTCCAGCCAGGCACCCATGGCACCACCTTCGGCGGTAACCCGCTGGCGGCGACCGTCGCCAACGCCGTGCTGGCCCATCTGGATGCGCCGCTGCTGGCGGGGGTCGGCGAGCGCCATGCGCTGATCGTCGACCAGCTGAATGCCCTCTCTGCCCGCTACGATGCGTTCAGCGCCGTGCGCGGCGCCGGTCTGCTGATCGGCGCCGAGCTGGCCGGACCGCTGCGCGGGAAGGCCAAAACCCTGACCAACCTGGCGGCGGAAGAGGGGGTGATCGCCCTGATTGCCGGTCCGGACGTGCTGCGCTTCGCGCCGGCGCTCAATATCCCGCTGGCGGATATTGCGCAAGCCTTCGTGCGCCTTGAGCGCGCCGTTGCCCGCTTAACCCGCTAACCGGGAGGACGGCCTGTGATGCTATTTCGTCCCGTAAGGGAAAACGATCTTGACGACATCGTCCGCCTTGCCGCGCGGGCGGGGGTCGGCATGACCTCTTTACCCCATGATGCCGGGCGCCTGGCCGCCCGGATACGCCGCAGCATTGACACCTTCGCCGGCGCGCTACCGCGCGGCCAGCAAGGCTTTCTGTTTGTGCTGGAAGACACCGCGCTGGAGCGGGTGGTGGGGGTCAGCGCCATTGAGGTGGCGGTGGGCCTGGACGAGCCCTTTTACAATTTTCGCATTCAGAAAACGGTCCGCGCCTCGAAAGCGCTGGGAGTCTATAAGCCTCAGGAGCTGCTCAATCTGAGCTATGACCACACCGGTCACAGCGAGCTGTGTACGCTGTTTCTCGACCCCGGGTATCAGCGCAACCGCAACGGTCTGCTGCTCTCCAAGGCGCGGTTTTTGTTTATCGCCGCCTTCCGCGAGTGGTTTTCCCCGCACCTGTTTGCCGAACTGCGCGGCTGCAGCGATGAGCAAGGGCAGTCGCCGTTCTGGGATGCGCTGGGCCATCACTTCTTCGAGATCCCGTTCGCCGATGCCGACCGGCTGACCGGCACCGGCATGAAAACCTTTATTGCCGAGCTGATGCCGGCGTACCCGATCTATATCTCGCTGCTGCCGGAGAATGCCCGTCAGGTCATCGGTCAGGTGCATCCCAACACCGCCCCGGCGCGGGCGATCCTCGAGAAAGAGGGGTTCAGCTGGCGCGGCTCGGTGGATATTTTCGATGCCGGTCCGGTGCTGGAGGCGGAGACCGATCAGATCCGCGCCGTGCGCGACTGCCAGTGCCTGCCGGCTCAGCAGCTGACGGGCACGCTGTCGGCGCCGACGCTGGTCGCCAACGGTCAGTTCGACAATTTCCGGGCGCTGCTGGTGGCCCACGAAGAGCAGGTCTCACTGGACGCCGCCGCGCTGGATGCGCTGCAGGTCACTGAAACCGACCGCGTTTACACGGTAACCCTGAACCCAGAGGAAAACAGATCATGGCGGTAAAAGCACAGTTCATAGCCGGGCAGTGGCAGCCGGGCAGCGGCGCTACGATGAGTAAACTGGCCCCGGAGGATCAATCTCTGCTGTGGCAGGCGGCCAGCGCGGGGGCCGACGACGTCCAGGCGGCCTGCGCCGCGGCGCGGGCGGCGTTTTATCCCTGGTCGCACCGCCCGCTGGCCGAGCGTATTGACGTCGTCCAGCGTTTCGCCGCGCTGCTGGAGATGCACAAAGAGGCGCTGGCGACCCTGATTTCCCGGGAGACCAGCAAGCCGCTGTGGGAGACCCGCACCGAAGTGCAGGCGATGATCGGCAAAGCCGCCATCTCCGTCGAGGCCTATCACCAGCGGACAGGATTTCACGAGTCGACCCTGCCGGACGGTAAAGCGCAGCTGCGCCACAAGCCGCACGGCGTGATGGCGGTCTTCGGTCCCTACAACTTCCCGGGCCATCTGCCCAACGGGCATATCATTCCGGCGCTGATCGCCGGTAACACCGTGGTGTTTAAACCCAGCGAGCTGACGCCGGCCACTGCGGAACTGACGGTCCAGCTGTGGCAGCAGGCGGGCGTCCCCGACGGGGTGATTAACCTGCTGCAGGGCGGGAAAGCCACCGGCCAGGCGCTGCTGGAAAACCGCGATATCGACGGCGTACTGTTCACCGGCAGCGCGGCGGCGGGTTTCCACTTCCATCGCTACTTCGGCGGTCAGCCGGAGAAGATGCTGGCCCTCGAGATGGGCGGCAACAACGCGCTGATTGTGGCCGACGTGGCCGATGTCGATGCGGCGCTGCATGTGATTATCCAGTCGGCGTTTATCTCCGCCGGACAGCGCTGCACCTGCGCGCGCCGGCTGATCGTTCAGCGCGGCGAGCAGGGGGATGCGCTGCTGCGGCGACTGGTGGAGGCCAGCGCGCAGATCCGCGCCGGGAAATGGGATGACCAGCCGGCGCCGTTTATGGGCGGGGTGATTTCCCTTGAGGCGGCGCAGAACATGCTGGCGGCGCAGCAGAAACTGGAGGCGCTCGGCGGCAAGGTGCTGCTGCGTATGCGCCAGCCTGACCCGCACTCCACGGTGCTGACCCCGGGGATCGTCGATGTCACCGGTATCGAGGTGCCGGATGAAGAGTACTTCGGTCCGCTGCTGACGGTTATCCGTTACGACGACTTCCCGGAGGCGATTCGCCTCGCCAACCAGACCCGCTATGGCCTGGCCGTGGGGCTGATCTCCCGCGATGCGGCGCAGTTTGACCAGCTGGCGGACGAGGCGCGAGCCGGGATCGTCAACTGGAACAAGCCGCTGACCGGCGCTTCCAGTAAAGCGCCGTTTGGCGGGGTGGGCGCCTCCGGCAACCACCGGGCGGCAGCGTGGTACGCCGCCGATTACTGTGCCTGGCCGATGGCCTCTCTGGTCAGCGACACGCTGACGCTTCCGGCGAACGTATCGCCGGGCCTGCCATTCTGATAACGGATCCTGTGAGGACATATGTCTGGTTTTGAAGCTAACTTTGATGGCCTGGTCGGCCCGACGCACCACTACGCCGGACTCTCCGTCGGCAATGAAGCCTCGCAAAATAACCGCGATGGTCTCTCTAACCCGAAAAAGGCCGCGCTGCAGGGGCTGTATAAAATGAAAGCCCTGGCCGATCGCGGATTCGTGCAGGGGATCCTGCCGCCGCAGCCGCGGCCGAACCTGCGCCTGCTGCGCGACCTGGGATTCGAGGGCAGCGATGAGCAGGTCATCCGCCAGGCGGCCCAGGCGGCGCCGCAGCTGCTGTCCGCCTTCAGCTCCGCCTCGTCGATGTGGACCGCCAACGCGGCGACCGTTTCGCCGTCGGCGGACAGCGCCGATGGCAAAGTCCATTTCACTGTCGCCAACCTGAACAATAAGCTGCACCGCATGCAGGAGGCGCCCACCACCTCGGCGATCCTGCGCGCCACCTTCGCCGATCCGCGCTTCTTCGCCCACCACGCGGCGCTGCCGCAGCATGGCGACCTCGGCGACGAAGGGGCGGCCAACCATAACCGCTTCTGCCGGGAGTACGATCGTCAGGGCGTGCAGCTGTTTGTCTACGGTCGACGCGCCAGCGGCGGCATCGCCCCGGTGAAGTATCCGGCGCGGCAGACCCTGGAGGCCAGCGAAGCGGTGGCCCGTCTGCACCAGCTGGATCCGCGCTATACGGTGTTTGCCCAGCAGGCGCCGCAGGCTATCGATCGCGGCGTGTTTCATAACGACGTTATCGCGGTCAGCAATCGCCATGTGCTGTTCCACCATCAGCAGGCGTTTGTCGATCAGTCGACAGTATTGGCGACGCTGCGGGCAAAAAGCGACCGTCTCGATATCCCGTTTACCAGCGTGGAAGTGCCGGACGAGCGGGTGTCGCTCGATGACGCCGTGGCCTCCTATCTGTTCAACAGCCAACTGCTGAGCAAACCCGACGGCAAGATGCTGATCGTGGTGCCAGAGGAGTGCCGGCAGCGGGAAAACGTCTGGCGCTATCTGGGCGACCTGGCGGCCGACAGCGCCTCGCCGATCGATGAAGTGGCGGTTTTTGACCTGCGGGAAAGCATGCGCAACGGCGGCGGCCCGGCCTGCCTGCGGCTGCGGGTGGTGCTCAACGAGGCGGAGCGCGACGCGGTCAACGCCCACAGCCTGATGAACGACGAGCGTTACCAGCAGCTGACGGCGTGGGTGGAAAAACACTACCGTGACCGGCTGCACGCCCGCGATCTGGCGGACCCGCAGCTGCTGCGCGAGGTTTATCAGGCGCTGGATGAGCTGACGCAGATCCTGCGTCTGGGCCCTGTCTATGATTTTCAGCGTTAAGGAGCGGCAGATGGAGCATCTGGTTAACGATTTACTGCACTGCCGCCTGCAGGAGTGGACCTTTCCGGCGGACATCGAGGCCCGCTGGCTGGGCGAGGGCATCCTGCAGCTGCTGCCGTCCACGCCGTGGCGTCAGGCGACGATCCTCTCCGCTGGCGTTCATGGCAATGAGACCGCGCCGACCGAGCTGCTGCTGCAGCTGACCCACGATCTGAGCCAGGGGCGGCAGCCGCTCACCCAGGCGCTGCTGATCGTCTTTGGTAACCTGCCGGCGATCCGCGCCGCGCGTCGCTATCTGCACAACGACCTCAATCGCCTGTTCGGGGGCCGCCATCTGGCGGTCTCCCCGGGCAATGAGTCGCGGCGGGCTTTTGCCCTCGAGCAGGCGGTACAGGCCTTCTATCGCGCCGCCGATGCGGCGGGGCCGGTCAGCCGCAGTCATCTCGATATGCATACCGCCATTCGCGGGTCGCTGTATCGCCAGTTTGCGCTGCTCCCGGCCCACGCGGAGGATTTTTCGCCCGGCTTCTACCAGCTGCTGCAGGCCAGCGGGATGGACGCCATCGTGCGCCATACCGAAGCGGGCGGCACCTTCACTCATTTCACCTGCGAAAAGTTCGCCGCGCAAAGCGCCACCCTTGAGCTGGGAAAAGTGATGCCGTTCGGCGCCAACGATCTCAGCCTGTTCGCCGCCGCCGACGCGGCGATCCGGGCCTGGATTTCTGACGCGCCGCTGCCCCCGCGCGACAAAGCGCCGGTGGATTACTTCCTGGTCGAGGAGAGCATCATCAAGCGCGAAGGGGAATTTACGCTCAATCTGGCGGCCAACGTCGAGAACTTCACCGCGCTCCCGGCAGGGTATGAGATCGCCCGCCAGGCGGATAAACGGTGGGTGGTGCAGGCCCGGGCCCCCTATATCCTCTTTCCCAATGCCGGGGTCGCCACCGGCCAGCGCGCCGGGCTGCTGCTCCGCGCCGCGGCGCTTCGCCTCCCGCAACCAGCCTGAGGAAACACCATGACTGAACATCAACATCAGGCGCCATCTGCTGCCGGAGGTGAAGGCGCGTCACAGCTTAAGCGCGGGCTTGGCGCCCGCCATATCCAGATGATCGCCCTCGGCGGCGCCATCGGCACCGGGCTGTTTATGGGGGCGGGGCGCAACATCGCCGTCGCCGGCACCTCGATTCTGGTTATCTATGTGCTGGTCGGGTTCTTTACCTATATGGTGATGCGGGCGATGGGGGAGCTGTTGCTCACCCGCCATGACTACCGCTCTTTTGCCGACTTTGTCGGCGAGTATCTCGGACCGCAGGCCAGCTTTTATCTCGGCTGGACCTACTGGCTGAGCTGGGTGGTGACCTGTATCGCCGACGTGGTGGTGTGCGGGAGCTATATGCAGTACTGGTTCCCCGAGCTGTCAGCGTGGATGCCGGCCCTCAGCATGCTGGCTATCCTGTTTCTGCTCAACCTGCTGTCGGTGAAAATGTTTGGCGAGGCGGAGTTCTGGTTCGCCCTGATCAAGGTGATCACCATTATCGCCCTGATCGCCACCGGCGGCTGGATGATTGCCACCGGCTGGACCTCTCCTGACGGCGTGACGGCTTCTCTGAGCCATCTCACCGACCCGACGGCCTTTATGCCTCACGGTATCACCGGCTTTTTCGCCGGCTTCCAGATAGCGATCTTCTCCTTTACCGGCATCGAACTGCTGGGGACGATGACGGCGGAGACCCGCGATCCACAGCGCATTTTGCCCAAGGCGATCAATGCCCTGCCGCTGCGGATTATCATCTTCTATCTGCTGTCGATGGTGGTGATCATCGCTGTCGCCTCCTGGCCGGGAGTGTCGGCGGAGACCAGCCCCTTCGTGACCCTGTTTGCCAAAGCCGGGCTGCCCGCGGCGGCGGCGGTGATTAACTTCGTGGCGCTGACCTCGGCGATGTCCTCGGCCAACAGCGGGGTCTTCTCCAGCACCCGCATGCTGTACGGCCTGTCGGTGGAGAAGCATGCGCACTGGCAGTTCCGTATTCTGTCGCGCAGCACCCGTATCCCGGTGCGCAGCCTGCTGTTTTCCTGCTTCTGTATGCTGATCGGTACGCTGCTGCTGTTCCTGGTGCCGAATGTGATGACCCTGTTTACCATCGTCTCGACCCTGGCAGCGATTATGGTGGTGTTCAGCTGGGGGATGATCCTCGTGGCGTATCTGGTTTATCGCCGTCAGCGTCCGGACCTGCACGCCGGTTCGATCTTTAAGATGCCCTTTGGCGTGGCGATGAGCTGGGTGAGCCTGCTGTTCTTCGCGTTCGCCATCTTCATCATGATCTTTGACCCGGACACGCTGCTGGCGCTGCTGGCTTCTCCGCTGTGGTTTATCGCGCTGTGGGCCTTCTGGAAGCTGAAGCAGCGGCGCGAGGGGCAGCTTCAGCTGGACAATCAGAGCGCCTGACACCCGCCGGCCCTGGCGGCCGGCTACAACTCGTCTTAGCCGTTGTTCTCGTTTGTCTGCCCGGTGGCGGCTGGCGCCTTACCGGGCCTACTGTCTTACTGAGCCTGGGATGAGCGGTTTCCCGCGTGGCGCGATCTCCCTGTAGGCCCGCGCAAGCGCAGCGCCGCCGGGCGGGATACTCGGCTCCGCAGCGGCTTTACTGCCCGGTGGCGGTTGGCGCCTTACCGGGCCTACTGTCTTACTGAGCCTGGGATGAGCGGTTTCCCACGTGGCGCGATCTCCCTGTAGGCCCGCGCAAGCGCAGCGCCGCCGGGCAGGATGGTCGACCCGGACCGGCTGCGGTTAGGCGCTTTCCGCCCGAGCGCGCGCCGCGCCTGGGACGGATTTCATCCGGCTGGCGCAGAATATCGCCAGCAGCGAAATCGCCACCGTAACGCCCAGGTAGATGGCCACCGGTCGCCAGTCACCATCGTATTTCGCCAGCAGACCGGTGGCGATAAGCGGCGCGGTGCCCCCGGCCAGCGCGGCGCCCAGCTGGTAACCCAGGGTGATCCCGGTGTAGCGCACATTGGCGCTGAAAATCTCTGAGCACAGGGTACCCAGCACCGCGGTCACCGGCGCCCACAGGATGCCGAAGGCAACGATCGTCGCCAGCATAATGCCCCAGCTGGTGCCGGTGTCGAGCAGCAGGAACCACGGAACGATAAACAGCCCCAGCAGCACCACGCTCAGGGTGTACATCTTTTGCCGGCCCACCTTGTCGGACAGCAGCCCCATCAGCGGGATCATCACGGTGGCCACCAGCGCGCCGAGGGTGACGGATTCCAGCGCCTGCGACTTCTGATAGCTCAGGGTGGTAGTGGCGTAGCTGACCACAAAGGTAGAGAAGATATAGAAGGGGGCGGTCTCCACCACTTTCAGACCCGCGGCGATCAGCACCTCCCGCCAGTGATGTTTGAGCGTCACGCGCAGCGGAGCCTTCGCCACCTGGCCAGACTGTTTCACCTGCTTAAAGGCGGGCGTTTCGTCGATATCTTTGCGGATCCACAGGCCGAGGAAAACGAGGACGGAGCTGAGCAGGAACGGAATGCGCCAGCCCCAGGCAAGAAACTGCGCCTCATCGAACAGGGTCATCAGCGAGACGATAAAGGTCGCCATCAGCATGCCGATGGTCACGCCGGCCTGAGGAATACTGCCGAAAAAGCCTTTCCGCTTTTCCGGGGCGTATTCGTAGGCCAGCAGCAGCGCGCCTCCCCATTCGCCGCCGATACCCATGCCCTGAATAATGCGCAGGGTAATCAGCAGGGCGGGCGCCCACAGGCCTACCATTTCGTAGGTGGGCAGCAGGCCAATGGCCACCGTGGCGCTGCCCATCAGCGACAGGGTCAGCACCAGCGTCTTCTTGCGACCGATGCGATCGCCGATGTGGGCGAAAATGACCCCGCCGATGGGGCGGATAAAAAAGGTGAGCGAAAAGGAGAGCCAGGAGAGGATCAAGCCGATGACCGGGTCGACCATTGGAAAGAAGATTTTGTTAAACACCAGCGCGGCGGCGGTGCCATAGAGAAAATAATCAAACCATTCGATGGCGCTGCCGGTCAGGCTCGCGATCAGGACCTTCTTGTTTTTCTGCAGAATGGATGCAGTGTTGCTTTCTGGATTGCTCATTACGAAACGTTCTCCCGCCACGGTAAAAGGTCAGGTGTCACTCTGTGCGTGCAGGGTGCAACCTGATGTGAAAAAAGGTTGTGTAATTGTTAAGCAACTTAGAGTTGATGGTTACAATTGGCAAGTTATCCCTCGGCAACGCGGGCGAGAAAACGCGCTTTTGTCTGGTATAACCGCAAGGTAAATTTTTATTTTCCACCTGTTTTTGCTGTTTTTTGTTATTTTCATGGTCAGTTATTCAGGTGCAACCTGCGTGTTTTTAGATGTTTCTTGTTATTTCAAAATGGTTACAAATCAACGTCGCTTTGCGCCCCGGCAGGCGGCGTTTATGATGGCCGGACTATCCTCTCTGCGCGGCTGAGAGGTGATTAAGGAGATCAGAATGGCAGAACAATTTCCCCCGCTGTCGGCCACGACGCTGGCGGCGGCTAACCTGACTGGCGGCTGGCTGGCGCAGAACGATCTGGCGACGCTGACCGCGCCGCCGTCAGTGGATGTGGTGGTGCTGGCTGGCAATGCCGTGATCCCCACCATCGACGCCGCCTGCCGGCTGGCGAAGGAGCAGGAGGTTCCGCTGCTGATCAGCGGCGGCATAGGACACTCCACCGGTTTTCTGTATGAGGCGGTGCGCGAGGATCCCCGCTACCGTTCGCTCGCGGTGGAGGGCCGCCCGGAAGCGCATATTCTGGCGGATATTGCGCATGACTTCTGGCACATTCCTCGCCCGCGGCTGGTGGTGGAGGATCGGTCGACCAACTGCGGGGAAAACGCGCGCTTTACCCGCACAATGCTGGAGAGCCGGGGGATCCCCCATCGTCGCGGGATCGTCATTCAGGACCCCACCATGCAGCGGCGGACGATGGCCACCTTCGCCCGCGTCTGGCAGGGGGCGACGACGCCGCCGCAGTGGCTGAGCTTTCCCGGCTGCTCGCCGGTGCTGGAGCAGACCGACGGCCAGCTGGGGTTCGCGGGCGGCGGGGCGGGGCTGTGGCCGGTGACCCGCTACCTCGCGCTGCTGCTGGGCGAGCTGCCGCGCCTGCAGGATTCCCCTGAAGGGTACGGTCCGCGGGGGAAAGACTTTATCAGCCACGTGACCTTCCCGCCGGCGATCCTCGACGCCTGGCGACAGCTGCGGGAGGATGACCGGCTTGCCGGGGCGCTGCAGGCCCGCCTCCTCGGCTGAAAAATGCCCGTTTGCGGCAGATTTATCGCAAACGGGCAATTTGTGTTATTGAAATGTAACCTCAACCGGCCATTTTAGGCCCGGTTTTATGAATCAGCTCACAGAAATGCGCCAACGTGCTGCAAATCCACGGCTTATCCGCCCGATATTTAACAAAAAAATCACTTGTTAAATACAAATGCACCACAGGAGCAGCCATGACAGCACCCGTTCAACACCCAATGTATATTGATGGCCAGTTCGTTACCGGTCGCGGCGACGGCTGGATCGACGTGCTTAACCCGGCGACTGAAGCGCTGCTGTCGCGGATCCCGGACGGGACCGCGGAAGAGGCGCGACTGGCGATTGACGCCGCAGAGCGCGCCCAGCCGGCTTGGGAGGCGCTGCCGGCCATTGAGCGCGCGGGCTGGCTGCGCAAAATTGCCGCTGGCATTCGTCAGCGTGCCGACGACATCGCCGGGCTGATCGTCGCTGAAGGGGGCAAGATCCAGCAGCTGGCGGCGGTGGAGGTTGCGTTTACCGCCGACTATCTCGACTACATGGCCGAATGGGCGCGGCGGTATGAAGGGGAGATCGTGCAGAGCGACCGTCCCGGGGAGAATATCCTCGTCTTCAAACGCGCGCTGGGGGTGACCACCGGGATCCTGCCGTGGAACTTCCCGTTCTTTCTTATCGCCCGCAAGCTGGCGCCGGCGCTGATCACCGGCAACACTATCGTCATTAAGCCCAGCGAATTCACGCCCAACAACGCCATCGCTTTCGCCGAGATCGTCCACCAGGTTGGGCTGCCGAAAGGGGTCTTTAACCTGGTGCTCGGCCGTGGGGAAACCGTCGGCCAGGAGCTGGCCGGCAATCCGAAGGTGGCGATGGTCAGCATGACCGGCAGCGTAGCGGCGGGGGAGAAAATCATGGCCGCCGCGGCAAAAAATATCACCAAAGTGTGCCTCGAGCTCGGCGGCAAAGCGCCGGCCATCGTCATGGACGATGCGGATCTGGAGCTGGCGGTGAAGGCGGTGGTGGACTCGCGGGTGATCAACACCGGGCAGGTGTGCAACTGCGTCGAGCGGGTCTATGTTCAGCAGGGGATTTACGATCGCTTCGTCAACCGCCTCGGCGAGGCGATGAAGGCTGTGCAGTTTGGCGACCCGGCGGCGCGGGATGACATCGCCATGGGGCCGCTGATTAACGCCGCCGCGCGGGATCAGGTGGCGCGCAAAGTGGCAAAGGCGGTGGCGCAGGGGGCGCGGGTCGCGCTGGGCGGTCAGCCGCAGGAGGGGAAAGGCTATTTTTATCCGCCGACCCTGCTGCTGGATGTGCGTCAGGAGATGGATATTATCCATGAGGAAACCTTCGGGCCGGTGCTGCCGGTGGTGGCGTTTTCGACGCTCGATGAAGCGCTGGCGATGGCCAATGACAGCGATTATGGCCTGACCTCCTCGATCTATACCCGCGATCTTAATGTGGCGATGAAGGCGATTAAGGGGCTGAAATTCGGCGAAACCTATATCAACCGCGAGAACTTTGAGGCGATGCAGGGATTCCACGCCGGCTGGCGTAAATCGGGGATCGGCGGCGCAGATGGCCGCCATGGCCTGAATGAGTACCTGCAGACTCAGGTGGTCTATCTGCAGGCCTGAGGCGCTCAATGCAGAATCGGCGGGCAGCGCAGGCTGTCCGCCGTTCACTTAGCGGGCAAATTTCTCCAGCACGCGGATCAGCTGGGTGACAAAGCCGTATTCGTTATCGTACCAGGCGACGGTTTTCACCAGCTGTACGCCGCCGGCCTCCACAATCTCCAGCTGGGTGGCATCGTAGATTGAACCGAAATGGCTGCCGATGATATCGGAAGAGACAATCTCTTCTTCGGTGTAGCCAAAGGATTCATTGCCCTCTGCCGCCTGCTTCATCGCCTGATTGACCTCATCCGCGGTCACTTTTTTCTCCAGCACCGACACCAGCTCCGTCACTGAGCCGGTTTTGGTCGGTACGCGCTGGGCATGGCCTTTCAGCTTCCCGCTCAGGGCGGGGATCACCAGGCCGATAGCCTTGGCCGCGCCGGTAGTGTGCGGGATGACGTTTTCCGCCGCCGCCCTGGAGGCGCGCAGATCTTTACCGCGCGGCCCGTCCACCAGCGACTGGGTGCCGGTATAGGCGTGGATAGTGGTCATGGTGCCTACGGTGATGCCGAAGGCATCCTGCAGGACTTTGGCCATCGGCGCCAGGCAGTTGGTGGTGCAGGAGGCGACGGAGATGATGGTGTCATCCGGCGTCAGGGTGTCATCGTTGACGTTATAGACGATAGTTTTCATCTCGCCGGCGGGGGCGGAAATCAGCACCTTGCGCGCGCCGGCCTGGAGATGGGCCTGCGATTTCTCTGCCGAGGTGTAGAACCCGGTACACTCCACAATCACTTCCGCGCCCGCCGCCTGCCACGGAATATGCTGCGCCTCTTTTTCGGCATACACGGTGATGGTCTTACCGTTGACGATCAGCGCATCTTCCGTGAAGTCGACGCTCCACGGGAAGGGGCCGTAGTTTGAATCATGCTTTAGCAGGTAGGCCAGTACTTTTGGCGAGGTGAGGTCGTTGATAGCCACCACCTCGAGGCTGCTGTCGACTTCTAATAAACGGCGTAACACCAGACGTCCGATACGACCAAAACCATTAATCCCAAGTTTACTCATGGATATTCTCCGGTTGGTAAAACGACTCGATGTGATAAAACTCCTCCAGGCTTAGTCCTGACTCGCAGCCAGGTCAACTGACAATCTGTGCGGTTCGCTGCCGGGCCCGCAGCATGAGCCAGAAAAGTGGATGTTTTGGCGGACTTTTTTATCCGTGACGGCAGGGAATAATTTTTGTTACCGGAGATGAGGGGCCGCCTGCTGGCGAAGCGGTGAAAAGCGTCTATGCTTAACTATTGAATAACTTAGTAAAATGTTGCCGTTAGATGAAGGGAGAGCTTATGGGATTCTGGAGAATCGTTTTTACTATCATTCTGCCGCCGCTGGGAGTACTGCTGGGGAAAGGTTTCGGCTGGGCGTTTATTCTCAACATTATTCTGACCCTGCTGGGCTATATTCCAGGCCTGATCCACGCCTTCTGGGTGCAGACCCGCGATTAAGGGCTGGCCCCTCAGGCCAGGCTTCCCCCTGGGACCCGCTCAGGGGGGAATCAGGCTCTCTTTATACAGCAGCCTGTTTTCCTTCGACCAGTAGTGGCGAGTCTCCTCCTCCAGGTCGACGCTCCACTTAAACACCCCGGCGCTGGCGAGATCCCTGCAGTACTGTTCAAAGTTGATGGCGCCGGCAAAATGGCGGATGACCGCGGCCGAGGTCAGCCGATGGCTGGGGGCGCTGCGCACGCGCAGCAGGCCGCGGGCGCTTTTTATCGTGATCACCTCGTCGTTGGCCATCACGAAATTCATATTGCCGGTAGAGACAAAGTAGATATAACTCGAGACCTGATGCCGACGCAGTTCACTGGCGAAGGTGGCAAAATCGGCATCTGAACGCACTTGCTCAAAAAAATGACCCAGCCTGGCCAGCAGTTCCATTTCTATCCTTATTGTGTTGCGGTGTGCGGCTTTGGCCGGTAGCGGCAGTAACCATTCACGAAGTCACTTATTCGTATTTTAATAATATAGGCGCGTTATATTAAGGGTTATTGGATAACTGGAACATCGTTTCAAGTGTTACAATGTATTGCAATCGTTTGCCTGCGCGACCTCTCTGGTGATGAGGAAATGGCGTGACGGGAGACGGGGAAACCCATGCCGGCGATGAAGGTCGCCGGCGGGGAAACGGGGTTACTTCTGGATCAGATAGCGAATGGTCGGGCCATCCTGCTGAATATCCAGCACCGTATAGCCATGGTTCCTGGCATCAAGCGGAATGTTATTGATCGACTGCGGACAGTCGCTAATCACTTCGAGGATCTCGCCTTTTTGCAGGGAGGGCATCGCCTCCAGGGTGGCGACCGCCGGATAGGGGCAGGGCTCACCGACCATGTCCAGACGATAATCAGGGGTGATGTTTTTCATGCGCTCTCCTTCACGGTCCGGACCGCTGCCGACTGGCGGCGGAAGAAATGTCTCTCCCAGGCGATCACCAGCAGCAGGGCGATCAGCAGCAGCAGATAGGTCGCCAGCAGTCCGCCGAAGGGACCAAAAGCGTTCAGCAGGTTGACCTTTTGCCAGTGGGTGGCGAGCGGGGCAGCGATATCGTCCCAGCACCAGGCGAGCAGCGTGGAGCCGATAACGTTGCCCAGCCCCACCCACCAGTAGTGAACCTGGCCTTCCACCGCCCGGTACATCCAGCCGGTTTCACAGCCGCCGGCCAGCACGATGCCAAAGCCAAACAGCAACCCGCCAATCGCCGCGTTGGGACCGGCCCACATGATTTTCGGCGCCATCCCCAGTTGCACATAGCTGAAGATGCCGATGGCGCTCGCCGCCATGCCGAAGATTATCGCCTTCGCCATCACCGTCCGGCCGGTGATCCACATATCGCGAAAGGCGGAGGTGAAGCAGATCTGCGCGCGCTCGATAAGCAGACCGAAGCCGATGCCGAACAGCATCGCCAGGCCGAGCGCAGGGTGGTCTGCGGCGGTGAGCAGGCCCCAGCCGATCATGGCGAAAAAGATCACCATGCCCAGGCGGAAACGGCGGCGCGCCTGCTGCGGTTTTTGGGTTAACGGCGAAGCAGCGGATACCTTTTGCATTTTTACCGGTATGCGAAAAAGAGGCAGCAGGGTGAAGCGAGCGCCAAACCAGGAGCCGATGGCGGTGGCGATGGCAAACAGCCAGGCGTGCAGGGAGAACTGCGGAATGCCGGTGAAAAAGGCCGCCAGATTGCAGCCCATCGCCAGCCGCGCGCCGAACCCGGCGATGATACCCCCGGCTACGGCCTGCACAATGCGGATCCGGCTGCGTGGCAAGCGCAATTTGACGTTATTGGCCCACAGCGCCGCCGCCAGGCAGCCGCCGAACATGCCGATGATCATCCTGCCGTCGATGCGGGTCAGCGGCGTCCCGTCGAGATGGATCAGCTGATAATAGCCCCACTGTTCGCTGTGGACCCCCAGCAGCTGCAGCAGCTGGCCACCCCAGCGGGTAAATTCGCCGGTCACCGCCCAGAAGGTGCCGGTGATGCCAAAATAGTAGGTTGAGAGAATGCCCGCGGCGATGACCGCCGGGACGGGGGACCAGAACCGGATAAGCCAGGCCTGTTTGAAGGATTGCCATGTCATAAAAATGCCTCTGAACTCAGAAGGTATTAAAGGTCGATGACCGACCGAAGGGGGCACATAGTATCCGCCTTAGCGCCTGCTTTCTCTGTTTTAGATCAAGACCCTACCCCTGCGTCAGCACCGCCAGCAGCGCCAGCAGCGCGGGCAGCGCCTGAATATAGAGAATTTTGCGGCTGGCGGTCAGCGCGCCGAATATCCCGGCGGCCAGCACGCAGGCGAGGAAAAAGATCACCACCGGCTCGCCGGACTCCCCCAGCCACAGCCCCCACGCCAGGCCGGCGGCCAGGAAACCGTTATACAACCCCTGGTTGGCCGCCAGCACCCGGGTTTCCCGGGCGAAATCGGCGCTGAGGTTAAAGGCCCGGCGCCCGGCGGGCGCTTCCCAGAAAAACATCTCCAGCACCAGGATGGCGAGATGAATAATAGCGACCAGCGCAACGAGGAGAGTGGCTAACACAGCAGTCCTTAATCGATGAGATGAATGTGTCTGCAGTATAGCCGCTGGCGCTCACCAGGCGAGAGGGCGACTGCTATAGTGCATATAGCGTCATGTTTGCCTGCCGCGACGAGCGCCGGTTTATCTGATTGCCCTTTGGTTTAGCTTAGCGGTGATAGTATGCCGGGTTCTTTTTTTACGGGTGTGGCGTAGGTTACTGAATGTTGAATAAATTATGGGTTGTGTTATCCGGGATGCTGTTGGTTGCCATGCCGTCGGCGCAGGCCGGGGAATTAAATCTCTATTCGATGAATACCGGTTCCTATGTTTATCACATGACCGGCAACCACGGACAATATAACGAGCATTTCAACAACAACTTTTTCTCGGTGGAGCGCAAGTTTTCAGCGGATTCAAAATACAGCGCGCTGGTCGGCACCATGAAAAACAGCTTCGACGATCGCTGTCTGACCCTCGGCGTGCGCCGCGACTGGCTGAAAAACGACACCGGCTGGCTGCTGAAAGGGGTGTATGCCTATACCGGAGAATTTTTCTTTGACGCTTTCAGCCACTGCGGCGACTCAGGCACCTACCGCACCGCCAAAAAAATCACCGGCGTCGGTTTTTCGCCCTATATCTATCATGGTCTGCAGTATAACTTTACCGATTATTTAGGCGTCGAGGGCGGGATTATTCTCCCGGCGATCTTTGTGATGAGTATTCAGTGGAGCTTTCGCTAAGCGCCTGTATCAGGCCGGTAAAGGAGAGGCCACCCTGGGTGGCCTGCTCATGTTGCCCTGGCGGCAGGAATTAATGGAAACCGAGACGGATCAGATCTAACGGACAGAAGCGGCCCTCGCAGCCGTCGATTTCCACGCAGTCCGTCCGACGCAGCTGCTCGGCGGTTTTCCCCTCGCCATGGATCGCTTTAATCACGCCCGTCGTACCGTTACCGGCGATCATGACCATACTGCCGGTGGCAATAGCGTTACGATTACGGTCATAGGTTTTCATGCTCTCCTCCTCAATAAACCAGTGTAAGCAATGATTAAGCGGCCAAATTAATACCGCTTCCTGCCTAAAAAAGTTTTGAGGGATATCAAAATTATTTTAATAATGCCGACATCAGCCGGGCGCGAGAGTCATTCATGGCCGCTACAGGGTTTGCCTGCGCCAGGGGGAAAGCCTCGATCATCCTGCCAGCCATCTGGCAGGCAGGATAGGGTTTGACAACCAGATAATTCACTTTGCCGGCGCATCAGATAATGCTGCGCAGGGCGGCTATTAGCCCTACGACACCGCGCTCCAGCTTCTCGCGTGGACAGCCGACATTGAGGCGCAGAAAGCCATTGCCTTCGGGACCATAGGTATACCCCGGCATAATCGCCACCTTCTGCCCGGCGATCAGCGCGTGGTTCGGTCTGCTGCGCGCCGGAAGGCAGAGTGGGGAAGATGGCGTCGACAGCTACTTCGAGCAGCGGGTGGCGCTGGCGGCGTTCGCCGATGTGCCTGAGGCCGCGCTTGACGACCTGCCGCTCACCTGGGTCACCACCCCGGCGCGCGAGATGGGGAAAACGCTGGCGGAGTCGATGCTGCGGCGGCTGGAGGAGGGCGCGGGCGAGACGCGAAATCAGATCATGCCCCCGCGGCTGGTGACGAGAAAATGACGGAGACGGCGCGCGCTGGCCGTCTCCTGAGCCGATAAATTACGGCTGCGGGGCGGCGTCGTCCTGCTGAGGCGCGGCGTCATCCTGCTGCGGCTGGCCCTCCTGCGGCGCGCTGTCCGGTAACGAAGGCGCTTCGAGACCAAACATCGCGGCAAAATCCTCCAGCGGCATTTTCTGGCCGTTCAGCGTCACCTGGCCGTTCGCGTACTGCAGGCTGCTGCTGATGGCGTTATCTTCCATGGTGGTGATGCGGAACATCTGGCCCATCGCCGCCAGGCCTTTGACCTGCTGATCGGCGAGTTTGGCGGCGTCCGCTGGCTGGTAGCCTTCCAGACCGGCGATCTTAGTCATAAACTCCGTCGCCATATCCACCGGGATCACCACTTTGCCGTCAAGGGACTGCACCACGCGATCCAGGCTGTCCGCCAGGGTCTGCGGCGGGGCGGTCACCTGGGCCGGATCTTTCAGCAGCACCGAGAGGTTGAGGCTGCTTTCGCCTTTGGCATTGCGCCAGCTCAGCGGTGAGATAGTCACCGACGGATTGCCCTTAAGCAGGATCGGCAGCGCATTGAACAGGGTTTCGGTAAGCGCCTGCTGGTACAGCTCCGGGTTCTGCGCCAGCTCTGGTTTCGCCAGCAGCGCCTGAGACTGCGCGCTGTACTGCTGGCTGAACTGGTGCCACGCCTGACCGTCGACGTTATCCACTTTCAGCGTCAGTTTGCCGCTACCCATATCCTGCCCCTGCAGCTTCAGGCTGTTGACGGTGTAGTTCACCTGGCTGTTCACGCCTTTGCCGTCCTTGGTCAGCGTGGAGCCGCCGTCCAGCGCCATGCCGTCAACCAGCGCCAGCTCTTTGCCTTCGACGCTGATGGCCAGTTTATCGAGGGTCATTTTTTGCTGGCCGATACGCTCGTTGAAGCTGGCCAGCTCGGTGGCGCCGTCGGTGGTCAGGTTGACGAAGCGCAGCTGCACCTTCTGGTTATATTCGTTGAGAGCATCGATCTGGCCGCTGCCGGCCTGGCCCTTCAGGCTGATGTTTTTGCCGTCGCGGTCGGCGTCGAGCTGGAACTCGCCGCCGCTGAAGGTGACTTTCTCATCCCCTTTGGCGTAGTCGAGGGCATTGAGGACGATCGCCGACTGGCTGTCGCCGCTGTAGGCGATGCGCGTATCGACGGTAAAGGGGGTATTGCCTTTGGCTATTTCGAACAGCGCCTGGCTGGCGTCGTTTTTCACCAGCGTGGTGTGGACCGAGGCCATCGCCGGGGCCAGATTAAAGGTTTTTAACGAGGCCAGCGGGAAGGGGCCGTGATCGACCACCTCGTCAAGCACCACGCTCTGCCCGGCGGCCAGCCAGCCGTTAGCCTGACCGGCGATCGGCTTCACCACCAGCTGCAGATGGCTGCTGAACAGCCCGCGCTGGTAGTCCTGATAGCTCAGCTCCAGACCTGACTCCGGCGCGCTGCTGCGTAACTGCGCGTTAGCCTGCTGCACCATATCGGCAATCCGGCCTTCCAGCTGTTTGCCGGTGTACCAGGCGCCGCCTGTCCATACCACGCCCAGCGCCACGATGATTCCTGCTGCGACCAGCGATTTTTTCATAGCATTTGTCCATAAATGAAGCCAGGCGGAGAGACCGCCTGGCTGAGTTGTCATAATCAGTAAGCGCGACCTGAAAGGTCTGTCGTTTACTGGAGCTTATTGAACACGCGCGCCACGCGGCCATGGCCGCTGACCTGCACCGGCGACTCATTGGCGGCCACAAAGGCCGATTCGCCCGGCTTGAGAGTCAGGCTCTGGTCGCCTTTGCGCAGCAGGGCTTCGCCGTCGACGCAGAAAACGATCGCCGCGCTCGCCTGGGCCAGATCGCTGGCCTCGGCGGAGAGATCGTGCAGGGAGAAGGCAAAATCTTCCACCGGGATCGGGAAGTCCAGCTCCGCGCCGTGCCGCTGCGGCTGGGTCAGCAGCTCACCCGCCGGTTTGGCCTCGAACTTGACGTTGGCCACCAGCTCAGGGATATCAATGTACTTCGGCGTCAGGCCGGCGCGCAGCACGTTATCCGAGTTGGCCATCACCTCCAGCGCCACCCCCTGCAGATACGCGTGCGGCGTTTCGGCAAACAGGAACATCGCTTCGCCCGGATTCAGCTTCACCACGTTCAGCAGCAGCGGGGAGAAAAGGCCGCTGTCGTCGGGATAAAATTCGGCGATCAGGCGGATGGTCTGCCACGGTTCGCCCTGTTCGCGGTCCAGCACCTCGCGCAGCGCCTGCAGCGCCTGCGCTTTTTCCTCGCCCTGCATATTCAGCAGGCTGGCAAACAGCTGGCTCAGGCGAGCCGCGTCCGGCTGCTGCAGGAAGGCGCCGATCGCCGGGTGCGCGTTAGCCACCGGCTGCAGCAGGCTGACAATCTCGCTGAACTCGCGAAACGCGTTCATCGCCAGGAACGGGGTCAGGGCGAAGACCAGCTCCGGCTTGTGGTTCGGATCTTTGTAGTTACGTTCGGCGGCGGAGAGGGGGATGCCGGCGGCGTTCTCGCGGGCGAAACCCTCTTCGGAGGCCTGCTTGTTAGGATGGACCTGAATGGAGAGAGGCTGCGCGGCGCACAGCACTTTAAACAGGAACGGCAGTTCACCGAAGCGCTGCGCCACTTTGTCGCCGAGCAGGGCGGCTTTGTCCGCATCAATCACTTCGCGCAGCGAACGCGGCTGGCCGTCTGCCGCCAGGATCTGCGAGCTGCTCTTCGGATGCGCCCCCATCCACAGCTCTGCCATCGGCAGGTTGTCCGGGTTGGCGATGCCATACAGTTCAGTTAAGGCGGTGTGGCTTCCCCATGCATAGTTCTGCACGGCGTTAATCAGCTTTTGCATTCTCAATCCCTGTTTCAATCAAAGTAAAATTTATCGCCCTATTAAACCAGCAAACGCTGGAGAAGCAACTGCTGAAAGAAAAAGTCGTCCCTGTCTCAGTTTTTGTTAAAAATTTGTGTAAAATTGATCGACTCGCTTTTCTACAGGCACATGGAGTCCCTGCCTGAAACATAATCAGCCAAAGCAGTAAGTGAGAGTACAATGTCGAATAAACCGTTTGTTTACCAGGATCCTTTTCCCCTCAAAAAGGATGACACCGAGTATTATCTCCTCAGCAGTGATTACGTCTCCGTCGCCGAATTTGCCGGCCAGGAAGTGCTAAAAGTTGACCCTCAGGCGCTGACCCTTCTGGCGCAACATGCCTTCCACGACGCCTCCTTTATGCTTCGCCCGGCCCATCAGCAGCAGGTAGCGGATATCCTTAACGACCCGGAAGCCAGCGAAAACGACAAATACGTCGCCCTGCAGTTCCTGCGCAACTCCGATATCGCCGCCAAAGGCATTCTGCCCACCTGCCAGGATACTGGCACCGCCATCATCATGGGTAAAAAAGGCCAGCGCGTCTGGACCGGCGGCGGCGACGAAGCCGCGCTGGCGCAGGGGGTATACAACACCTACATCCAGGACAACCTGCGCTATTCGCAGAACGCCCCGCTGGATATGTATAAAGAGGTCAACACCGGCACCAACCTGCCGGCGCAGATCGACCTCTATGCTACCGATGGCGATGAGTACAAATTCCTCTGTATCGCCAAAGGCGGCGGCTCGGCGAACAAAACCTATCTCTACCAGGAAACCAAAGCGCTGATCACCCCGGCGAAGCTGAAAAACTATCTGGTGGAGAAGATGCGTACCCTTGGTACCGCTGCCTGCCCGCCGTACCACATCGCCTTTGTCATCGGCGGTACCTCAGCGGAAGCGACGCTGAAGACCGTCAAGCTGGCGTCCACCAAATACTACGACGGTCTGCCGACCGAAGGTAATGAGCATGGCCAGGCGTTCCGCGACATTCAGCTGGAGCAGGAGCTGCTGGTGGAGGCGCAAAATCTCGGCCTCGGCGCGCAGTTCGGCGGCAAATACTTCGCCCACGATATCCGGGTGATCCGCCTGCCGCGCCACGGCGCCTCCTGTCCGGTAGGGATGGGGGTTTCCTGTTCCGCCGACCGCAACATCAAAGCCAAAATCAACCGCGACGGCATCTGGATCGAGAAGCTGGAGAGCAATCCGGGGAAATATATCCCTGAGCATCTGCGCCAGGCCGGCGAAGGCGAAGCGGTGAAGGTGAACCTTAACCAGCCGATGAGCGAGATCCTGGCGCTGCTGTCGCAGTACCCGGTCTCCACCCGTCTGTCGCTGAGCGGCACCATTATCGTCGCCCGCGACATCGCCCACGCCAAGCTGAAAGAGCTTATCGATAATGGCGAGGAACTGCCGCAGTACGTGAAAGATCACCCGATCTACTACGCCGGCCCGGCCAAGACGCCGGACGGTTACGCCTCCGGCTCCCTCGGCCCGACCACCGCAGGCCGCATGGATTCTTACGTCGATCTGCTGCAGTCTCACGGTGCGAGTAAGATCATGCTGGCGAAAGGCAACCGCAGCCAGCAGGTCACCGACGCCTGCCACAAGCACGGCGGTTTCTACCTCGGCAGCATCGGCGGCCCGGCGGCGGTACTGGCTCAGCAGAGCATCCGCAGCCTGGAGTGCGTGGCGTATCCGGAACTGGGAATGGAGGCGATCTGGAAAATCGAAGTGGAAGACTTCCCGGCGTTTATCCTCGTCGATGATAAAGGCAACGACTTCTTCCAGCAGATCCAGACGTCGCAGTGCGCCCGCTGCGTGAAATAAACCTGGCCGCCCTTCGGGGCGGCTCTGGCCGATGACAAACCTGTTTTCGTTATCGTGCGCGCCTTCTGCCGGGTGGCGGCTTTCGCCTTACCCGGCCTACGAAAAAAAACAGCAATATCAACCGGTTATGCTATTCCCTGTTGGCCCGCGCAAGCGCAGCGCCGCCGGGCAATCGCTGAAGATGGCACGTTGTCAGCCGTCCGGGCCGCCCTTCGGGGCGGCTTTTTTATGCCGCTTTGCGGCACGAACCACCAAAACAACTTATCAATCTGGCCAATACTTACTCTTTTAAGCAGGTGAGCTTTGTCGCTATGACGCACTTTTCATCCAAGGAGAAAGTAATGACAACGCATCGCAGTGAAAAAGACTCGATGGGCGCCATCGACGTCCCGGCCGATAAACTCTGGGGCGCCCAGACCCAGCGTTCGCTGGAGCATTTCCGCATCTCGACCGAAAAAATGCCCGGGGAACTGATATATGCCCTCGCGCTGACCAAGCGGGCGGCGGCGAAGGTCAATCAGGATCTTGGCCTGCTGACGGCGGAGAAAGCCGGGGCGATCGTCGCCGCTGCTGACGAAGTGCTGGCCGGAAAACATCCCCAGGAGTTCCCGCTGGCTATCTGGCAGACCGGTTCCGGCACCCAGAGCAATATGAATATGAACGAGGTGCTGGCTAACCGCGCCAGTGAACTGCTCGGCGGTGAGCGGGGGATGGCGCGAAAAATCCACCCCAATGACGATGTCAATAAAAGCCAGAGCTCGAACGATGTGTTCCCCACCGCCATGCACGTTGCGGCGCTGGTCGCCCTGCGGGAAAAGTTGCTCCCGTCGCTGCAGGCGCTGCGGGCCACGCTCAACGAAAAAGCGGTGGCCTTCAGGGATATCGTGAAGATCGGTCGCACCCATCTGCAGGACGCCACGCCGCTCACCTTAGGCCAGGAAATCTCCGGCTGGGTGGCGATGCTGGACCATAGCCTGAAGCATCTTGAAGCCAGCCAGCCGCACCTTGCCGAGCTGGCGCTGGGCGGGACGGCGGTGGGGACCGGGCTGAATACGCATCCGGAATATGCCGTGCGGGTGGCGGCCGAGCTGGCCTCGCTCAGCGGACAGCCGTTTGTCACCGCGCCGAATAAATTCGAAGCGCTGGCCACTGTCGATGCCCTGGTCCATGCCCACGGCGCGCTGAAAGGTCTGGCGGCCTCGCTGATGAAAATCGCTAACGATGTCCGCTGGCTGGCCTCCGGGCCGCGCTGCGGGATTGGCGAAATCGCCATCCCGGAAAACGAGCCTGGGTCATCGATTATGCCCGGTAAGGTCAACCCGACGCAGTGCGAGGCCCTGACCATGGTCTGCTGCCAGGTGATGGGTAACGACGTGGCGGTGAATATCGGCGGCGCCTCGGGTAACTTTGAGCTCAACGTCTATCGGCCGATGGTCATTCACAACTTCCTGCAGTCGGTGCGTCTGCTGGCGGACGGCATGGCGAGCTTTAACGAGCACTGTGCGGTGGGAATTGAGCCGAATCGTGAGCGGATCACCCAGCTGCTCAACGAGTCGCTGATGCTGGTGACCGCGCTGAATACCCATATCGGCTATGATAAAGCGGCAGAGATCGCCAAAAAAGCGCACCATGAGGGGCTGACCCTGAAGGCTTCGGCGCTGGCGCTGGGCTACCTGACGGAAGCCGAATTCGATAGCTGGGTGCGCCCGGAACAGATGGTCGGCAGCCTGGCTACTCGCTAGCCAGCCAGAGGTGCAGACGAGGGATCAGTAATCTCAGCGCCTGCGCCTCCGGTTTGTAGCGGTATTGCACATTGTCGGCATCGTAGTTGAGCAATTCGCCAATATCCGGCACGCTGACCCCCTGGCTACCGGACATCAGGGCGATCAGCGGGCTGGGGCAGGCGTACTGCACCTGTTTCTGCTCGCTGGCATACCAGACGCGGGCAATCGGCTGCACTTTCACCGGCCGTTTGATTTTCAGCCGCGCCCGCTGCGGCAGGGCGGCGATATCCTGATACTCCCTTTCCAGTTTGCTCTGCCACTGCTCGCGGGTCCAGGGCGGCACCGCCCGCGGCGATTGCAGGCTTTTTTCCAGCATCATCAACACCTGGTCGCGGGTCAGATTTTTGATCACGTGCTTATTGGCCCAGCCGAAGCGGATAGTGCTCGGGTCGAGGAGGGGCGTTAGCGTGCGATAGGCGCTGAGGGTGATTAACCCAGGCAGATGGCGATGCACCCACTCAAAGCGGGCGGTGGGGGGCAGGCCAGCGTCGACAGTGACGATTTTCTCGAAGGTGGCCTTCAGGGCGTTAATCTGCTGAATGCGCGCCAGCAGCGCCTGCTGTTCCGCGGCGGTGACCTGGAGACAGATAGCGCCCGGCAGGCGGACGGCGGCTTTGCTGCTGCGGGTTTCCGACTGCTGCTGGATAAACAGATGGCCGTAGTGGCGCAGGGCGAGATCCAGCGCCGCCTCGCCGGTGTGCTGGACGACCGTAATGTTCGCCAGCGGGTCATGCTCGGCATCCTTACTGATCGCCGGCAGCTCAAACACCCGGCCCGCCAGCAGCCGGCAGGTCGCTAACGCCTGGCGCAGCGCCTGCAGCTCCAGCTCGATCTGGCGAAAGGTATCATTCAGACGTTCAACGAGGTCGTAGCTGGCCATCGCCTTCACCTTAGTTACAACATACTATTCGATTTTTGCAGCATAGCCAGCCCGCGGCCTCTGCGCAAGTTTTATTCAGGCAGAGGTAAAATCGGGCAACTGATGATAGACCGGCCAGCTAAAGCAGAAGCGGGCGCCGCCGAGTGGACTGGCCTCGCAGCGAACGTCGCCCCCCATCGCCTGGGCGATACTGTGGACAATGGCCAGGCCGAGGCCGCACCCTCCGGTCGCCCGATCGCGGCTGGGGTCAAGACGAACAAAAGGTTCGAACACCCGCTCGCGCTCCTCGGGGGCAATGCCCGGGCCGTCATCGTCGACCTGCAACGACGCGCGGGAACCCTGCAGGGTCAGGCTGACCGCCACCCGCTGACCGCTGTAGCGCAGGGCGTTGTTCACCAGATTATCCAGCACCCGCTCCATCAACCGCATATCCAGCGCGCCATAGTTGCCGCGGGTCAGCGTCGCCAGGCCGACTTCGCGCTGCGGGTTGACCATCTGGATATCCTCGACGTGGTCGCTGATCCAGGTGGGGAAATCGGGGGTGGTCAGGCTGAGCTCCGTCTGCGGGCGGTCGAGACGGGCGTAGGTCAGGAGCTCTTCTATGAGCGCCTCCAGCTGGCCGATGTCGCGGTTCAGCGCCTGCGATTCCGCCTCGGTGAGGTTTTCGCTCATCTCCAGACGGTAGCGCAGGCGCACCAGCGGCGTCCTGAGCTCATGGGCGATGCCGTCAATCAGCTGCTTTTTACTGGCAATGAGGGCGTTAATGTTGTCGGCCATCTGGTTGAAGGCCACCCCGAGCCGCTCAAAGCTGGACATGCTGTCAAAATGAATACGCTCGCTGAGGTGGCCTTCGCCAAAGCGCTGGGCGGCGGTCTCAATGCGCAGCATGTCCTGCCAGTGCGGACGCATCCAGATAAACACCGGGAAGGCCAGCGAGATAGCGATAAACGCCATCAGCGCCACGTCCAGGAGACGCATTTCATGCAGAAAATAGAGATAGGGCACCGGGCCCACGGATAACACATAGTGGCTGCGGGGGATGCGCTGGATAAAGGTGTACTGGTCGTCGAGCGCGACGATATCCCCGGCGCGCAGGTGCTGCATCGAGCTTTCCGACAATTTGAATTTGCTCATCGGCTCGATATGCAGGTCGAACGACAGATTAAGATCCAGTTCTTTCAGCGTTTTGCTCCAGTCGCGAGGCGGAATTTCCCGCAGCTCGCTGCGCATCAGATACAGTGAGCTTTTCATCAGATCGTCAAGCGACTGCCGGCCGGCGCGTTCAGCGGTAAATTTATAGACCAGGCCCACCAGCATGGTCATCACCAGAAAGCAGACGAAGAGCAGAAGGTAGAACTGCACGAACAGCTTTTTCATTACATTACCGCATAGTCAAAAAGAGAAACCTGCCGGCGCCTCGGGACCATCTGCCCGGCGAGGCGGAAACGTCTCGGGTTTACCGGGGCGAGCCGAGGCCCGCGCGGGAGTAACCGATACGCTATCAAAGCAGGGTTTATGTCCCCTGACAATAGCCAGCCGGGGGGGAGCGACGTCGTTGAAAATGTGACGGTGTCACTTATTGCGAGCTTACCTCTGCATTAGGCAAGGATTGTCTCCACTGTCATCTGCACGCCGCTGGGCGCTACTCGCGATAGTAGGGGATATCCACCGGATAGAGGGTGGCCAGGCTCAGCAGTCGACAGCGCACCAGCTGTTTTGCTTCGGCATACCAGTAAGCAAATTCGCCGGTGGTCTGGTGGTAAATCATCTGATCAAGGTTAGCAAACGGGATCACCAGCAGCGGCCCCTGGCGCACGTATCCGCCGCCGGTTTCGAAATGGTGATCTCCCCAGGATTGCTGGGTATGTTGATAGCGGTGGAGGAGCACCTTAATTTGCCCGCGCTGTGGACAGAGGAGCCGGATATCGGCGTTGTCGAGGGAAAAAGCCCAGCCAGAGAGTGACGTGAAGAGGGTAAGTGCCAAAAGTACAACGTATTTCATCATGCAAAAGTCCTGTGTTTTCAGGCTTTATGCCACTCTGAAAACGGTAAGTCCTTGAGCACAATCATATTGAGGGGTTATGTGATGGGCTTCTGTACGGCGAAACATATTGATTTACTCAATATGACAAACTGGCGGCGACCCGCCAGCGCGAAGGCGGCGAAAAACGCGATGCGCATGCCGCCGGGGTCAGGCGGTGAAACGGGCCCCTTTCAGGGCCGCAGAAGGACCGCTCAGTTGTCCCAGGCGTGGGGGGCGAAGAGGTAGCCTTTATTGCGTACCGTCTTAATCCGGTAGGGTTCTGTGGCGTTATCGAGCAGTTTTTTGCGCAGGCGCGAGATGGCGACGTCGACGCTGCGATCCATCCCGTCGTAGGTGACGCCGCGTAAATTTTTCAGCAGGGCGTCGCGGTCCATAATCTGCCCGGCGTGGGTAGCCAGCTCCCACAGCAGGTCGAAATCGGCGGTAGACAGGGCGACGC
The DNA here is from genome assembly GCF_048822715.1 of Klebsiella sp. C239. Taxonomy (NCBI): domain Bacteria; kingdom Pseudomonadati; phylum Pseudomonadota; class Gammaproteobacteria; order Enterobacterales; family Enterobacteriaceae; genus Klebsiella; species Klebsiella sp. C239. The sequence goes on along the minus strand of NZ_JBMEZK010000004.1, from coordinate 209,085 downwards.
TTTCTCCGCCGAGCAGCACCTGGCGGTTGACCGGGTCAATGGTCAGTGAGCCAAAGGAGATGGTCTTGTGCGGGGTGAGCGTCGCAGGCGCGCCTGCTCCCGCCGGGGCGATATGCTGGCGCAAATGCAGACGCAGTCGCGCCAGCAGCACCGCCGGCGGGGTGGTTTTCAGGATATAATCGCTGGCGCCCATCTCCAGGGAGAGGATATGGTTCATATCGCTGTCGAGCGAGGTCAGCAGGACAATCGGCCCTTGCCATTGCCCACGCAGATCGCGACAGAGCGTCATTCCGTCCTTGCCGGGCAGCATAATGTCCAGGAGCACGAGGTCCGGTTTCTCCCGCGCGATCACTTCCTCTGCGCGGTCGCCGCGAGGCTCGACCACCACATCCATATCATGCTTGCCGAGATAGGCGGCGATCAGCGCCCCTACCTCAGGGTCATCCTCAACAAAAACGATTTTATTCATGTCTATTGCACATCAGTAAAAGAAGTAACATACACCGCGCCTATTTTACCCGCCATTCCTCTTTTATAAACAGCGCTAATTCCGCTATGCTGCGCTAACTTGTTGATTCATTGTTAAGGCATAAGGACATGGGGCTGTTAATCAAAGGGCTGCTGGGCGCGCTGGTGGTGGTGCTGATTGGCGTGCTGGCGAAAACCAAAAATTACGCCATCGCCGGACTTGTTCCGCTGTTTCCCACCTTTGCGCTCATCGCCCACTATATTGTCGCCAGCGAGCGCGGTATTGAAGCCCTGCGCACCACTATCGTGTTCGGCATGTGGTCGATCGTTCCCTATTTTATCTATCTGCTGTCGCTGTGGTATTTCACCGGGATCATGCGCCTGCCGTTGGCGCTGGCAGGCGCAGTGGGGTGCTGGGGGCTGTGCGCGTGGCTGTTGATTGTTGGCTGGAGCCGCTTCCACTAACGTAGAGGGCGACCGCCGTCGACGGCGAATGACCGGCCGGTCACGTAGCGGCTGGTAAACAGATAGTCGATAAGGTCGCTGATCTCTTTCTCGCCCGGGGTGATTTTCATCAGCGACTTATCCAGCGCCTGCTGACGATAAGCCTCGTCGTCACCTTCATTGAACATGATCAGCGACGGCGCAATGGCGTTGACTTTGATCTCTGGGGCCAGCTTGCGGGCAAAGGAGCGGGTCATGTTGTCCAGCGCGGCCTTGCTGGCGGCGTAGGCGATATGTTTATCGCTCCCGCGCTCCACCACGTAATCGGTGATATGGATAACGTCGCTGGCGGCGTGGCCGTGGCCGCGCAGGAGCTCCTCCAGCGCGTGGTTGAGCAGATAGGGGGCATGGACGTGGATCTGCATCATGCGGTTGATCACCGTGCTGAGCGGTACGCCCGGCTTCTCCGCCATCCAGTCACTGGCGTTGTGGATGATGGCCCGCAGGCCGCTGGTATGCGATTTAACCGCTTCGGCAAAGGTCAGAATGCTGTCATCGCTGCTGAAGTCGGCCTGCAGACAGAGGGCGCCCGCTTCGCGCAGGTCTTCGATCGCCGGATAGGGCGTGCGATAGCTGACGATCACCGGCTGGTGTTGCTGCAGAAAATGGTGCGCCAGCGCGAGGCCGATGCGGCGGCCTCCTCCTGTGATCAGAACCGGGCGGGGCTGTTGTTCAGCCATGGGTATCTCCTTTGATTTCTGCGGCAGGGCGACCGCTTACCCCACCAGCATCCACGTTGCCGGCACAGCGGCAACCAGCAATAAACCAATTAGCGCCAATTCGCGGCGTTTGAGCGAACGATCGTGCTGGTGCGTACGTCGGGCGTACAAAAAGACCAGAAGACCCGGAGCGTAAAGTACCACCGACAACAGCAAATGCACAGGTCCCGACGCGTATAATAACCATAAGCCATAAATGCAGGCGCCGATACCCACCGCTTTATGCAGCGGACGGGTGGCGATTTTGAGCAAAAAGGCGCCGACCAGCAGATAGGGCACGAGGATCATCTCTGAGGCGATGGTCAGCAGGGTGCCGTAGTCCGAACCGGTCAGCCAGATGAGGACCAGCGACGCCTGAACGCTGATATTGGTCAGCCACAGCGAAGCGGAGGGGGCGTTGTTGCGGTTCTGGCGGGCGAACAGGCGCGGGAAGGCTTTGTGAGTGGCGGCGAGGTAAGGCACTTCGGCAGCCATGATCGTCCAGCTGAGATAGGCGCCACACACCGACACGATAAGCCCGGCGGCAATCACAATTTCACCCCACGAGCCCATCAGTCTGACCATCAGTCCCGCCATCGACGGGTTGCGCATTTCGGCCAGTTCGCTACGCGGCACCACGCCCAGCGACAGCAGGGTGACCAGCAGATACACCGCGAGGGCCGAAAGCACCGCCAGCAGCGTCGCGCGGCCAACGTCCCGCTTGTGTCGCGCGCGGGCGGAGACCACCACCGCGCCCTCGACGCCGATAAACACCCACAGAGTGATCAGCATCGTGTTTTTAACCTGCTCCCACACCGGTACGCCCAGCGCCATGCCGCTGAAATCGAGGCGGAACGTATCCAGCTGAAAGGCCAGGGCGGCGAGGGCGACAAACGCCCCCAGCGGCAACAGCTTGGCGAGGGTGGCGACCAGGTTAATCCCCGCCGCCGTCTGCACGCCACGCAGGACCAGGAAGTGGACCACCCACAGCAGAACTGAAGCGCCAACGATAGACTGCCAGGTGTTCCCATCGCCAAACAGGCGCAGCTCCGGGGTATCGGTGAAGAAACTGAGCGCCGAAAAGACGATCACCAGATAGGAGACATTGGCGATCACCGCGCACAGCCAGTAGCCCCAGGCGGAACAGAAGCCGATCAGCTCGCCGAACCCTTCGCGGGCGTAAGTGAAGATCCCGCCGTCGAGGTCGGGACGAATACGGGTCAACAGCAGCATCGCGAAGGCGAGGAACAGGATCCCGACGCCGGTAATCGCCCAGCCGATGAGCAGAGCGGAAGGGCTGGCCACGGCCGCCATATTTTGCGGCAAACTGAATACGCCAGCGCCGAGCATTGAGCTGAGGACCAGGGCGGTCAGGGCGCTCAGGCCCAGTTTCTTTTCCATTGCATTCCCGAGGTGAAAATGGCTGTTCCAGAATATTTATTTTGCGAAATCGCATAAAAATGGAGGATTGCGCTAAGGCGCGGGATTTTACGGAGTGTCCGGGGGCCATGCAATGGCGGGGGATGAAAAAAAATGAAAAGGCGGCAATGCGCCGCCTTTTTAGCCAGTCAGTAGCGATTATTTGTACAAATCGGCGCTGATGGTGATGTTGCCGCCGCGTTCCTGCCACTGGCGGGTAATGTGATAGTACTTCGCCCCTTTCTTCGCCGCGCGTTTTGCCGTCTGATAGGAGATCTCGGTCATGTTGCCGTAGTTGCCGGTGAACTTGATGTTATCGAACGGCACCATTTGCGCCGCAGTCACTTTGTTCACTTCTTCAACTTTGGTTCCGTCCGGCAGCGTGACAGTGTAACGTCCGCCTTTTGACGACTGGGTCTCGAAGAAACGACCTACGCCGGTGCCGGAGCCAACCGCCGCGGTGGTGGCGACGCCCGGGATTTCGACGTTTTTCGCCGCTTCGCCGCCTTTGGCCAGCGCCGCGCGGCCGGCTTCAGAATCAGCAGGGATAGCGTCCGGGCTCTGCAGAACACGTTTTTCCGCATCTTTTTTGTAGATATAGGCGGTAATGCGCTGATTGCCGCCCTGGTTGGCGTCCACCTGGCGGACGATGAAGAACGCATAGGCGCCTTTCGCTTTCGCCGCTTTGGTGATGGCGTCGTTCACTTCCGGCTGGCTGCGATAGAAGCCCTGGACGGTGACGGTGTCGTAAGGCATCAGCTCAACGGCCTGATCTTTCGGCAGCTCCATCACGCCATTGATGATGCGATTTTTCGGCGCATCCGCTTTCGGCGCGTCGTCTTTATAGAGGTCAGCCGTGACGCGCCAGTTGCCGCCATTGCCGTAATCCGACGTGTCGACAACATAGAATGAGGCCGCGCCGTCTTTGTCAGCTTTGCGCGATACCGCTTGCACCGCGTCGCCAATGGCATTAAAGCGGCCGGTGACGACAACGCGATCGTAGGGCTTCAGCGCAGCCGCCTGCTCCGGGGTCAACTCGGTCGCTGCGTGGGCAGACAACGTGGCGGTTGTCAGGAGAGCAGACGCCAGGAGGGTGTTTTTAAGCTTCATAAAAATAATCCTTTGCCTTGCGCAAACCATATACTGGTGTTGTTGTTGACTGAAAACGTTTGATTATTGCATTTAATCGCTGTGACTGTCTGCGTCATTTTTTGCGTGCCGCCCGAATCGTATACTACGGAAAGATAACATTTTTCGATATGTTGAAAAAACAGCCGCTTGACCAGCAAAAACGATAATCGATACCACTTTTATTAGTTAATGTAATGTTAATACAATGATCTCAATGGCGATAAATGGCGTTTTATACCACTGGATAAGCGGATTATCAGGCCTGAGAGGCAAATTCAGGTAAATATTGCTGCCCGGAACCATCTGTGCTGACAATAAGCAATAAAATCAAAATTTCTGTTTTATCGCTGTAGATCACAATCGCTATTTTCAGTAGGTTATAAAAAGTTTGTTACTGTTTCATTTTGCAGACAGCGAAAGATGGCGAGGATGATTTTGCCGTCCTGTCGCTGTTGGTCAGAAAAGTAAACCATCATCAAAAACCGATGGAAGGGAAAACTATGCGTATTGGTGTACCACAAGAAAGGCTAGCCCAGGAGACCCGGGCCGCCGCCACGCCGAAGACCGTTGAGCAGTTGCTCAAACTCGGCTTTAGCGTCGCGGTAGAAAACGGCGCCGGGAAACTGGCCAGCTTTGACGATGAGGCCTTTGCCCAGGCAGGGGCTGAAATCGTGACCGGCGACGAGGTGTGGCAGTCTGATGTCATCCTCAAGGTCAATGCCCCGAATGACGATGAAATTGCCCTGTTAAACCCAGGAACCACGCTGATTAGCTTTATCTGGCCGGCGCAAAACCCGCAGCTGATGGACAAACTGGCGGCCCGTAATATCAACGTGATGGCGATGGATTCGGTGCCGCGTATCTCACGCGCCCAGTCGCTGGATGCGCTCAGCTCAATGGCCAATATCGCCGGGTACCGCGCTATCGTTGAAGCGGCCCATGAATTCGGTCGTTTCTTTACCGGGCAGATCACGGCGGCAGGCAAAGTTCCGCCTGCCAAGGTGATGGTTATCGGCGCCGGGGTGGCCGGACTGGCGGCGATTGGCGCCGCCAACAGCCTGGGCGCGATTGTCCGCGCCTTCGATACCCGCCCGGAAGTGAAGGAGCAGGTGCAGAGTATGGGCGCCGAGTTCCTCGAGCTGGATTTTAAAGAGGAAGCGGGCAGCGGCGACGGCTATGCCAAGGTGATGTCCGAAGCCTTTATCAAAGCCGAAATGGCGCTGTTCGCCGCCCAGGCGAAAGAGGTCGATATTATCGTCACCACGGCGTTAATACCGGGCAAACCGGCGCCGAAGCTGATCACCCGGGAAATGGTTGACTCAATGAAGTCGGGCAGCGTGGTGGTCGATCTCGCCTCGCAAAACGGCGGCAACTGCGAGTACACCGTGCCGGGCGAAGTGGTGACCACCGCCAACGGCGTGAAAATTATCGGTTATACCGACCTCCCAGGCCGTCTGCCGACCCAGTCCTCCCAGCTCTACGGCACTAACCTGGTGAACCTGCTGAAGCTGCTGTGCAAAGAGAAAGACGGCAATATCGTTATCGATTTCGATGACGTGGTGGTGCGCGGCGTGACCGTGGTGCGCGAAGGCGAAATCACATGGCCGGCGCCGCCGATTCAGGTCTCCGCTCAGCCGCAGGCCGCGGCGAAAAAAGTGGAAGCGCCGAAAGAAGAGGTCAAACCGGCGTCGCCGTGGCGCAAATATGCGCTGATCGCGCTGGCGATTATCCTCTTCGGCTGGCTGGCCAACGTGGCGCCAAAAGAGTTCCTCGGCCATTTCACCGTCTTCGCGCTGGCCTGCGTGGTGGGTTACTACGTGGTATGGAATGTCTCCCATGCCCTGCATACGCCGCTGATGTCGGTGACGAACGCCATTTCGGGCATTATCGTGGTTGGCGCATTGTTGCAGATAGGCCACGGCGGCTGGGTCAGCTTCCTGAGCTTTATCGCGGTACTGATCGCCAGCATTAATATTTTCGGTGGTTTTACCGTGACTCAGCGCATGCTGAAAATGTTTCGCAAAGGATAAGGGGTAGCACATGTCTGGTGGATTAGTTACAGCTGCATACATTGTTGCTGCAATCCTGTTTATTTTCAGCCTGGCGGGTCTGTCGAAACACGAAACCTCGCAGCAGGGCAACTATTTCGGCATCGCCGGGATGGCCATCGCTCTGATCGCCACCATTCTGGGGCCGGACGCCGGCAACGTCGGCTGGATTATCCTCGCGATGGTGATCGGCGGGGCCATCGGTATTCGTCTGGCGAAGAAGGTCGAAATGACCGAGATGCCGGAGCTGGTGGCCATCCTGCACAGCTTCGTGGGCCTGGCGGCGGTGCTGGTAGGGTTTAACAGCTACCTGCAGCATGAAACCGGTATGGAGCAGATTCTGGTCAATATCCATTTGACCGAAGTGTTCCTCGGCATCTTCATCGGCGCGGTGACCTTCACCGGTTCGGTGGTGGCGTTTGGTAAACTGCGCGGCAAGATCTCCTCCAAACCGCTGATGCTGCCTAATCGCCATAAGCTGAACCTGGCGGCGCTGGTGGTCTCCTTCGTACTGATGGTGATTTTCGTGCGCTCCGACAGCACCGGCACCCAGGTCCTGTGCCTGCTGGTGATGACCGCGATCGCGCTGGCCTTCGGCTGGCACCTGGTGGCCTCTATCGGCGGCGCGGACATGCCGGTGGTGGTCTCTATGCTCAACTCCTACTCGGGCTGGGCGGCGGCGGCGGCGGGCTTTATGCTGAGCAATGACCTGCTGATCGTCACCGGCGCGCTGGTGGGCTCTTCCGGCGCCATCCTCTCTTACATTATGTGTAAGGCGATGAATCGCTCCTTTATCAGCGTGATCGCCGGCGGCTTCGGCACCGATGGTTCCTCCAGCGGCGGCGATGAAGAAGTGGGCGAGCACCGCGAAATTAGCGCCGAAGAGACGGCGGAGATGCTGAAAAATTCGCACTCGGTCATCATCACCCCGGGCTATGGTATGGCGGTGGCCCAGGCGCAGTATCCGGTGGCCGAGATCACCGAGAAGCTGCGGGCGCGCGGCATTAAGGTGCGCTTTGGCATTCACCCGGTCGCCGGCCGTCTGCCGGGGCATATGAACGTCCTGCTGGCGGAGGCCAAGGTGCCTTACGACATCGTGCTGGAGATGGATGAGATCAACGATGATTTCAGCGACACCGACACCGTGCTGGTCATTGGCGCTAACGATACCGTCAACCCGGCGGCGCAGGACGATCCGAAGAGCCCGATTGCTGGTATGCCGGTGCTTGAGGTGTGGAAAGCGCAGAACGTGGTGGTCTTTAAGCGTTCGATGAACACCGGTTACGCCGGCGTACAGAACCCGCTGTTCTTTAAAGAGAACACCCATATGCTGTTTGGCGATGCCAAAGCCAGCGTCGATGCGATCCTGAAAGCGCTGTAATGTAACATTATTGTTTTACAACGTTTGTTTATAAGCCGTCTCCTGTGAGACGGCTTTTTTATATGCAGAAGGATGCCAGGAATTGTTCATAAAATAAGCAGCGAGAGGTGATATAATGTTCCGGTTCTTACATCAGACAGAGGATATTATGGATACCGAGTTAACCCCAACGCAGATGGCCATCGAATTCTTACGCCGCGACACCACCGTCATGACCCCAGCGCAGTATCTGAAAAAACTTAAACTGCTGGAGCTGGAGTTTGCTGACCTGATGGCGCTCTCCTCGCTGGAGCTGAAAGAAGAGATCGATCTGGCCTGGCGTCTGGGTATCCACTGAGTCGTTCATGATCGCCATGCAATGACGGGGCCGCAAGCGGCCCTTTTTTGTGCCTGAGGGAAAGCGGGCAAAAAAATCCCCCGCGAGGCGGGGGAAGGTGAACGTTCCGGGAGGGAAGGTTAATCGTCGTCGTCGTCGTCCAGTTCCACCGGCGTCTGATAGGCCTCTGGTTTAAGCACCAGCAGATCGCAGCGCAGGTGGTCGACGACCTGCTCCGCGGTATTGCCAAGGAACGCCGCGGAGAGGCCGGTGCGTCCGACCGTACCCAGCACCACGATCCCCGCCTGCAGATGCTCGGCGAGATCCGGGATCACCTCCTCAGGCAACCCTTTTTCCACATGGGTGAATTTCTCGTCAATGCCAAACTTCTGCCGCAGCGCTTTCATCGCCAGCAGATGCTGACCGCGAATGGCGTCGTTGTAGACGCTGGGATCGAAATCCGGCAGCTCAATCGCGATATTGATCGGGGTGACCGGATAGGCGCCGATAAGGTGCACTTCTGTGTGGTTGACTTCTTCCGCCAGCGACAGCGTCTCGCGAACCAGCTTCTCGTTGAGGGTGTTGTGATAATTCTCTTCACTGGCCAGATTGACGGCGACCAGCGCTTTACCGCCTTCCGGCCACGGCTGATCTTTCACCATCCAGACCGGGCAGGGGCACTTACGCAGCAGATGCCAGTCGGTCGGGGTGAAGATCACCGCTTCCAGCTTGTCGTGCTGGTGGGCCATCTTCAGCAGCAGGTCGTGTTTCTCACTGATCACTTCCTGAATAATGGCTTCGAAGGGGCGGTTGTGCCACACCACTTTCACGTCAATCGGCACACCGGATTCAAGATAGAATTTCGCCTGCTCGCGGATCCAGGCCGTACGTTGGGCAATGACGCCCTGACGCATCGCCGTCCGTTCGTCCGGCGACAGCAGGGTGGTCATTTCATAAGAAAAATCATAGATCGGCAAAAAGGCTTTGATGCGTCCACCAATCCGTTGGTGCAGGTACACCGCTCGCCTTAGCGCCGGCTGGTCGTCCTGGTTAGGATCGATTACTACCAGCATGCTCTGATACTTCGCCATACAGGGTCTCCTTACAACTGCAGCTACCGTCAGTTATTAAAAAGATAACCTATATGGATGAATTGAAACAGGGGAGGAGCCTGGTCAGATCAACAAATCTGAAAAAAATGCCGATCCTGACCAGGTGTTGCGCGGAGATTAAGCGACGTTGCGCGCCTGACCGGCCAGCTGGGCCAGCAGGTCGCCGTTTTCAATCGTGATGTATTTGCCTTTCACCGCCAGCATGCCGCTCTTCTGGAAACGCCCCAGCAGACGGCTGATGGTTTCGACGGTGAGGCCGAGATAGTTGCCAATGTCGCCGCGGGTCATGGTCAGTCGGAACTCGCGGGGAGAGAAACCGCGCTGCGCGAAACGGCGGGACAGGTTATAGATAAACGCGGCCAGGCGCTCTTCGGCGTTCTTTTTGGAAAGCAGCAGGATCATATCCTGGTCGCCTTTGATCTCACCGCTCATCAGGCGCATCATCTGCTGACGCAGATTCGGCATTTTTCCGGAAAGATCGTCGAGGGTTTCAAAGGGGATCTCGCACACCATCGAGGTTTCCAGCGCCTGGGCGAAGCTCGGGTGCAGGCCGGTGCCGATGGCGTCGAAGCCCACCAGATCGCCCGCCAGATGGAAGCCGGTAATCTGCTCATCGCCTTGCTCGGTGATGGTGTAGCTTTTGATGGTCCCGGAGCGAATGGCGTACAACGATTTCAGCTCATCACCCGCTTTGAACAAGGTTTGACCTTTCTGGATGGGCTTTTTCCGCTCGATAATATTATCCAGCTGATCAAGCTCATGCTCGTTCAGAGTAAAGGGGATGCAGAGCTGGCTGATACTGCAATCCTGACAATGGATAGCACAACCGCCAGACTGAATGCGTCGAATAATTCGCTTCTCAGGGATCATATGTCTGCTCAGGCCTTAATTGATATTGGTCAATTTTAACATCTTTTTGATGAGCAGGTAAGTCTTCAGGCTCTGAAACACGTAATATCAGCAGGGTAAATCAAAACAGGCTGATATCTGCTTGATTAAAAATAGATTATTCGGCCACATTGGATTGTAAAATTACCTGAAAATTCCGAAAACGCACTTTCAGTCAAAGCAACAGATAGCCCTCGTGGCGCAGAAGCCACTCTTTACGCTGCACGCCGCCGGCATAGCCGGTCATCGTGCCGTTACGCCCGATGACCCGATGGCAGGGCACCACAATACTCACCGGGTTGGCGCCATTGGCGGCCCCCACGGCGCGCGCCGCGCCGGGACGACCGAGCGCCTCGGCCAGCTGACCATAGTGCATCACCTGGCCGCAGGGGATTTCGCGTAACGCCCGCCAGACCTGGCGCTGGAAAGGGGTGCCGGCGGTGGCGGTAGGCAGGGTCTCGATAACGGCCAGATCGCCGGCAAAATAGTCGTTCAGCTTACTGCTGAGACCGCCTGGATTGCGGCAGTCGACGCGCTGATAGCCTTCCCGGCGATAGTGTACATCGAGCAGGGTTTCCATCCGATCGCGGTGCTCGTCCCACTCGACGGCGCGCAAATTAAACTGTTCGTCGCAGAGCACCCACAGCGCCCCCAGCGGGGTATCCATTTTATCCTGCAGCAAGGTCAACATCGTTTCGGTCATCCACCATCGTACACGAGGGCCACACGATACCACGCGCCGGCGGCGGTCAACTATACTCCCAAAAGATAAACCCGCATCATCGACCGGCAGCCACCGGCCGTTACGTTGATTTATTTTTGGATCGATCCTGACGGGTTATCGGGCATGGTTTTTGCTACTTTTAAGCTGACGACGCCGGTCCTCCGCGCAGCTTTGCGCGCCCGGGAAGGTGCCGCCGCGTCGGCGCGGCGCGGTTAATAACTCAGAGGTGGGGCTATGCAATATATACTGACTGGCGTAATCGTATTGATCTTCAGCGGCCTGGTTATCCATTGCCTCACGCTGTTGCTCGAACGCGGGTATCGCGCGCTTTTCGGCATCTTCGCCGGAGCCGCGGATCTCCCCCGCAAGGTCAAAGTGAAGGTGCCGCGTTAAGCGTAAGCCGCCGTCCCTGGCGCTTCAACGGCTTAAGGAAGCCGCGGATAGATGCCAGGGCCGATGGGCAGTCCTGCCAGATACCAGCCCACCAGCAACAGCAGCCAGACGGCGAGAAAAATCAGCGGGTAAGGGAGCACCAGCGAATAGTATGTCCCGAGGCGGGCGTCCGGTCGGTAGCGCTGTAAAAAACCGAGAAACAGCGGCACAAACGGTGAAACCGGCGCCAGCGGCAGCACCGATGAATCGGCGATGCGAAACAGGATCTGCGCAAACGCCGGGTGGAAGCCCAGCAGCATAAACATCGGCACGAAGATCGGCGCCAGAATCGACCAGATGGCCGAGCCGCTGGCGATAAACATACACAGAAAAGCCGACAGCAGCGCCAGACCGACAAACGCCGGGACGCCGTTCATGCCGGCGCTCTCCAGCAGGTCCGTCAGGCCAACGGCCATAAACTTACCCATATTGCTCCAGTTGAACATCGCCACGAACTGCGCCAGCGGGAAGACCATCACGATAAAACCGGCCATCTCTTTCATCGGCTCAATCATCAGCTGCGGCAGGTCAGCCTGGCGGCGAATTTTGCCGGTGGCGATGCCGTATGCCAGCGACACGACAAAGAAGAAAAAGATGATCAGCGGCACGATGCCTTTGATAAACGGCGAGGGCATGACCGTGTGCTGAACCGGATCGCGAAGAATGCCGTTTTCCGGAACCACCATCAGGGCGATGACCGCCACGAACGCCAGCGTCGCCACGCCGGCGATGCGCAGGCCGAAACGCTCCTCGGCGGTCAGGGTCTGCAGCTTGTCATCACGACTGCCTTGCCATTGGCCCAGCCGCGGCTCCACCAGCTTGTCAGTGATCAAACCGCCGACGAGGGTCAGGAGGATCACTGAGGTCGCCATAAAGTACCAGTTGTCGATCACGCTGACGTGCAGAGAGGCATCGATGGATTTGGCCGCTTCGGTGCTGATCCCGGAGAGCAGCACGTCGGTGGTGACGATCAGTAAATTGGCGGTAAAGCCGCAGCCCACGCCGGCAATGGCCGCCAGCAGGCCGGCGACCGGATGCCGACCGACGGCGAGAAACATCAGCGCCCCCAGCGGCGGCATGATCACCAGCGCGGCGTCCGAAGAGATATGGCTGAAAAAGGCGATAAACAGCACCATATAGCTGGCATAACGGGCGCTAACGTGGGAGGCCATCTTCACCATCAGCGCGGGCAACAGGCCCACCCGCTCGGCAAAGCCGGCGCCCAGCACCAGGGCGAGGATCGCCCCCAGCGGCGCGAAACCGCTGAAGTTTTTAATCACGTTCGGTAGAAACCAGTGCAACCCTTCCACGCTGAGCAGGTTTTTGACCACCACCCACGACCCGTCCGCAGGGTTTTGGACCCCGACGTTGAAGGCGGAGAGTATCGCCGTGGCGGCGATCAGCGCCACGATAAGATAGATAAACAGCAAAAACGGGTGCGGGACCTTATTACCGATCTTCTCTACCCAGCCATAGCGCTTTCCGGCGGGGGAAGGCGACGGTATGGATGACATACTCATGAGCGTTCCTCTGTTGTCGTTGTTGTGTTAGGCAGGCCTGCTCCCGTACTGCCGGCGGTTATTATGGTCGGTGCGTGCCGCGATGCCGGTCAGCGTCTGTCAGGAGCGGTCTGGTCTGTATGGTTAGCGTAAAACCGACGGACTCACCTCCGCCGGGATCGGGCAGCGGTAGGGATGTTCGGCCAGCGCTTGCCTGAGCTCTCGCTGGCTGGCCTCCAGCAGCGCGCGGTCGCTGAATAAGCGGATCGCCGTCGCCGCGAGGACTTTCCCCGCCAGCAGCATCCCTTTATGGGCGATGGCGGTGCGTCCCTGGCTCACCAGCTGCCAACTGTGCAGCGGGGTACCCACCGCGAAGCAGGGGCTGAAGCACTGGGCCACCGGCGCTTTCCAGCTGACGTCGCCGACGTCGGTGGAGCCGGCGAGGAGCGTATCCGTGGCCGCCCACGGCGCCACCTCATCAATCAGCAGGGTGTCGCGGTGGCGACGAGCGAAGGTTTTCCCCGCCTCGCCGCCGGTGCCGGCGATATTGTTCAGGCTGTTGTTGATATCGTTGTCGCTGAGCGTGGCGCGGATCGCCGCGGCAAAGGCGCGCTCGGCGTCGCTCCATGCCGGCGTGCCGTAATGGCATACCGCCTGGTACATCGCCGCTTCGAGCGTGCGGTTGGGCAGATAGCCCGAGCAGGCTTTTTCAAAGCGGCAGCTGACGTGGGTCTCGGTCATCAGCGCGGCCCCCTGGGCAATCTTCTCAATGCGGGCGAAAATCTGTTCCACGTCGGCCATCTCCGGCGCGCGGATCAGATACAGCACTTCCGCCTGGGCCTGGACGACGTTGGGCGAGACGCCGCCGGTATCGGTAATGGCGTAATGAACCCGCGCCTTCTCGATAATATGTTCATTCAGGAAGTTGCTGCCGGTGGTCATCAGGGTGACCGCGTCCAGGGCGCTTCGCCCCAGGTGCGGCGAATTGGCGGCGTGGGCGGCGGTGCCGGTAAAGCGCCACGCCGCCTGAATGTTGGCGAGGGTGCGGGTGCTGAACATCCCGGCCCAGGCCTCCGGATGCCAGGTGAGGGCCGCATCGACGTCATCAAACAGCCCTTCGCGCACCATAAAGGTTTTGCCCGAGCCGCCTTCTTCCCCCGGGCAACCGTAGAAGCGCAGGGTGCCTGCGCTGCCGTGCTGCTGCAGCCATTTTTTAGCGGCGACCGCCGCGGCGAAAGCCGCCGTCCCGAGCAGATTGTGCCCGCAGCCGTGACCGTTGCCCCCCGGCGTCGACGATGTCGGCTCCGCGCTGTGGGCCTGCTGGCTAAGACCCGCCAGGGCGTCAAACTCGCCCAGCAGGGCAATAACCGGTTGGCCCTCGCCGACGCTGGCGATAAAAGCATTGGGGATCCCGCCGGCATCCCGGGTAAGCTGAAAACCTTCCGCTTCCAGGGCGTCCGCCAGCCGGCGGGCGGACCAGAACTCCTCAAAGCGCGTCTCCGGGTGATCCCAGATATCATCGGCGATAGCGCAATACGTCTCGCGGCTTGCCTCAATCACCTCGTCCACAAACTGAAAGATGGGTTCCATCACACCCCCCGCTGCCAGGGAAAATTAAGCGCGACGCGCGCCAGGGTGTCGACCGCGACCGTCATTACGCTCTCGTCGAAGTCAAACTTCTCGTTGTGGTGACCGGCGCTCAGTTCGGTGCCGAATATCATGTACGAGGCGAGGCCGCCACGCGCCTGGACCCGGGCCATCATCAGGGTGGCGTCTTCCGATCCCGCCGGGGCGGCGATGCGATCCACCGCCTGCTGCACGCCGGGCACAAGGGCGGCCTGTTCGCGCAGGTACGCCACCCACGCCGGCGACGGGGCGCTGGCGGTGGCCGCGCCCATCATGCGTAACTCGTACCCGGCTTGATGCATCGCCGCGGCCCCGGCGATGACGTGCTGCGCCCGGTCAAAAACATACTGATTGATGGCTTCGCTTTCGCCGCGGGTTTCCACTTTTAACAGGGCCGAAGAGGGCACCACGTTGCGTCCGGTGCCGGCCTGCATCACCCCAACGTTGACCCGCGACGCGCCGGCGCTGTGCGGTGGGATGGCGTGCAGAGCAAGGGCGGCCTGGGCGGCGGCGAGCAGCGCGTTGCGCCCATCTTCAGGCTTACCGCCGGCATGGGCGGCCACGCCGCTAAAATGCACATCGAATTTGGTGGTGGCCATAAAGTTGTCCCCCCCGCACACCACGGTGCCGACCGGAACGCCGGTGCCGATATGGATGGCGGTGAAATAGTCCACCTCGTCCACCACGCCGGCGGCCACCATCGCGCGGGCGCCGCGGGTACCCTCTTCAGCAGGCTGGAAAATCAGTTTAATGACCCCGTTGAGCTGGGCGGCATACTGCTTGAGCACATGCGCCAGACCCAGCCCGATGGCGGTATGCCCATCGTGGCCGCAGGCGTGCATCATGCCGGCGTTGCAGGAGGCGAAATGGTCGCGATGGGGGCGGTGGCTGTCATCATGCTGCTCATTGAGGTCGAGGGCGTCCATGTCGACGCGAAAGGCCAGGGTTGGGCCGGGACGTCCGGTGTCGAGCGTCGCCACCACGCCGGCGAACCCGCCTTCAAACGCCGGCAACCAGCGTTCCGGCGCCCCTTGCTCGCGGGCGCGCTCGAAAGCCTGGGTCAGGGTCTCCTCATCCGGCAGCCCCATCCGGCTGTCGGCATCGATGACGTCACGCCCCAGCGCCAGCTGGTAGCCGAGTCCGTCGAGGATCTCCGCCACCTTGCTGGCGGTGCGAAACTCCAGCCAGCCGGATTCAGCGTGCAGGTGAAAATCGCGGCGCCATTGGGTCATGGCTGGCGCCAGCTGGCGCAGGTATTCATCAAGTTGCGGCATAGCTTATCCTGTCATAAGTAAAAAATGTGACGGCGTTCACGATGTGATAGCTTTTGTTTATCACTGACGCGCTACAGGCCTTAACGCTCTTAACCTGCCACAGCCTGATGGATTACAGTAGATGTCATTTTCTTCCGTCTGATAAACAACGGTTATCACCAAAAGCATGGCATTTCAGATTAAATTTCATCAAATTCGCGCCTTCGTCGAGGTGGCCCGGGAAGGGAGTATTCGCGGCGCCAGCCGCTCGCTGGCGGTCTCGCAGCCGGCCCTGACCAAAGCGATTAAAGAGCTGGAGGAGGGGCTTTCCGCTCAGCTGTTCGTCCGCCGCCGCCAGGGGGTGGCACTGACTGACGATGGCGAAAGTTTTTATCAACATGCGAGCCTGATCCTCGAGGAGCTGCGGGCGGCGCAGGATGAACTGCTGCAGCGCCAGGGAGAGCAGGCCGGGCAGATCAATATTGGCCTTGGCGCCAGCGTCGCCCGGTCGCTGATGCCGTCGGTGATCTGCCGCTTTCATCAGCAGCATCCGCAGGTGAAGGTGCGGATCATGGAGGGCCAGCTGCTGGCGATGATCAATGAGCTGCGCCAGGGGGAGCTGGATTTCACCATCAACACCTACTATCCCGGGCCGTACGACCATGAGTTCAGCTTTGAAAAACTGTTTGAGAAACCGTTCGCGGTCTTCGCCCGCGCGGGGCATCCGGCGGCGCAGGCCACCTCGCTGGTGGAGCTGATGGATCACCACTGGACCATGCCGACGCCGCGCGGCAGCTACTTTAAACAGCTGCAGGACCGGTTTAATCAGGCCGGGCTGGCGCCAAAGGTGGATATTGTGTGCGAGACCTTCTCGTCGTGCATCAGCCTGGTGGTGAAAAGCGATTTTCTCAGTATCCTGCCGGTGGAGCTCGGCAACGATCCGATAATGGCGGACAAGCTGATGATGATCCCCGTCCGCGAAGCGTTGCCGACGGCGGCCTATTTTCTGATCCAGCGGCGCGACACCCGGCAGACGCCGCTAACGGCGTCATTAATCACCCTGTTTCGCCGCCAGAGTCGACAATTGTTTCCTTAACCGCCCGTCGCGCTCACTTTGCCAGCAGACGGGGCTAAACGCGTTGAGGGGGGAGCGCGAGGCGGCTATAGTAGCTGGCGACAGCCGCTGGAGGAGAGCCCATGAACCTTGATGACAAATCCCTGTTTCTTGACGCCATGGAAGATGTCCAGCCCCTGAAACGTAACAATGACGTGCACTGGCATCCCGGGCGCAACAGTCGCGCCCCGCAGCGCGTCGACACCCTGCAACTGGATAATTTTCTCACTACCGGCTATCTCGATATCGTACCGCTCGCCACGCCGCTGGAGTTTAAGCGCGAAGGGCTGCAGAGCGGTGTGCTGGATAAGCTACGGCGGGGGAAATACAGCCAGCAGGCGAGCCTCTCCCTGCTGCGCCAGCCGGTGGAACAGTGCCGGCAGATGCTCTTCGCCTTTATGGTGCAGGCGCAGAAAGAGGGGTTACGCAATGTGCTGATCGTTCACGGCAAAGGCCGCGACGACCAGTCCCATGCCAATATCATCCGCAGCTATCTGGCGCGTTGGCTGGAAGAGCTGCCGGAGGTGCAGGCCTTCTGCGCCGCGCTACCACATCATGGCGGTAGCGGCGCCTGCTATGTCGCGCTGCGTAAATCGGCCGAAGCGAAGCAGGAGACCTGGGAGCGGCACGCCAAGCGCAGCCGTTAGCGCAGCAGCAGCGTTAGCTCGCGGGCGGCTTTTTGCAGCTCCGGCAGCACGCGGTCGATCATCTCGCGGGCCGACATCTGGCCCGCATGCACCCCGACGTTCAGCGCCGCCTGCGCCTGCCCCTGGGCGTTAAACAGCGGTACCGCGAGGGAGCGCAGGCCCATCTCCAGCTCCTGATCGTTAAGGGCATACCCCTGCTGATGCACTCGTTTCAGCTCGGCGCGCAGCTTCGCCACCGAATCCACCGTCTGCGGGGTATAGCGGATCATGGTTACCCGGGCCAGCATGTCGTTGAGCTTCTCCTCCGGCTGATGGCTGAGCAGCACCCGACCCATCGAGGTCGCCCACGCCGGAAGGCGGCTGCCGATATCGAGGTCGATGGTCATGATCCGCGAGCTGGAAGCGCGGGCGATATACAGGATATCGTCCCCGTCGAGGGTGGCGATGGAGCAGGATTCATTGAGCATTTCGCTCAGATGCCGCAGCACCGGCTGCGCCGAACGCGCCAGCGGCGTCGAGGCCAGCCAGGCGTGCCCCAGGGCCAGGATCCGCGGCCGCAGCTGAAAATGCTTACCGTCTTCGGCATAAACGAACCCCAGCTTGCTCAGGGTATACAGGCAGCGGCGCACCGCTGCGCGCGGAATGCCGGTCTTCTGACTGATCTGTGAGATAGACAGCAGGGGCCGCTGCGGCGTGAATGCCTGAATCACCTCCAGGCCGCGCGCCAGCGAGGCCATGAAGTTAGGATCGCCCTTAAACGGATCGCCGTCGCCGGTCAGTAAATCGTCTGGATGCTTGTCCATTTCTGTTCCCCATATTTGCCATCGATCACATTCTTTCGCTAAAGATAACCGATGTTCGATTATCGCACCATATTTCGATTATCGCCCTTGACCGACATCGTTAAGCGGGTCACATTTTGTGCGAACAACGAATAAAAGTGCGATTACCGCACATCAATGGAGCGACCTGATGATTGATAAAAGCGTATCGACGCTGAGCGAGGCCATCGCCGGGATCCACGACGGGGCGACTATTATGATCGGCGGCTTTGGTCCTGCCGGCCAGCCGACCTTTCTGATTGACGCCCTGATTGACCAGGGCGCCCGCGACCTGACCATCATTAACAACAACGCCGGCAACGGCGAAGTGGGGCTCGCGGCGCTGCTTAAGGCTGGCCGGGTGCGCAAAATGATCTGCTCCTTCCCGCGCCAGGTCGATTCCCAGATTTTCGATGACCTCTATCGCCGCGGCAAAGTGGAGCTGGAGCTGGTGCCGCAGGGCAACCTCGCGGCGCGGATCCAGGCCGCCGGCGCCGGGCTGGGCGCGGTGTTTACCCCCACCGGCTACGGCACGCCGCTGGCGGAAGGCAAGGAGACACGGGAAATCGACGGCCGCCACTATGTGCTGGAGTATCCGATCAAAGCCGATTTCGCGCTGATTAAAGCCCACCAGGGCGACCGCTGGGGCAACCTGGTGTATCGCAAAGCAGCGCGCAACTTTGGCCCGATTATGGCGACGGCGGCGAAAACCACCATCGTAGAAGTCTCGCAGCTGGTGTCGCTGGGCGACCTCGACCCGGAACACATCATCACCCCCGGCATTTTCGTCCAGCGCGTGTTCTCGCTGGAAAACCTGACTGCCGCACAACGCGCCTGAGGAGCCCGAGATGCAAAAACTGACCCGTGACGAAATGGCCCAGCGCGTGGCCCGCGATATCCCCGAAGGCGCTTACGTTAACCTCGGCATTGGCCTGCCGACCCGGATTGCCAACTACCTGCCTGCCGACAAAGAGGTGTTCCTGCACAGCGAGAACGGCCTGCTGGGCATGGGGCCGAAGCCGCAGCCCGGAGAAGAAGATCCCGAGCTGATCAATGCCGGTAAAGAGTACGTCACCCTCCTGCAGGGCGGCTGCTATTTCCACCATGGCGACTCCTTCGCCATGATGCGCGGCGGCCATCTCGATATCTGCGTGCTGGGGGCCTATCAGGTCTCCGCCAGCGGCGATCTCGCCAACTGGAGCACCGGCGCGCCGGACGCCATCCCGGCGGTCGGCGGGGCGATGGATCTGGCCATCGGCGCTCGCCAGGTGTTTGTGATGATGGACCATCTAACCCGCGACGGCGAGTGCAAGCTGGTGGAACAGTGCAGCTACCCGCTGACCGGCGTCGGCTGCGTGAGCCGGATCTATACCGACCTGGCGGTGATCGACATTACCGACCGCGGCCCGGTGGTGCGGGAAATCTTTAACGGTCTCTCTTTTGAAGAGCTGCAGCGCATCACTCCGGTGACGCTGACCTTTGAACAACTGGCGGAAAGCGCGTAAGGAACCTATGATGAATCAGGCATTTATCTGTGATGCGGTGCGTACACCCTTTGGCCGTTTTGGTGGTACCCTGGCGACGATGCGCGCTGACGATCTGGCGGCGCTACCGCTGAAAGCGCTGCTGGAGCGTAACCCGGGACTGGATCCTTCGCGCATTGACGATGTGATCTTTGGCTGCGCCAACCAGGCCGGGGAAGACAACCGCAACGTGGCGCGGATGGCGCTGCTGCTGGCCGGGCTGCCGGAGAGCGTGCCCGGCAGCACCATCAACCGCCTGTGCGGCTCCAGCCTCGATGCGATCGGCGTCGCGGCGCGGGCGATTAAAAGCGGGGAGACGCAGCTGATGATCGCCGGCGGCGTGGAGAGTATGTCCCGGGCGCCGTTTGTGATGGGTAAAGCGGAGAGCGCCTTTAGCCGCAGCATGCAGATGGAGGATACCACCATCGGCTGGCGCTTTATTAACCCGCAGATGAAAGCCCTGTACGGCGTGCATTCCATGCCGGAGACGGCGGAAAATGTCGCCGATGAGTTTGCCATTTCCCGCGCCGATCAGGATGCGTTCGCCTTACGCAGTCAACTGCGCACCGCCGCGGCCCAGGAGGCTGGGCATTTTGCCGATGAGCTGATCGCCGTCCAGGTGCCGCAGCGTAAAGGCGAGCCGCTGCGGTTTAGTCGCGATGAACACCCGCGCAGCACCTCGCTGGAGGCGCTGGCGAAACTGCGCGGCGTGGTGCGCGCCGACGGCAGTGTCACCGCCGGCAACGCCTCAGGCGTTAACGATGGCGCCTGCGCGCTGCTGCTGGCCAGCGAAACCGCGCTGGCGGCCAACGATCTTCAGCCGCTGGCCCGGGTGGTCGGCGTGGCGACGGCCGGGGTGGCGCCGCGCATTATGGGCTTTGGCCCGGCGCCGGCGGTGCGGAAGGTGCTGGCGCAGACCGGTCTGACGTTAGCCCAGATGGATGTGATCGAGCTGAATGAAGCCTTCGCCGCCCAGGCGCTGGCGGTGACCCGCGATTTGGGCTTACCGGACGATGCCGCCCATGTGAACCCCAACGGCGGGGCGATCGCCCAGGGGCATCCGCTCGGCGCCTCCGGCGGCCGCCTGGCGATGACCGCAGCTTACCAGCTGAAACGGACCGGCGGCCGCTACGCGCTGTGCACCATGTGCATCGGCGTCGGGCAGGGGATCGCCCTGATTATTGAACGTGTTTAAGGAGCCAGAATGAGTTTGTTGACCCCGATGCTGCGCAGCAGTCCGCTCACCGACTGGTTCAGCGACGCGCAGCGGGTGCAGGGCATGCTGGATTTTGAAGCGGCGCTGGCCCAGGCGCAGGCCGCCTGCGGGATGGTGCCGGCGGCGGCGGTCGGGCCGATTGTCGCGGCCTGCCGCCACGAGGCGATCGATTTTACCGCCCTGGGCGAGGCGGCTGTGGGGGCGGGTAATCTGGCGATCCCGCTGGTGAAACAGCTGACGGCCCAGGTAAAAGCGCGGGATCCAAACGCCGCGCGCTACGTTCACTGGGGCGCCACCAGTCAGGATGCTATCGACACCGGGCTGGTGCTCCAGCTGCGCGGGGCGCTGGATGCCGCCGAGCAACTGCTTGAGCGACTGTTGGCGGCCCTCGCCGGACAGGCCGACCGTCATTGCCACAGCGTGATGCCGGGCCGGACCTGGATGCAGCATGCGCTGCCAGTGACCTTTGGTCTGAAGCTGGCGGGCACTCTCGACGCGCTGCTGCGCTGGCAGCAGCGGCTGCGGGAGATGCGTCCGCGTCTGCTGGTGCTGCAGTTCGGCGGCGCCGCGGGGACCCTGGACGCGCTGAAAGCGCAAGGACCGGCGGTTAGCCAGGCGCTGGCGCAGAACCTCGGTCTGTCGCTGCCGGATACCCCGTGGCACAGCCAGCGCGATCGGCTGCTGGAGGCAGGCGCCTGGTTCGCTGGCGTCTGCGGCACCCTGGGGAAATTCGCTAACGACTTCTCCCTGCTGATGCAGACTGAAGTGGCTGAGGTGGGCGAGCCGGTAGCGGAAGGGCGCGGCGGCTCGTCGACGATGCCGCATAAGCGCAATCCGGTGGCCTGCGCGGCGATCCTGACCGCCGCCCAGCGCACCCCGGGTCTGATGGCCACCCTCTACGCCTGCCAGATTCAGCAGCACGAGCGGGCGCTGGGCGGCTGGCAGGCGGAGTGGGAGACCCTGCCGGAGCTGATTACCCTGGTGGGCGGGGCGCTGGCGCAAAGCGAGGCGCTGGTGCGCGACATGCAGGTCTTCCCGCAAAAGATGCGCGCCGACCTCGATATCACCCACGGGCTGATCATGGCTGAGGCGGTGACCCTGGCGCTGGCGGAATGCATCGGCAAAGCTGAGGCGCACCATCATATTGAGGCGCTGTGCCGTCAGGCGCTGGACCGCCACTGCCCGCTGGTCGATCTGCTCGCGGCAGACCCGCAGGTTAGTCAGTATCTCTCCCGCGAACGCTTAACCACGCTGCTGGACCCGGCAACGGCGACCGGCAGCGCCGAACGCTTTGTGCGCCAGGTGCTGGCGCGTTATCAGGAGCAACATGATGAATCTTGATTATCAACTCGACGGACCGGAAGGTGCGCCGGTTATCGTTCTCTCCAACTCGCTGGGTACCACCCGGGCGATGTGGCAGCCGCAGACAGAGGCGTTAACCGCCCATTTCCGGGTGCTGCGCTACGACACCCACGGCCACGGTAAAACGACGAAAAATGGCAAAGTGACCCTCGCCCAGCTGGGAGAAGATGTGATTGCGCTGCTCGATCATCTGAATATCGACCGCGCCTGGTTCTGCGGGATCTCGATGGGCGGTCTGACCGGTCTGTGGCTGGGCCGCTTCGCGCCAGAGCGTTTTTATGGTCTGGCCGTCGCGAACACCGCCGCGCGCATCGGCGATCAGGCCAGCTGGCTGTCGCGGGCGCGGGCGGTACGCCAGGAGGGAATGGCGGTGGTGGCCGCCGGGGCGGCGGATCGCTGGTTCACCCACGCGTTTCGCCAGAAGGCGCCGGAGGTGGTGGAGGCCCTGTGTCACCAGCTGACCCATACCGACGCCGAAGGCTATGCCGCCTGCTGTGAGGCGCTGGCCGCCGCCGACCTGCGGGGCGAAGTAGGGCAGATCCCGCTGCCGACGTTAATCATCGCCGGGGAAAGTGACCCTGTCACCACGGTCGGTGACGCTAATTTCCTGCAGCAGCAGATCCCCGCCTCCCAGGTGGTAGTTCTGCCGGCATCGCATCTGTCAAACATTGAGGCGGCGAAAAGCTTTACTTCAGAGCTGCTGAGCTTTTTCCAGGGAGAACGCCATGGAGGATAAACAGCGCTATCAGGACGGGTTGGCGGTGCGGCGCAAAGTACTGGGCGACGCCCACGTCGACCGTACGCTGCAGCATCTGACGCCGTTGAACGAAGAGTTTCAGGACTTTATCACCCGCTACGCCTGGGGTGAGACCTGGACCCGTCCGGGGCTCGACCACCACACCCGCAGTATGATCACCATTGCCATGCTGATTGCTCTCAATCGCGAGGCGGAGCTGAAGATGCATCTGCGCGCGTCGTTTAACAACGGGGTGACCCGCGATGAGCTGAAAGAGTTGATCATGCACTCTGCGCTGTACTGCGGACTGCCGGCGGCCAATGCCACGATGCATCTGGCGCAGCAGGTGTTTGACGACATTGACGCCGCGCAGGGTTGAGTCGTCGTCCAGGTCGGATTGCCCGGCAGTCGTTGTCGGCCGGGTAAGACGCAGCCGCCACCCGGCGAAATAACGGCGCAACCGGAAGTGTTCCTGTTCGCACTATGTTGGCAGGGTTACAACGTCTATGTTAACTCCGGGCAGATTGCGCTCCCGGTTGATCTTCTGCGTTATGTCACTCATGGCGCAGGGAGCGGCCAGTCGCCGCCGCCCCCTGTGCCCCCGTCTTCCGGGAACGTCTCAGCGATGTTGAGGCCGCCAGCACCGGCAGTTTCAGTCGCGCAAGTGGGTTAATTAACGGCTGGCTGCACGGCCCCTGTAGGCCGGGTAAGGCGTACGCCGCCACCCGGCGGAAATGCCGCTACGTTATCCTTATTTCTCACCCTCCTGCGGCGCGACGGCTGGGGCATCGTCCCGGTCGACCCGAGGGTCAGCATCAACCCGGGAAAGGGAATTATTGTTATTATTCAGCATCCAAGGGACGACTTGTCGTTGAGCATAGCCGGGCAGGAAGTGAATTCAAGCTGGCGCGGCGCGGGCATAAAAAAAGCCGTCACCTGAACGGCGACGGCCTGCTGTTAGCGCCAGAGGGGGCGTTAGCCGTGCTGTTTACAGCCGGCGCACTGCTTGTTCTGGATCTGCTGGAAGAAATCGTTGCCTTTATCATCGACGAGAATAAACGCCGGGAAATCTTCCACTTCGATTTTCCAGATCGCCTCCATCCCCAGTTCCGGATACGCCACGCACTCAAGGCTCTTGATGCTCTGTTGCGCCAGCACCGCCGCCGGGCCGCCGATGCTGCCGAGGTAGAAGCCGCCGTGTTTGTGGCAGGCGTCGGTGACCTGCTGGCTGCGGTTGCCTTTCGCCAGCATCACCATGCTCGCGCCATGGGACTGCAGCAGATCGACGTAAGAGTCCATGCGGCCTGCGGTGGTCGGGCCGAGGGAGCCGGAGGCGTAACCGGCAGGCGTTTTGGCCGGGCCGGCGTAGTAGATCGGGTGATCTTTCACGTACTGCGGCAGTTCCTCGCCATTATCGATAAGCTCTTTCAGCTTGGCGTGGGCGATATCGCGGGCGACGATAATAGTGCCGTTGAGACTCAGGCGGGTGGAAACCGGATGGGCGGACAGTTGCGCCAGGATCTCGCTCATCGGCTGATTCAGGTTGATGCTGACCACCTTGCCTTCGCCCTGCTGACGCAGATGTTCAGGGATATATTTTCCTGGATTGCTCTCCAGTTTCTCGATCCAGATACCGTCGCGGTTGATTTTGGCTTTGATGTTGCGGTCGGCGGAGCAGGAGACGCCCATGCCGATCGGACAGGAGGCGCCGTGGCGCGGCAGGCGGATCACCCGGATATCGTGGGCGAAGTATTTGCCGCCGAACTGCGCGCCGAGGCCGAGGTTTTGCGCTTCCTGCAGCAGTTCCTGCTCAAGCTGCACATCACGGAACGCCTGACCGTGCTCGTTGCCTTCGGTTGGCAGACCGTCGTAGTAGCGGGTGGAGGCCAGCTTGACGGTTTTCAGCGTCGCTTCCGCCGAGGTACCGCCGATGACAAAGGCGATATGGTACGGCGGGCAGGCCGCCGTGCCGAGGGTACGCATCTTCTCCACCAGATAGTTTTTCAGCTTCGCCGGGGTGATCAGCGCTTTGGTTTCCTGATAGAGATAGGTTTTATTGGCGGAACCGCCGCCTTTCGCCATGCACAGGAATTTATATTCGTCGCCGTCGACGCTGTAGAGATCGATCTGCGCCGGCAGGTTGGTGCCGGTGTTGACCTCTTTATACATATCCAGCGGGGCGTTCTGCGAGTAACGCAGGTTATCTTCGGTATAGGTGTTGTACACGCCCTGCGCCAGGGCGGCTTCGTCGCCGCCGCCGGTCCAGACGCGCTGGCCTTTTTTACCCATGATGATGGCGGTGCCGGTGTCCTGACAGGTGGGCAGGACGCCTTTGGCGGCGATTTCCGAGTTGCGCAGGAACTGCAGGGCGACATATTTATCGTTATCGCTGGCCTCCGGGTCGAGCAGAATCGACGCGACCTGCTGCTGATGAGAGACGCGCAGCATAAAGGCGGCGTCGTGGAAGGCCTGCTGCGCCAGCAGGGTCAGCGCCTGCGGTTCCACTTTCAGCACTTCCTGGCCGTCAAATTCGGCGACGGAGACGTGCGCTTTGCTGAGCAGATAGTATTCGGTATCGTCGTGCGCCAGCGGGAACGGATCCTGATAAACAAACGGTTTAGTCGACATAATCACTTACTCCATAAAGATAAAACCGCCGGGGTGGTCCCGGCGGTTATGAATCAGAACATCATGGACATCCACGGATAGCCAATCAGCAGCAGGGCGGCCAGGAAGATGGCGCCAAAGATGGTGCCGAGGCGCCAGTAATCTTTGGTCGGCAGATAGCCGCTGCCGTAGTAGATCGGGCTTGGGCCGGTACCGTACGGGGTGATGATCCCCATCACGCCCAGCGAGGTCACCATCAGCAGAACGAACACTTCCATATTCATCCCCGGGATGGTGGCGGCGATGGTCAGCATGGCCGGCAGCAGCGCGGTAGTGTGCGCGGTGGTGCTGGCAAACAGATAGTGCAGCAGGTAGAACGCCAGCAGCAGGACAATGGTCGCCATCCCCGGGGAGATACCGCTCATCAGCGCGCCGCCCTCTTTACCCAGCCAGGCGATAAAGCCGGTAGAGGAGAGGCCGTCGGCCAGCGCCACCAGGGTGGCGAACCAGACAAAGGTGTTCCACGCCGCTTTGTTGTTGGTGATATCGCTCCAGGAGAGCACGCCGGTCCACAGCATCAGCACGATAACCAGCAGGGCGGCCAGAGCCGGTTCAATCCAGTCGGCGGCGAAGATCCACATCATCAGCGCGAAGCAGACGAACACCAGCAGCAGGATCTCATTGCGCGACAGTTTGCCCAGTTTTTCCAGTTCACGAGCGGCCCACAGCGGCACTTCGTTATTGACTTTCACTTCCGGCGGGTAGAACCAGTAGGCCAGCAGCGGCATGGTCAGGATCAGCAGTACGCCAAGCGGCAGGAAGGCGATGAACCAGGTGCCCCAGGAAATGTTGATACCGACAATGCTTTTTACCAGCGCCAGCGCCAGCAGGTTCGGCGCCAGTGCCGACAGGAACATCGAGCTGGTGATACAGGCGGCAGTGATCGCTACCCACATCAGATAGGAACCGATTTTACGCGCGCTCGGATCGTTCGGTTTTGAACCGTACAGCGGCGGTAGGTTGGCGATAATCGGGTAGATGGTGCCCCCGCTGCGCGCGGTATTCGACGGCGTAAACGGCGCCAGCAGCAGATCCGCGAAGGTGATGGCGTAGCCCAGCGTCAGGCTGCGACGGCCGAGATATTTCACCAGAATCAGCGCCAGGCGGCGGCCGAACTGGGTTTTATCGTAGCCGGCGGCGAACATAAAGGCGCCGAAGATAAGCCACACGGTGGAGTTGCCGAAGCCGCTCACCGCCCACTTAAAGGAGGCGCCGGCCATTTTGAAGCCAGGTGCGGCCATCTGTTCCGGGCTGAACAGCAGCCACTGACTGCACAGGGCGATGACCACCACGCCGGTGATGCCGATAACGGCGCCAGGCAGTGGTTCAAAAATCAACCCGACGATCACCCCGACGAAGATAGCGAAGTAGTGCCAGGCGTACGGCGGTAGGCCGTCCGGGACCGGGACGAAGAGTAACAGCACGGCAACGATAATCGGCAGCGCCATCATCAGGAGACGTTTTTTATTCGCAGTCGTTGGATTGACTGCACCGGCAGGCGGTATGGTTGTCTTTTTCTCTTTCATAATGAGTATCTGCAAGTTGTTGAAAATAACGTTTACGCCAGCGATGCGCTCAGTGGTTTCTTTAATTACAAAAGTTTCTTTAGTTTTTATTTTGCGTTTCTGAGTATCGTTGGGGCGATTATTTAACGCGATTTGATGGGCGTTAAATTAAATTTATTGGTTATTTATATATTGCGCTTTCAATGGCCGTTGCAATTGATCAAGATCAAGAAAAGCAGGTGATTTCACTATTTTTTTATTATCAGTATAACCCTATGTGATGAGGTGTTATTTTGGCGAAAATATCGGTAAATGTTAAAATAAAAATAAGCAATTAATGCTAATTTTTTCCATGTGTTTCGTAAGTTGCTGAATAATAACTGCAATATGCGCGAGTTTGGTCGTTGTGAATGTTAACGTAAGTATCTGAAATGTTATCGTTCATTTGTATTATGTAAATGCTATTTATTATTTTAATAATACAATAGAGGTAGCGATGTTATTGCTGGGGTTAAATAGTTTTATAACTAACGTAATTGATTTAGTAACTAAAAAACCCGTTATATTATTGGCATGACAACAGGAATTAAAAAAACCACAACCATTAATGATTCCGTCACCCCATTCTGAATTTTTAATATTTTAAAATCTGGAGCGTAATTTATGACCAGTAACGAACGAATTCTGCAGCCATTTACTTTACCAAATGGTACGGAGCTGAAAAACCGTTTGCTCATGGCGCCGATGACCACCTGCACCGGTTATTTCGATGGGACTGTCACCAGCGAGCTGGTGGAGTACTATCGCGCTCGCGCCGGCAGCATCGGCACCATTATTGTCGAGTGCTGCTTTATTGATGACTACGGCCTGGCCTTCCCGGGTGCTATCGGTATCGATAACGATGAAAAAATCGCCGGCCTGGCGAAAATCGCCGATGCGATTAAAGCGGAAGGTTCGAAAGCGATTCTGCAGATCTATCACGGCGGCCGCATGGTCGACCCGCAGCTGATCGGCGGTCGCCAGCCGGTGGCGCCGAGCGCTATCGCCGCCCCGCGTGAGGGCGCCGCGATGCCGCGGGCGCTGAGCGGAGACGAAGTGGAAGGCATGATCGCCAAGTTTGGCGATGGGGTCCGTCGCGCTATCCTCGCCGGTTTCGACGGAGTCGAAATTCACGGGGCTAACACCTATCTCATTCAGCAGTTCTATTCGCCGAACTCCAACCAGCGCGACGATGAGTGGGGCGGTAGCCGCGACAATCGTGCTCGTTTCCCGCTGGCGGTGCTCGACATCACCCATAAAATGGCCCGCCAGTACGCTGACGATGCCTTTATCATCGGTTACCGCTTCTCGCCGGAAGAGATGGAGGTCCCGGGGATCCGCTTCGACGACACCATGTATCTGCTGGAAAAACTGGCCGGTCGCGGCGTCGATTATCTGCACTTCTCGGTGGGCGCGACTCTGCGTCCCTCTATCGTTGATACCTGCGACCCAACGCCGCTGATTGAGAAATACTGCGCCATGCGCTCTGACACTCTGGCTCAGGTGCCGGTGATGGGCGTCGGCGGGGTGGTTAACGTCGCCGATGCCGAGCTGGGCCTCGATCACGGCTATGACCTGATCGCCGTGGGCCGCGCCTGCATCGCCTATCCGGACTGGGCGGCTCGTATCGCCGCGGGTGAAGAGCTGGAGCTCTTTATCGACAGCACCCAGCGCGAGGCGCTGCACATTCCGGAACCGCTGTGGCGCTTCTCGCTGGTGGAAGCGATGATCCGCGACATGAGCATGGGCGACGCCAAATTTAAGCCGGGGATGTTTGTTGAAACCGTTCAGGATGACGCCAATGAGCTGGTGATCAACGTCAGCCTCGAAAATGACCATATCGCCGATATCGAACTGGCGGCGAGCCCGGTGCAGACCGTGGAGTTCACCACCAGCTTCGAAGAAATCCGCGAACGTATTCTGACCGCCAATACGCCGCACGTGGACGCTATTTCCGGGGCCACCAGCCAGAGCGAGGCGGTGAAAAAAGCGGTCGCCAAAGCGATGCTGAAATCGAGCAAAGCGCTGGCGGCGGAAGAGGGCGGCAATGACGCCGCGCCGAAAAGCTATGATGTGGTGGTGGTCGGCAGCGGCGGCGCCGGTCTGGCGGCCGCCATTCAGGCTCACGACGAAGGCGCCAGCGTGCTGATCGTCGAGAAAATGCCGACCATTGGCGGGAACACCATCAAGGCTTCCGCCGGGATGAACGCCGCGGAGACCCGCTTCCAGCGCGTGAAAGGCATTCAGGACAGCAAAGAGCTGTTCTATCAGGAAACCCTGAAAGGTGGGCACAATAAAAACAACCCGCAGCTGCTGCGCCGCTTCGTGGAGAATGCCCCGCAAGCCATTGAATGGCTGGCTGACCGCGGCATTATGCTCAACGATATCACCACCACCGGCGGGATGAGCATTGACCGCACCCACCGTCCGCGCGACGGGTCAGCGGTCGGCGGCTATCTGATTAGCGGCCTGGTGCGCAACATCACCAAACGCGGCATCGACGTCCTGCTGGATACCTCGGTGGAAGAGATCCTGATGAGCGGCGATGAAGTCAGCGGCGTGCGTCTGATCAACGACGAAAACGAGATCATTGAAGTCCAGAGCAAAAGCATTGTGGTGGCCACCGGCGGCTTCAGCGCCAACAGCGCGATGGTGGTGAAGTATCGTCCTGACCTCGAAGGGTTCGTCACCACCAACCACAAAGGGGCCACCGGGAGCGGTATCGCGCTGCTGGAGCGTATCGGCGCCGACACGGTGGATATGGGCGAAATTCAAATTCACCCGACCGTTGAACAGCAGACCTCCTATCTGATTTCCGAGTCGATTCGCGGCGGTGGGGCGATCCTCGTCAACCAGCAGGGTAACCGCTTCTTCAACGAAATGGAGACCCGCGATAAAGTCTCCGCGGCGATTATCGCCCTGCCGGAACACTATGCGTACATCGTCTTTGACGAACATGTACGGGCGAAAAACAAAGCCGCCGATGAGTACATCGCCAAAGGCTTCGTCACCAGCGCCAGCTCGCCGCGTGAACTGGCGGAGAAACTGGGGATGGATTACCATGCCTTCCTCGCCACCCTCGAGTGCTACAACGGGGCGGTGGAAAAACAGCATGATGAACAGTTTGGCCGTACCACCGCGCTGCGCGCGCCGATTAACGAAGGTCCGTTCCACGCCATTCGTATCGCCCCGGGGGTGCACCACACCATGGGCGGCGTGACCATTAACACCGATGGCGAAGTGCTGAACGTTGCCCGGCAGCCGATCCGCGGCGCCTACGCCGCCGGTGAGGTGGTTGGCGGGATCCACGGCGGCAACCGTATCGGGGGTAACGCGGTGGCGGATATCATCATCTTCGGCACCCTCGCGGGCCACCAGGCGGCGAAACGCGCCAGAGGATAACACGCCATTGTTGATGCCGGGCCGGCGCTGTCGCCGCCCGGCTTACCCCTACTAAGGAGAGCCCGATGTCTGATAACCGCGTCTATAGCTACTCCGCCGTTCTGATGGGTTCTCCCATCCTGCTCAAACTCTGCTCCCATGATGAGGCGCTGGCCTCCCGCGTATTTCAGTTAATCAAGCGCTACGAAGGTCTGCTTACCGTTAACCGCGCCGAGTCCCAGGTGATGGATATCAACCACGCCGCCGGACGTCACCCGGTGACCGTCAGCCGCCCGGTCTTTCAGCTCATTCAGTGCGCCAAAGCCGCCAGCATGGTGCGCGACAGCGCCTTTAACCTCGCGATTGGGCCGCTGGTGAAGCTGTGGCGGATTGGCTTTCAGGGACACAGCGTGCCTGACGCCGGCGAAATCAGGGCCCGGCTGGCGCTAACCCGCCCGCAGGAGGTGATCCTTGAGGAGGCAACCTGCAGCGTGTTTCTTCAGCAGCCGGGGATGGAGCTGGATCTTGGGGCGATCGCCAAAGGCTATATCGCTGACCGGGTGCGTGATTATCTGCGTCAGCAGCAGGTGGAAAGGGCGCTGATCAACCTCGGCGGCAATGTGCATACCCTCGGCGAATGGGCTATTGGCCTGAAAAAACCGTTTGCCGATGCGCAGGCGCTGATCGGCTCCCTGACGGTCAACGGACAGTCGGTAGTCACCTCGGGCACCTACGAACGTTATTTTGAGCAGGACGGCAAGCGCTGGCACCATATTCTCGACCCGCGCAGCGGTTACCCGCTGGACAACGAACTCGACAGCGTCACGGTGATTTCCAGCGATTCTTTAGACGGCGATATCTGGACCACGCTGCTGTTCGGCCTCGGCGTCGAGAAAGGCTGCGCAGCGTTGCGTCAGCGGCAGGATATCGACGCGATTTTCGTCACCAAAAATCGCGACATTATACTGTCATCGCCGCAGCGCTTGCGCTTTGCGTCGCTGGACAGCGGCTACCGTGTTACTGACTGTACTGCTTAAGCAAACTGTACTGTTCGGCCACCAGGCGGTAGCGATATACCGGCCGCCCGGTGGCGCCGTAGTGAATAGTGGTATAGAGAATATTGATCTGCGCCAGCCAGATCAGATATTTGCGGCAGGAAACGCGGGAGATATTCACCGCCGCCGCCAGCTCATCGGTAGAGAATTCAACGTCCGGGTGAGCGTCAATCCACTGGCACAGGGTGCGCAGGGTTTGCGCGGTGAGCCCCTTGGGCAGCTTGCGCACGTCGCTGGCCTCCGGCGCGCCGCCGTGCAGCAGGCGGTCAACGTCGGCCTGCTCGTAATAGGGTTGGCCGGTTATCAGCTTGCGCTTCTCCCGCCAGGTGGTGAGCGCCTCTTCAAAACGGGGAAACTGGAAAGGTTTAATCAGGTAATCGACCACTCCGTAATGCATGGCGGTCTGCACCGTGGCGGCATCCGCCGCCGAGGTGATCATGATGACGTCGATGGCGCGCCCCGATTTACGGATAGTCGGCAGCAGATCGAGCCCGCTGTCCTGCTGCATATAGACATCCAGCAGCACCAGATCGATCTCCAGCTGCGGATCGTTAATCATCTCCCGGGCTTGACTGAGCGTCGAGGCGCTCCCGCTGCAACGAAAGCCGGGAACCCTTGCCACGTACAGGCGATTCAGTTCGGCCACCATGGCATCATCGTCAACAATCAACACATTTATCACGCACGTTTCCTTTTACTATCCCAGGGGAGATGAACAAAAAATTGGGTAAATACGCCGGGTTCCGACTCGACGGCGAGAGTGCCGCCCAGCTCGCGTAATTGCTGGTTGGCGAGAAACAGCCCGACGCCGCGATTCTCGCCTTTGGTGGAGAAGCCTTTGTTAAAGATAGCGTCGATGTTGTTTTCCGGGATCCCCGGCCCGTCGTCGCTCACTTCACCGCTTAGCCAGCCGTCCTGATAGTGCAGCAGCAGGCCGATTTCGCCCTCCGCCTGACCGCTCATGGCGTCCAGCGCGTTCTCGATAAGGTTGCCCAGCACCGTCACCAGCACGGTGACCTGCTTCT
This sequence comes from Klebsiella sp. C239, assembly GCF_048822715.1. Classification (NCBI taxonomy): domain Bacteria; kingdom Pseudomonadati; phylum Pseudomonadota; class Gammaproteobacteria; order Enterobacterales; family Enterobacteriaceae; genus Klebsiella; species Klebsiella sp. C239. The sequence goes on along the minus strand of NZ_JBMEZK010000004.1, from coordinate 176,495 downwards.
CATTCGGGCAATCCGGCACCAGGCTCTCTTCCGCCAGCTTAAGGGTAAAGCCGCACTCGGTGGCGCGCTGCATTTTACTTATCAGAAAGCCAGCCACCACCGGGGATTTAATGCGGTGCTGAATATCGCCGATGTCCGCCTGGTAGCGGTGGGCGGTCTGCAGCACGTACTCCTCGAGTTTGCCATAGCTTTTCATATTCAGCAGGCCGAGGATCACGTGCAGTTTGTTCATAAACTCATGTGAGGTGGTGCGCAGGGCATCCACATAGCTCATCATGCCGTCCAGCCGCTGCAGCAGCTGGCTGACTTCGGTCTTATCGCGGAAGGTACAGATGGCGCCGACCACCGCCTCCTGGCTGCGGATAGGCACCGTGTTGCTGATGAGCAACAGGCCATTGCACCCCAGCTCGCGGTCGTACATCGGCTCGCCGCTGTGCAAAACCGTCTGCAGGTCGGCCAGCAGCGGGGTATGCGCGAGGGTCTTGTCCGGCCCGGAAAAGAGTATCTCGCGCGCCGCCGGGTTGATCAGGTTAACCTCACCATGGGCATCGACCGCCACCACCCCCTCCTTGAGGGCGTGAAGCATGGCCTGACGCTGCTGAAACTGAGTGGAGATTTCGTGCGGCTCCAGCCCCAGCAGGACGCGCTTCAGGCCGCGCACCAGGCTCCAGGTGCCGATGGCGCAGACCAGCGCGCTGAACAGGATGGTCAGCAGCACGTCCCAGCGGCTGTTGGCGATCTGCTCGTCCACTTTACTCAGCGAAATGCCGACCACTACCACGCCAATCTGCTGATGCTGGTCGTTGAACACCGGGGTAAATACTCGCAGCGCCGGGGCCAGCACCCCGTGGTTAATGGCCACGTTCTCTTTTCCCTGCAGCGTCGGCTGGATATCGTGGCCGATGAAGGGTTTGCCAATAATTGAGCTGTCCGGATGCGAATAGCGAATACCGTGCATATCGGTGACGATAGCGTACAGCAGGTCGTTGCGCCGGGTGATGGCCTGCGCCAGCGGCTGAATAATCTGCTGCTGCGGCGGCGCCGCCAGTCCGCGCTTCACCTGCGGCATATCAGCCATGGTGCGCGCCACCGCCAGCGCGGTCTCTTTCAGGCCGTCGCGGGTGGCATTGCTGATCTGCATATACCACAGGGCATAGACCAGCAGCAGCACGGCGCCGATCACGCTGCCAATCATCAAGGAGACGGCGGTGCTCAGCTTTAGCGGTAAGGCGCGTTGACGAACGCGAGGCGGGTGCTCTGATGCCTTCATGACGATCCCGGATAGATTCAGTGAACGATTATTATCGCTGATAGCGCGGCATTCATAAAGCCGTGTAATCAAAGCAAAAGGCCGCTTTTGCTACGGTAGCCTCGGCCCGTCCACGATAAACTGTCGCTTTTCGCCACAGGCTTAAGGCAGACATGATGGAACTGGCATCTCTGGTCCGGGATATCCTCCGGCAACAGCACGTTGAACGACTGACGCAGCATCGTGAACAGGACCGTGAAGCGGAAGCAGAGTGGGAGATCGCGCGCTGGCGGCATCGCAGCGGGGTGGTGATCCAGCACCGCTACGAGCTCGAGCTTCCGCAACAGGATGCCGCCTCCTGCCCGGAGTGCTGGATCGACTGGCAGGTTATCGATAGCGCCGGCCTGGAGGTGAAGCCAATGCGCAAACAATTTTATAACCTCTGTCAGCAATCCTTCTGGCTGGCCATGCAGGCGGAAGGTGAAGATAAGACCTGATACAGGATTGCTCAGATAATCGGCAATTGCCCGTGAACGGGCGATCGGGACGGTAAACTGTGACCCCGACGGCGGTAAAGCGCGGAAGATTCCCCTTATAGTGGCGACAGAGGTTAAATAGTCCTGATGAATATAAGGATATGCATCAGGCCGCTGATTTCGCCGAGATGCGCTTTTTCTGTCGTAAATGGAGGTTGTTATGAGCAGTTCGCTAACCGCGTCAATGCAGGCACGTCGTCACCCGGATACCACCCACATCGATCGCCTCGCCACCGCCGACATGCTGGCGATGCTGCATCAGGATGATAAGCAGATATCGGAGGCGGTCGGCGCCTGTCTGCCGGATATCGCCCGGTTGATTGATATCGCCACCGCGACAATGAGCCGGGGAGGGCGTCTGGTCATTATCGGCGCCGGGGAATCAGGCCGCACGGCAGTCCAGGCGGTCAGCGACTACTCTCCGGAAGGCAAACATGCGCTGGTGGGGCTAATTGCCGGTGGCCAGACGGCGGCGATGGCCGAGCGGGAGACGGCGGCGAATAATTACGATCTTGGCGCCTTCGAGCTGCAGTCGCTGGACTTTTCCAGCCACGATATGCTGCTGGCGCTGACCGTTAGCGGCAAGACCCCGTGGGTCTGGGGGGCGATGCGCCACGCCTGGTCGCTGGGGGCCCCGATCGCGGTGGTGACCCAGCAGGCGGCCAGCGAGGCGGCGCAGCTGGCGGATATTGTTATTGCTCCGCAGACCGGGCCGGAAGCGGTGGCGGGTTTGACCAATCCGAAGGCCCGGCTGGCCCAGCGGCAGATCCTTAACATGGTGTCGACGGGCCTCGCTATCCGTGACGGCCGGGTGTACAGCAACCTGCGGGTGGATCTGCAGGCTGACACTCCGCACTGGGCGGAGCGGCAGGTGGCGATTGTCATGGCGGCCACCGACTGCACGCGCAGCGAAGCAAAAGCCGCGCTGACCAGCTGCCACCACCATTGCCGCACCGCGATCCTGATGCTGCTCAGCGGGCTGGACGCCTGGCACGCGCGGGAGCTGCTGACCAAACATCACGATCATCTGCGTCTTGCCCTGCGCGAAGCCCAGCGCAGCGCTGTCACTCCCGCCCATTAAGCCTGTCGCCAGGCGCGCACCAACGGTGTGCGCGTCTGGACTTTATTAACTAAAGAAACCCCTCTTTTCTATTTTCCCCGGCAATCGCGCTGAATTTTCAGCGATAATTTTACGGCGGCTCTTATTTTTTTCACCGCTCTGATTTTTTAAGTTAAATAATTATTTGATTAAAAATGCGAGAGTGTAAATGATATTTTAAAATAAAGTAAAAGTGCGTTAATATGCTGCCTCTTATTACCGTGTGCTACGTGATAATTCTATTATGCCTGCAATGAAAAAAACGATTATTTCCTTTACCGCATTAGCGATGTTCGTCAGCGCGGCGACGCATGCTGAAGCGGATACCTCTAAAAAAACTGACTTCCTGCTGATTGGCGGCGGGATCATGAGCGCCTCGCTTGGCACCTGGCTGCAGGCGCTGCAGCCGGACTGGGACCTGACGATGGTGGAGAAACTGGACGGCGTGGCCCTGGAATCTTCCAACGGCTGGAATAACGCCGGTACCGGTCACTCGGCGAATATGGAGTTGAACTATACGCCGGAGCGGGCCGACGGATCGATTGACGTCAGCAAAGCGCTGGATATTAACGAACAGTTTATGATCTCCCGTCAGTTCTGGTCGGCACAGGTGAAGCGCGGTATTTTGCACGATCCGCACTCCTTTATTAATTCCACGCCGCATATGAGTTTCGTCTGGGGCGATAATGTCGACTATCTACAGAAGCGTTATACCGCGCTGCAGCAGACCACCTTATTCCAGGGGATGAAATTCTCCACCGACCACGCGCAAATTAAACAGTGGGCGCCGCTGGTGATGGAAGGCCGCGATCCGCAGCAGAAAGTCGCTGCCACCTGGACGCCGGTAGGTACCGACGTTAACTATGGCGAAATCACCCGGCAGCTGATCGGCAGCCTGAAGAAAAACAGCCATTTCACCCTGCAAACCTCCTCTGAGGTCACCGATTTCAAACGCAATGCCGATAACTCCTGGCACGTGACCATTAAGAACGTGCAGAGCGGGGAAGCGCAGACTATTGACGCGAAATACGTCTTTATCGGCGCCGGCGGCGGCGCGCTGAAGCTGCTGCAGAAAACCGGTATTCCGGAAGCGGACAACTATGCTGGCTTCCCGGTGGGCGGTTCGTTCCTGATGACCGAGAACCCGGCGGTCACCGCGCAGCACCTCGAGAAAGTGTATGGCCAGGCTTCGGTCGGCGCGCCGCCGATGTCGGTACCGCACCTTGACGCCCGCTACCTGGATGGCAAGCGCGTGGTGCTGTTTGGGCCGTTCGCCACCTTCTCGACCAAGTTCCTGAAAAACGGTTCCTTCTTCGACCTGTTGAGCACCACCACCACTGACAACGTGCTGCCGATGACCCACGTCGGACTCGATAACTTCGACCTGGTGAAATATCTCGTCAGCCAGGTGATGCTCAGCGATAATGACCGCTTCGCCGCGCTGAAAGAGTACTACCCGGACGCGCGTAAAGAGGACTGGAAGCTGATCCAGGCCGGCCAGCGCGTGCAGATCATTAAGAAAGACGCAGAGAAGGGCGGCGTGCTGAAACTGGGCACCGAAGTGGTGGTCGATCAGCAGAAAACCATTTCCGCGCTGCTCGGCGCGTCGCCGGGGGCTTCCACCGCCGCGCCGATCACCCTCAATGTGCTCAAGCAGATGTTCCCGACGCAGTTTAACTCGCCGGAGTGGCAGACCCGTATCCACCAGATCGTGCCGAGCTACGGTCAGAAGCTGAACGGTAACGTGGCGCTGACCCAGCAGGTTTGGGATGATACCGCCGCGACCCTGCAGCTGACGAAACCGCCGGTGATCCAGATGCCAGCGGCTGCGCCCACCGCGACCGCGAAGCCGGCGGAGCCGCAGCGCGACGCCTCGCCGCAGCACGATATGGCGCTGTAAAAGCAAACTCGATAGAGAACAAAAGGGAAGACCACGGTCTTCCCTTTTTTGCGTTCCTTGCCGGCCTAAGCCGCTCTCTGCCTGCAACTTTGCCGTCATAAACGATATACTGATTTGAATTGAAAAAAGAAAAGCAAATCAGGAGCGTGGAAGGGCTATGCAAGACGATATCAACCAGGAGATCACCTTCCGCAAGCTGTCGGTCTTTATGATGTTTATGGCGAAGGGCAATATCGCCAGAACCGCCGAAGCGATGAAGCTTAGCAGCGTCAGCGTTCACCGCGCGCTGCATACCCTGGAAGAGGGGGTGGGCTGCCCGCTGTTTGTCCATAAAGGGCGCAATCTGCTGCCGCTGCAGGCGGCGTGGACGCTGCTGGAATATTGTCAGGATGTGATGAGTCTGATGAGCCGCGGCCTTGAGGCGACGCGCAAAGTCGCCGGCGTCGGCCAGGGGCGGCTGCGCATCGGCACCCTCTATTCCCTGACCCTGGAAACCGTCCCGCGCATTATCATGGGTATGAAGCTGCGTCGCCCGGAGCTGGAGCTGGATCTCACCATGGGCTCTAACCAGATGCTGCTGGATATGCTGGAAGACGACGCCCTCGACGCTATCCTGATCGCCACCAATGAAGGGGAGTTCAACAATACCTCTTTCGACGTGGTGCCGCTGTTTGAGGACGATATCTTTCTCGCCGCCCCGGCGACGGCGCAGCTGGATAGCACACAGCTTGCTGACCTGCGCGATTACGCCGACCGGAAATTCGTCTCGCTGGCGGAGGGGTTCGCCACCTATGCCGGGTTCCGGGAAGCGTTTCATATCGCTGGCTTCGAGCCGACGATCGTCACCCGGGTGAATGACATCTTTTCGATGATTAGCCTGGTGCAGGCGGGCGTCGGGTTTGCGCTGCTGCCGGGGCGGATGAAAAAAGTCTATGAAAAAGATGTACAGCTGTTAAAGCTGGCGGAACCGTACCAGATGCGCCAGCTGATCTCGATTGTCTATTCACACCATCGCGAACGCGATGCCGACCTGCTGGCGCTGGCGGCGGAAGGGAGAATGTACGCCCGGAGCCTTAATCGCTAAGCCGCTGCGCCAGATGGCGGGCGACGTCCACGCCGCTGCGTTCCAGCGAAAGGGTCTCTCCGCGCCAGCCCGCCTGGCGGGTCAGGCAGGTCAATACCCCGCCGGGGGGCATCTCAATGGCTAAGCGCGCGTCGCGCTCATCGGCGGCGATCATCGCCTCCTGCCAGTGGACGGTGCGCGCCATGTTCATCGCCAGATCGTCGGCGATCCGCTGCGGATCCCACAGCACGCGCGCCGTCGAGCCGCTTAAATAGGCGCACTGCGGGCGCGTTAAGGCAACGTCGGCAAAGGCTGTTGCCAGCGCGGCGGCGGGTTTATCCAGCAGCGCGCAGTGCGACGGGACGCTGACCGCCAGCCGCTGCGCCTTACTGGCGCCCGCCTGCAGCGCCAGCTGCGCCACCTCGGCCATGGCTTCATCGCGTCCGGCGATCACGATCTGCGTTTCGGCGTTCAGGTTGGCAAGATAGACCTCGTGGCCCTGCATCAGCGCCTCAACCCGCGGGCGGGTCAGGCCCATGATCGCCGTCAGCCCGTAACCTTCGGGATAGGCCTGCTCCATAAGATCGCCGCGCAGGGCCACCAGGCGCAGCGCGCTGGCGAAATCGAGCGCGCCGGCAATCACCGCTGCGGGAAAGGCGCCGATGGACAGGCCGCTGACAATCTGCGGATTGACGCCCTGGCGCTGTAGCTCGCGCGCCCAGGCTACCCCGGCGATCAGCAGGCAGAGCTGGACCGCACGGGTATGTTTTAGCGATCCGGCGCTATCGAGGGCCTCGACTTCATTCCCCAGCACGGCGCGCGCCTGGCTGAGGATCGCTTCGCGGTCGGGGATAGCCGCCAGCATGCCGGGACGCTGGGCACCCTGTCCGGGAAAAGTAAACAAAATCTTCATCATTCCTCCCTGCGCCACGGCGCAGCGGTTAAGCGCGCGCCGCGGGACGTTTTCAGCAGCGCTCGCCCATCGCGGAGCCACTCATTGAGGGCGAAGGCGCCGTATGGCGTTTCGACCTGGGTATCGGCGCGGCACGGGAGCTGGGCCACCCGGGACTGCCATTCCAGCAGCGCCTCGCGGGCCAGCGGCTGCGGGGCGCGGATCAGTAGATCCAGATCGCTTGCCGCATGGAGTACCGGGATTTCGGTCGCCAGCGCGTAGCCGGTGCTGCCGGTGACGCCCCAGCGCCAGGGCCAGTCGCCCAGCGTCAGGGCGATGGCCGCCTGGACCGGCGGCTGCGAAACAAAAGGGGAGCCCAGCAGGCGCTCGCGCTCCACCAGCATCTCCGGGGTGACGCTGCGCACGATATTGTGCGCCTGTACCCAGCCGGCGGCGCGCTGTTCGCGTTTCATGCCCCGCACCCCAACCGGGATGCGGGCCTGACCGTCAACATCGCGCCTCACCACCACCGGCAGCGCGGCTCGCCACTGCTGAGCCACCCACGGCTCGACAACATCTTCCAGGGCGCTGGCGTGGTTTAACCACACTAAATCGTGGGGACGCGGTGTTGATGGCATGGTTTACAGTCCTGAAGTCAAAGAGATAAATAGCGGTAGCGACAGGATACACAGAACCGAGCTCAACAGCAGCACGGCTTCAGCATCCGGGGACTGCACGCCGAAGCGGTTGCCGAAGACCACGCCGAAGAAGCCGGCGGCCAGGGCAATCATCAGGATCGCGGTAATGGCGATAGAGCCGTGCAGACCCAGAAGCATCACCAGACCCCAGGCAATAAACGGCTGCACCAGCAGTTTCACGATGGTGGAGGTGGCGATCAGCGCATTGAGCTGCAGTTTACGCGCCGAGAGGATCACCCCGGTGAGGAACAGCGCCGCGGCGGTGGCGGCCAGGCCCAGCGGTTTGATGGCGGCCAGCAGCAGGTCCGGCATTTTAATGCCGATAGCGGAAAGCACCACCCCGAGCAGCGGGCCCCAGACGATCGGCTTTTTCACCGAACGCCACATCAGCACCGGCAGCATCGCCAGCGTAGAACCGGTGGTTTCCCCCGCGGCGCGGGCTTTTTCACGTTCCAGAATCAGCAGGCAGAAGGGGGTCATCAGTACCGAACCGCAGGCGATAGAGACCGCCACCGACAGCGAAGTCGATGCGCCTTCGCCGAGCACGCTGCCAAGGATCGGCAGGCCCAGCGCGGCATAGTTCGGCAGGGCGACGGTGAGGGTCAGCACCGCGGCATCCTGCGGGGTGCGTTTGAAGACGCTGGTGGCGAGGAAGTAAATCCCGGCGTAGGTGATCCACATCGCGCCAGTGAGCGCCAGCACCAGCGGTGACTGGGCGACGATACCGGCCCACGGCGTTTGTACCGTGGCGCTGAACAGCGTAGCGGGTAAGGCAAAGTCCATTACAAAGATATTGAGCAGGGAGACATTTTTGTTATCTACCATCCCGGCCTTACCGGCCCAGAAGCCCAGCAGCATAATGACGAAAATCGGGGCAAGAGCATGAATAATCACATAAGTCATAAATCACCTGTAAATAAAATAGAGTACTGGCGCGATTGTTATTTTTTCTAAAAGCCGTCCCTACCCGGCGCGGTTATGACGCGCTCCGGGGGACGGCTTCCGGCAGGTTTTCTTCTACTACTTACGTACGAACGTGCTACCAGCTGGCGCGCATCAGGTCGCGGACCCGCTGCGAGCTGCGGCGGTTTTCCGCACCCAGGCGGCACTTCAGCGAGGGATCCTGGCGCGCGTCAGCGATGGCGTCGCGCAGGGTGTGGCTGACCAGCGCCAGATCGTGGTCGTCAGGGGCGTCCGGATGGCTGATGTCAAGCAGAGCGGAGAGCAGGCCGAGCGTGGCGTAGTTGCTGACGTCATAGGCCATCGGCGGGATGGTCGCCGCCAGTTTCTCCAGTGCCTCCACGCTGCGCAGGGTAATGCGCGCGGCCGACGCTTTACCCATCGCGTGAACCAGTACGCCGCTGTCGTTAAAGGCGATCAGACGGTTGGCCTGGTAGCCGTGGGCCAGAAACGCCCCGGACATCGCTTTGCCGACGATCAGGCCAATCACCGGGTGGCCGGCCAGACGGGCTTTGGCGTAGGCGCCTGCCGCTCCGGCCAGCGCCTGGTGAATACCAAAGGCTTCTTCGCGACGGCCATAGGCCTGGCTGGGGACATCGATAACCGCGATAATCGGGCGCTTTACCGTTTTATCGGCATCGGCGTCGAGGGTTTCATTGACCACTTTCGCCAGCGTCCAGCCTTCCAGCAGACCGACTTCGCCACCGGCGGCGCGCGGGTAGTGGTTATTGGCGTCAGGCACTACGGCGATAAAACGCACCTTTTCGCCATCAATCTGGCCGTCTGCCACCTGCACGGAAGGGCACAGACCACTCATCAGCGGCGCGTCGGGCGCCAGTTTATTCAGCCACAGCGCGGCGCGGTTTGGGAACTGACTCATTATTTTTCCTCCCGGGCAAAAAGCTGTTTAATCTGCGCGGTATCCGCCTGCTGGCGGGTGTCGAACTGGCTTAAACGGCGCAGATAGTCGTCATAATTGTCGCTGCGGTGCTGCGCCGGTACGCCTTTGGCGATCGCTTCGTTCATCGCGGTTTTGACGGCCTTGACGCCATCGTTAACCAGCGCGTCGACCAGGCCGCTGGCGGCGCGAATTTCGCCGCCGGTCATGCTCCAGATAAACGGCCGGTTACGCGAGTCGTACTCTTCAATGCCGGCTTCCTGCTCGATAACCTGCGGGCCGTTGAGGCCGAGACGGGCTTCTCGGGTGACGATGAGATAGCTGCACAGCGCGGCGGCGATGGACATGCCGCCGAAGCAGCCGACGGTGCCAGCGATGATGCCGACTACCGGGGTGTAGCGGCGCAGATCGACAATCGCGGCGTGAATATCGGCGATGGCGGCCAGGCCAAGGTTGGCCTCCTGTAGCCGGACGCCGCCGGTTTCCAGGCACAGGACCGCCTGCGTCGGAATACCGTTGCGGTTATCCTCCGCCGCCAGCTCCAGCGCGGCGGCCATTTTGGCGCCGGAGACTTCGCCCATACTGCCGCCCTGGAAGGTGCCTTCGATGGCAATCACCACCGCCGGCTGGCCGTTGATAGTGCCTTTGGCGACCACCATACCGTCGTCGGACTGTGGGACAATGCCCTGCGCGCCGAGCCACGGCGACATAATGCCGTCAAACGGATCCAGCAGTTCGCGGTAGCTGCCGTCGTCCAGCAGTGCGTGGGCGCGTTCGCGAGCGCGCAGTTCGATAAAGCTGCGATCGTTACGCATGAGCGGCCTCCTCAAAGACTTGTTCGATACGAATACGGGCGACGCCCGGCGTGGCGCCGAAGTCGTGAATAACCAACTGCCCGGCGGGCAGGCCGTTGATCAGGCTCAGCCGGTCGAACAGCGCCTGCCAGCGCGCCTGGCTGTTATCCACCGAGGTGGTAATTTGCACGCTGAGCGTATCGCTTCCGGCGGCGGTATAGAGCACTTCCATATCGCCTGAACCTACAACCCCTGCCAGCGCTCGGCCGCGGAGGGCGCGGCTGGCAGGAAATGACAATGTAATCTGTTCCATAACATCCTCTGAATGCGTTAGCCGGCAACCCGGTCGAGAAACAGGGTGGCGGCAAGGAGATCGGCGGCGCCGCCCGGCGAGGCGTTGTGCGCCAGCATCTGCGCGTCAAGCCGCGCCAGGGCGGCGCGTCCGGCGACGCTGGCGCAACCACCGGCCGCCAGCACCGCGCGGGCGCCCTGCTGCATGGTCTGCAGGCCGGTCATGCCGGCGCGCGACAGCACGCAGGTATCGCTCAGCGAGGTCATGATGGCCATCAGCGCGTCAAGTCGCGCCTGCGGCTCGCTGGCGCCCCGGGCGCGGCTTTGCTGTAACTGCGGCAGCGCCAGGGCGGTGATATGCGGGAAACCGCGCTGCGCCTCTTCGCGCGCGCCCGGCACCTGCCAGCGGCGGCTGGCGCGTAGCCCTTTACTGAAGCTTTTCGGCGCCAGGCCGTCGGGCAGGCGGGCGAGGGCGGCGGCGGTGTCGGCGATCGCCTGTAAATGACCCGCTCCCCCCAACATCGCTACCGCGCTGACCAGCAGCCCCAGCGCCCAGATGGCGCCGCGGTGGGTGTTGACCCCGCCGGTGGCCTGCATCATCTGCGCTTCGCCTTCCCGGCCGAGGCGGCCGACGGTTTCGCGCAGCGCGATATCCGCCGGGCGGCGCCAGCTTTGCTGGGCCAGCGCGTGGAAGGTCGGCTGCAGGCTGCGGGCGGAGCGTTCCATCAGCGCCAGCGTGAGGTCCTGATGCGCGCCGCTGCCGCGGCTGTCAACCAGACCCGGTTTCGGGCTCAGACGGGCTTCGTCAATCAGACAGGCGCCGGCGGTATCCGCCAGCCAGCTGACGCGGCTTTCTGCGTGCAGGGGGGAGAGAATTTTCATTACCAGCTCCGGAATTTTGCCGGTGGGTTGTACAGTCCGTCGGACCATTCCACCAGGTCGGCGACGCTCCCGGCGGCCAGCAGCGAACGGGTGGCCTCGCTACGGCGAATGCCGAGATCTTCCGGGTAAACCACTTTGCCGCTCTGACGCAGGGCAGCCACGCGTTTCGCGTCCACTCCGAGGCCGATGTCGGTGATCCCGGCCACGGCGGCGACCATCGCCCGGCGCTCTTCCAGGCTTTCCGCACGATACAGGTAGGCGATACCCTCTTCGGTCAGCACGTGGGTGACGTCATCGCCGTAAATCATCACCGGCGCCAGCGGCATGCCGGAGGTTTTGGCGACGTCGACCGCGTCGAGGGTCTCAACAAAGGTCGGCTTCACCCCGGCCTGAAAGGTTTCGACCATCTGCACTACCAGTTTTTTACCGCGCTGCATTGGGTCCGGCTCGGTGATCATATTGAGCCAGGCAGGGGTGGCGTGGCGGCGGCCGTGCGGATCGTGGCCCATGTTCGGTGCGCCGCCGAAGCCGGAAAGGCGGCCGCGGGTGACGGTCGAGGAGTTAGCCAGACCATCAACCTGCAGGGTCGAACCGATAAACATATCCACCGCGTACTGCCCCGCCAGCTGGCAGAAGGCGCGGTTGGAGCGCATGGAGCCGTCCGGGCCGGTAAAGAAGATATCCGGACGGGCGCGGATGTACTCTTCCATCCCCAGTTCGCCGCCGAAGCAGTGCACGCTCTCCACCCAGCCGCTCTCGATCGCCGGGATCAGCGTCGGATGCGGGTTCAGGGTCCAGTGTTTACAGATTTTGCCTTTCAGACCGAGCTGTTCGCCGTAAGTCGGCAGCAGCAGTTCGATGGCGGCGGTGTTGAAGCCGATCCCGTGGTTGAGGGACTGCACCTGATGCTCGGCGTAGATGCCCTTGATCGCCATCATCGCCATCAGAATGTGTTCTTGCTTAATCAGGCGCGGGTCGCGGGTGAACAGCGGTTCAATAAAGAACGGCTTGTCGGCGACCACCACGTAATCAATCCACGAGCCGGGAATATCGACGCGGGGCAGATCGCACTCGTCGTCCACCAGTTCGTTGACCTGGGCGATAACAATACCGTCGTGGAAGGCGGCGGCTTCCACCAGCGCCGGGGTATCTTCGGTACTCGGCCCGGTATACAGGTTACCTTTACGGTCGGCTTTGTAGCCGGCGATCAGCGCGACGTTGGGCGACAGATCGACGTACAGACGGGAGTAGAGTTCGATATAGGTATGAATGGCGCCGATTTCCAGCAGGTCATCTTCCAGCAGCTGCGAAATGCGCAGGCTTTGGGTACCGGAGAAGGAGAAATCGAGTTTGCGGGCGATACCTTTTTCAAACAGGTCCAGATGCTCGCTGCGACCGACGCTCGGCATGATCATATGCAGATCGTGGATTTTCTGCGGATTGACTTCCGCCAGCATGCGGGAGAGGAAATCGGCCTGCTTCTGGTTGTTGCCTTCCAGCACCACCCGGTCGCCGGGGGCGATCAGGTTTTCCAGTACGCTGACCAGCTGGTCAGTGGGGATGACTTTGCCCGGGATGTTGGCCTCGGCCAGCCGCCGCTGCTTTTCCGTCCGGCGACGGTTCCAGACCCGCCCCGTCGTTTGTTCGGCATTCATTATTAACCTCCTGATTCGACAAATCGTTTTGTTTGTCCTGGTGGAGGGTAGTGTGCGATGCGAGGCGCGGAGCATCAATTAAGCACGGCGGCCAATCGTTAGCCTGAGAGTAACAATTGTGATTGGCCCTTTGTGATGAGGATCAATAATACGAAAGGCGTAGTGGTCTACCACAGGTGTCAGGGAGAGGGGGCCGGCCAGTCGCCGGCTCGGGGAAGGGTTACTCTTTGCTCACATCACTTAATAAGAATGCGATGCTCTGACCGCCGCTGGTCTGCTCGAGGGCGATTTTGACGATGATCGTCAACGGCACCGACAGGAGCATACCGACCGGACCCAGCAGCCAGCCCCAGAAGATCAACGACAGGAATACCACCAGGGTGGAGAGTCCCAGGCCGCGCCCCATGATCCGCGGTTCGAGAATATTGCCGAACACCAGGTTAACGATCAGATAGCCGGCCAGCACCACCAGCGCCTCGTACAGACCGCCGAATACCAGGACCTGCAGGATCGGCGGGATGGCCGCCAGCACGGAGCCAATATTGGGAATATAGTTCAGCGCGAAGGCCAGCAGCCCCCACATAAAGGCGAAACGCACGTCCAGCAGAACCAGCATGCCCCAGACCACCAGCCCGGTGACCAGGCTAATCGCGGTCTTCAGCACCAGATAATGCGACACGCTGTCGATGGCGCGCTGAATGGCCCCCATGCCTTCTACCGGGCGGGACATCAGCTGCTGCAGTTTGGCGGGCAGCTGCGGAACCTCCAGCAGCATAAACACCACCGTCAGCAGCAGCAGAAAAATCGAGGACATGGCGTTCGACAGCTGAGTGAGCAGACCGGTGACCAGGGTCATCACGGCGTTGGGGTCGATGTATTTGTTTAGCTCCACCACCGAGACGGTAAAGCCCAGGCGCTGCAGCCAGGGAGCGATGGTTTGCATCGGTTCGTAGAGATAGTTGCGGTACTGCGGCAGGGTGCGCGCCAGCTCGTTAAGCGAGGTTCCCAGCGAGGCCAGCAGCACAACGGCTAACATGACGATAAGGCCGATCAGCAACGAGATCGCCAGCACGCGTGGCACTCGGCAGCGGACCAGCAGCTGGACCAGCGGATTAATAATCACCGCCAGAAAAAGCGCGAGTATAAACGGGACAATAATGTCTGCCGCAAAGCGAATGCCGGTCAGGATGATCACCAGCATGCCCAGCATGATGACCATCTTTAATCCGTTAAGTGTAATAATAGGTTTAGCCATAGGATCCCGTCCTCAATCTTCCTTGCCTGTTAACAGGTTGCGTTACATTAGCATAATGACGTTTTTTTTCAGAAAAAACGCATTGCAGCAAAACCGCGGCGTAAAGAATTGCAAAGTCTTTGAATAAAATGTAGCACTATGCTACAAATCTACCTGTGTTTAACTACTGAGGACAATTTTCATCCGCACCGGACGAGAAGCAACACCGCGGATAATTGTAATTTTATGGACAATCAGTTCAGGATGTATATTTTAAATCACCCCGCAGTATCCCTCACTTTTTCCCGTTTTGCCGGCGAACAGCACTGGCATTCGGCGCTATAGTCACCTTCTTTCTGCCTGAGCTGGCGCCAAGCGCACAGCGAAATCTACGTCAGAAATTTTCCTGTTTACGCGTCGCGTAAACGGTAATGGATTATATTCTCAAGCAGGAGAAGGGATCATGTTTTATTGGATTTTATTAGCTTTAGCGATTATTGCTGAAATTACCGGCACCTTGTCGATGAAATGGGCAAGCATTAGCGGTGGGCATACCGGCTTTATTTTAATGCTGGCCATGATTGCCCTGTCATATATTTTTCTCGCCTTTGCGGTTAAAAAAATTGCCCTCGGCGTGGCCTACGCGTTATGGGAAGGGATTGGTATTTTGCTGATCACCCTGTTCAGCGTACTGTTGTTTGATGAAAGCCTGTCGCTGCTGAAAATAGCCGGTCTGACTACCCTGGTAGTGGGGATCGTCTTAATTAAGTCCGGCACCCAGAAAAAAGCGTCGTCGAAGCCGGAGGTGGCTCATGCAGCAGTTTGAGTGGATCCACGCCATCTGGCTGGCTATCGCCATTGTTCTGGAAATTATTGCCAACGTCTTTTTGAAGTTTTCCGACGGTTTCCGCCGCAAGGTCTATGGCATTCTGTCGCTGGCGGCGGTGCTGGGCGCGTTCAGCGCCCTGTCGCAGGCGGTGAAAGGCATCGATCTGTCGGTCGCCTATGCGCTGTGGGGCGGCTTCGGTATCGCGGCGACCATCGCCGCCGGCTGGGTGCTGTTTGGCCAGCGCCTGAATAACAAAGGCTGGGCGGGAGTCATCCTGCTGGTTGCCGGCATGGTGTTAATTAAACTCGCCTGACGTCGCGCCGCCTGCAAAGCCAGGCGGCAAAACGGGTTCGCTGTAGTATGCTTACTCAAGACCGGCCCCGCAGGTATTGTGCCCGGTGACGATGAGGACTGCGCATGCTCACAGCTTTCGGCTGGCGGAAAATTCCTTCCGCCAGGACGTTGTCAATAATGATTTTTCTCGCCGGGCTTGGCCTCACCGCGTCGGTGATCTCCCTGCTTTACCTCTCGCAACACCTCATTGCCAGCAAATCCAATGAAATTGATCAGCAGCGCTCGGTCCTGTCGGTGGAAGGGGCGGTGCAGACCTCGGTCAACCGGGTGCTGTCGCTGGTGCTGGACAATGCCATCTGGGACGATGCGGTGACCCAGACTTACGCTCCCAGCCTGGATCAAAAATGGCTGTACGACTCCTGGGGATCCGGCTTCAAAATCAACAACCTGTATGACGGCACCTTTGTCCTTGATGAACATTATCACATCCTGTGGGGCGCCTTTCAGAGTCAGGTCATGCCCCGGGCAGACCTCTCATTTCTCGGCGCCGGGCTGACCAGCCTGATCCGCTATCATGCACAGGCTCTGCGCGAGGGGAAAAACGCCTTCGCCGGCATCACACGTACCGAGGCCGGGATCGCTTTCGTCGGCATCGGCCTGATACGGCCGACGAGCGGCCGGCTGCAGGTGGCTGACGAGACCCGGCGCTATCTGGTCATTACCCGGCACATCAGCCCTCAGCTGCTGGAGCGTTTAGGCGACACCTTCCAGATAAGCCATCTGCATCTCAGCGACGGCCCAGGCGAACACCGGATCCCGCTGCGCACGCAGGGAGGCGAGGTTCTGGGCTATCTGGCGTGGCAGCCGCGTCTGCCCGGCGCCGAAGCGGCCCTGGCCTCGTCAGGCAGTATGCGGCTCATCGCCGGGGTGGCCGCCAGCCTGATCCTGCTGTTTATTCTGTTCAGCAGCCTCGGCATGTATAAGCTGGCCCGCGGCGAACGTCAGGCGCGGGAGATCGCCCTGATTGACTGGCTCAGCCGCCTGCCCAACCGGCGTGCGCTGCTGCTGCGGCTCAGCCAGGTGTGCGACACGAGTAAGCACGATATGCAGTGCGTGGTGTTTATCGATCTGGACGGTTTTAAGGATGTGAATGATAACTATGGCCACGATGTGGGCGACACTCTGATCCGCCATATCGCCAGCGCGCTGCAAAAACGGGTGCCGGCGGGGGCCATGCTGGCAAGAATGGGCGGGGATGAGTTCGCCATGGCGGTGAGCGGCGAACAGGCGATCGACCGGGCCGCGGCGTTCGCCTGGGCGGCGCTGGAGCTGCTTAAAGCGCCGGTGGCGCTGAGCAAACGCACAATTTATATCGGCGCCAGCATCGGCATCGCCAGCGGTACTCCGGCGGAATGCTCCAGTACCGAACTGTTTCGCCGGGCGGATATCGCCATGTACCACGCCAAGAAGAACGGCAAGGGGCGGACGGCCTGGTATGACGATGCGCTGGATGCCGTGCGACGTCATCAGCTGATGATTGAGAATGGCATCCGTCAGGGGCTGGAGCAGGATGAATTTGAGGTCTGGTATCAGCCGGTGGTCGATGCCGATACGCTGGCGATGACCGGCGTTGAAGCGCTGCTGCGCTGGCCGCGTCGCCCGCAGGGTGCGCTGGCGCCGGATGCGTTTATCGCCATTGCCGAGAGTAGCGGCCTGATTGACACCCTCGGCCAGTTCGTCCTGCAACGCGCCTGCAGCGACCTGCAGCCGGTGGGCGATCTGCTGCTGTCGGTGAACATCTCGCCGGCGCAATTTCGCGATCCGGCGTTTGAAAGCCGGGTGATGGAAACGGTCGCTGCCTGCCGCTTTCCGCCGTCGCGCCTGCAGGTGGAGGTGACGGAGAGTTATGTGCTGGAAAATCCGGAACGTTCGCAGGCGGTGGTGGAGAATCTGAAGGCCCAGGGCATCGCCGTGGCGCTGGACGATTTTGGCACCGGTTACTCCAGCATCGGCTATTTACGTCGCTTTCGCTTTGACAGCCTGAAGATTGACAAATCCCTCGCCGGGCGAGTGGATTGCGATGCGCAGGCGGCGGAGATGGTGCGCGGCACGGTGCGCATCGCCCGCGCGCTGGGGATGACGGTCGTGGCGGAGGGGGTTGAAGATCCGCAACAGCTGGCGCTGCTGCGGCGGGCCGGTTGCGACCGGCTACAGGGCTTTTACTTCAGTAAACCGATGCCGATCGCCGACCTGCTGCAGCGGCGTCGGCAGCAGGAGTAATTACTCTCCGGCCAGCGCCTCCAGCTTATCGCGAAAGCCGGTCACCGCGATGGCGCGGTTGTCCGCCCGCCAGCGATCCTGCGGGCCGGGAGCCGAACTTTGCACGGCGATCACTTGCCAGCCGTCCGCGGTTTTCAGCAGCAGCGGCGAGCCGCTGTCGCCGGGCAGGGTGTCACACTGGTGCGACAGGACGCTGTTTTGCGCCCAGCCGGTGACGATGCAATCCTGATGGCTGTAAAGATTGTCCAGATGATCTTCAGGATAACCTGACTGGGTCACTTTCCGGTCCGCCGCCTTCAGCGCGGCGGTTAAATCGGCCTTACTGCCGGGGAAGAGCGGGATCGGCGTGATGCCCGAGGGAGCATAGCGCAGCACGATCAGGCCAAAATCCGAGGGCGCCGCGGCGGAGGGAACGATC
Organism: Klebsiella sp. C239; assembly: GCF_048822715.1. NCBI lineage: Bacteria > Pseudomonadati > Pseudomonadota > Gammaproteobacteria > Enterobacterales > Enterobacteriaceae > Klebsiella > Klebsiella sp. C239. Next base: position 158,523 of record NZ_JBMEZK010000004.1, on the reverse strand, counting down.
CAGCCGTCACCGTCGGCTTTCAGACGCTTGCCTAATCCGGGATCCACGCGTCCGTCAATGCCGTGGATCTCATACACCCAGTTGCCCTTGCGGGAAATAAAGCGCAGAGCGACCGCTTTGTCCGGCTTGCCGCGCGGGGGCGTTAACAGGCAGTGGCCTGCGGTCAGCGCCAGATTGGGGGAGATGAGCGTCGCCGTGCACAGATTGCCGCTGGCGGTCTCCAGCTGGCCAATCGCGTCCCACGGACTCTCCTCCGGGCGGCTCACCGCTTTACGCTCATCGTGGCCGAAAAACAACGTCTTAATATCTTTGGCGCTCAGTCCGCTATCTTCGGCATGTGCGCCCAGAGGTAACAGATAAAATGAACACAGTAATAACAGAACGTCTCTACGCATATCACTCTCTGGGGGAGGCTATGATGTCTATTGACAGTAGCAGGAGATTTAAGTTTTTGAAAGTAAACAATAATTCTAATCAGGCCAAACGGCATGTCTCATCTGCGCGCGACAGGCTCTGGCGCGGGTAAAACCTTCTGATTTCAATCGGTTAATACCATTAACCTTCTGCTGCTATTTCCGCAGAAAGCACGGTCTGGCGCAAGCACATTCGTGTATCAGAACGTACTGAAATTGGCGAATAATGCAGCAATACCTCTTTGAGGTTATTCCTGGTTTGGCAGCATAATGCGTAAAAATAATACTTTTACCCGCCAGAACTTCACCCGAATTCGCACTTCTTTACGCCTCACGTAATTATTTTCAATGCGAAACATTTTCTCACCGAAAACGTTGTTACCGTCACCCGGCCGTTGAGTAAATAGAGAGGTAATACCGGCGATGATAGCCTGAATTCTATTTCCCCGGCGTTCGGAGGGTATATGTCTAAAAAAGGTATTCGCGCACTGGTCTATGTTTCCCTGGTCTCGGTGGCCATCTGGGGCGCAACCGGCTATCTGGTGATGGAAGCGGTACGAGCGTTGTGATGAGTCTGGCCGCCGCGTGGGGGCCAGGCGCGCGATGGTTTATTGCTAACGTGTCTGGCGTCTTCGGGCGCCGGGCATGATTTGCGCCGCTGGCAGCGGCAGGGTAAAAGAGAGTGATAAGGGTGGGCAACAATATTTGCGCGACATTCACCTTCCGTGAAGTCTGAGCCAGGCGGCAAAACGGGAGAGAAAGACGAAATGATTAATAGAGGAAAAAGCGGGTCGCAACCACTGCGCAAATGATTAACAGGATCAGGATGAGCTCAAAACGATAACGCCGCAGCATAGTGCTCTCCAGAAAAAACGGCGCTGAAGCAGCGCCGATTATTTAAGAAGGTTGGTTCACCGGGAGGAATTAGGCTGCCGGCTGTGCAGCAGGTTTAGCGGCCTGGTGTTTGGTGGTTTTGTGGTGTTTTTTCGCTGCCTGAGCTTTCTGGGCTACCGGTTTAGCGGCAGCTTTGTGGTGCTTTTTCGCGGCCTGGGCTTTCTGCGGAGCGGCGGGTTTGGCTTCTGCTTTTTTGTGTTTTTTAGCGGCCTGGGCTTTCTGGGCAGCGGCTGGTTTAGCTTCTGCTTTCTTGTGTTTTTTGGCAGCCTGAGCTTTCTGCTCTGCAGCTGGTTTGGCCGCGGCTTTATGGTGTTTTTTGTGATGGGTGGTCTTGGCAGCAGTGCTGTGGGTAGCAGCTGGCGCCTGAGTGGTGCTTACTGCGTCAGCAGCGAAAGCGGCGGAAGAGAGACCCATAGCAGCGGCAACGACCAGAGCTAATACTTTTTTCATTCTGATATCCTCGAAAAGTTTTCTTAATTTCAACCCCACTGCGGGGCCGGTGAAATCACTATATGCTTGTCTTTTCGGGCTTTCCGTGAGTGTTTGGTATCGGCGTGTAACCGAATGTACAAGGCGGGGAGTGGAAGGACGCGCCGGGCAGCCCGGCGCGGACGATCACAGATAGCGGGCGGTAAGGTGGTCGCGGAAGTAGCGGCTGTTAAGATCCTCGCCGGTGGCCTGCTGGATCAGCTGCGAGGTGGTGAAGCGGCTGCCATGCTGCCAGATATTCTGCCGCAGCCAGTCAAACAGGGCGCTGAAATCCCCTTCCGCGATATCGCGGTCTAACGTCGGCAGCGCGCGACGGGCGGCGGCCATCAGCTGCGCGGCATACATCGCCCCCAGCGTGTAGGAAGGGAAGTAGCCGAAGCCGCCGTCGGTCCAGTGAATATCCTGCATACAGCCGTCCCGGTAGTTGCCGGTGGTCGACAGTCCCAGCCAGTGCTGCATTTTCTCATCCCACAGCGACGGAATATCTTCCACCTCTATCTCGCCGTCGATCAGCGCGCGTTCAATTTCATAGCGCAGGATCACATGCGCCGGATAGCTGACCTCATCGGCATCAACGCGAATAAAGCCTGGTTTCACCCGCTGGTTCCAGGCGATGAAATTCTCCTCGCTAAAGGCCGGCCGATCGCCAAAGCGTTCGCGCACCGCCGGCAGCAGGCGTTTCAGGAAGCGCTCGCTGCGTCCCAGCTGCATTTCGAAGAACAGGCTCTGCGACTCATGGATAGCAGTAGAGCGGGCCAGTCCTACCGGCTGGTCGACCCACGGGCGAGGCAGATTCTGCTCATAGCGGGCGTGGCCGGTCTCGTGGATCACGCCGAACAGAGCGCTGAGCAGGTCGTTTTCGTTGTAGCGGGTGGTGATGCGCACATCCTGAGGGACGCCGCCGCAAAACGGGTGGGCGCTGATGTCCAGACGCCCGCCGTCAAAGTCAAAGCCGAGGATGCGCATCGCCTGCAGACCCAGTTCGCGCTGCTCAGGGATCGGGAACGGCCCCTGCGGGGCGATCAAGGTTCGCGTCGCCTGCTTATCGACCGCTTGTCGCAGCAGGGAAGGCAGCCAGGACTTGAGATCGGCAAACAGGCTGTCCAGCCGGGCGCTGGTCATATCCGGTTCGAAAATATCCAGCAGCGTGTCATAGCGTGAACCGCCCCGGGCGTCGGCGCGGATCTGCGCTTCCTCGCGGCTCAGCCTGACCACCTCGCGCAAATTATCGGCAAAGCCAGCCCAGTCATTAGCCGGCCGCTGACTGCGCCAGGCATGTTCGCAACGGCTACCGGCCAGCGATTTGGCCTCCACCAGGCTCTCCGGCAGCAGCGCCGCCTGATCGTACTGGCGCTGCATTTCCCGCAGGTTGGCCTGTTCGAGGTCGTTGAGATCCTGCTGGCGGGCCGCCTGCAGCCATTGGCCCACTTTTTTATCGGTCAGGATCTGATGCTGTAGCACGCCGAGTTCCGCCAGCGCTTCGCCGCGGGCGGCGCTACCGCCCGGAGGCATCATGGCGAACATATCCCAGCCGGCGATGGCGGAGAGATGCGAAAAGCGCGACAGGCGCTGAAAGGTGCGGGTAAGCTGCTGATAAGGCGTATTTTCAGTCATAGTAGCGTTCGGTCCGTGACAGGTGAATGAACAGATTATCGGTATGCCTCTACACTATCCTGATACGCCTGGCGGGTCGAGCGTGGCGCGCAGAGGGCGGGGTAAAGCATTAGCCGCGTGATAGCAGGAAAAAAAGCGTGGCTCTGTGAGCAGTATTGCAGAAATCGGTAACGTATCGTGACTAAACTGTGATCGATAACGCAAGTCTGGAGGTTCGGGGGTGGTTTATGAATCCGTTCACCTGGCTGTTTATTGCCTTACTGTCCGTTGATGCCGTCAGAGAGCTGATGGGCTTGTCATCTATCATGGGCATGTGGTGAAACGTGGCCCGCAGGCCACGTCACGCGCGATTATTTGAGTCGCCGATACAGGCAAGTGCCGGTCAACAGCGCGGCAAGGAGCAGCAGCGCAATAAATCCGCCGACGCCGTTCCAGCCGTAGCGGTGCCAGAACACCCCGCCTAATGTCCCTGCCAGGCTTGAGCCAAGATAATAGCTGAACAGATACAGCGATGACGCCTGACCGCGCGCGCGGCGCGCGCGCGGACCAATCCAGCTGCTGGCGACGGAGTGCGCGGCGAAGAAGCCGGCGGAGAACAGCAGCATGCCGAGGAAAATAAGCCAAAGGGAAGAAAAGAGCGTCATCAGCAGGCCGCAGAGCATCACGCCGGTAAAACCGAGCATCACCGGACCGCGGCCATAGCGTACGGTCATGGCGCCCGCTTTCGGCGAGCTCCAGGTCCCGGTGAGATACGCCACCGACAGCAGACCCACCACCGCCTGGCTTAACGACCACGGCGACATCATCAGACGGTAGCCAATGTAGTTAAACAGGGTGACAAAGGCCCCCATCAGCAGGAAACCCTCGACGAATAGCAGCGGCAGGCCGCGATCGCGCCAGTGCAGGCGGAAATTAATCAGCAGCGTTTTTGGCCGCAGCGAGGTCGGGCGGAAATGGCGCGACTCGGGCAGGATTCGCCAGAACATAATCGCCGCGGCCAGGGCGAAGCCGCTGATCACCGCCAGCGCTACGCGCCAGCCGAAAAAATCGGTAAAGACCCCGGTGAGCAAGCGGCCGCTCATGCCGCCGATGGAATTGCCGCTGATATAGAGTCCCATAGAGAAGGCCACAAAGCTGGGGTGGATCTCCTCGCTCAGGTAGGTCATACCGACCGCCGCCACGCCGCTCAGCGACAGGCCAATCAGGGCGCGCATAATCAGGATGCCGTGCCAGCTGGTCATCATGGTCGACAACAGCGAGCAGCAGGCGGCCAGCAGCAGCGCGGTGACCATCACCGGCTTGCGGCCTATGGCGTCCGACAGCGGGCCGGTAAACAGCAGGCCCACCGCCAGCATCGCCGTGGAAATGGAGAGAGAAATACTGCTGCTGGCCGGCGATACGCCGAACTCGTTCGACAGCACCGGCAGGATCGGCTGCACGCAGTAGAGCAGGGCGAAGGTGGCCAGACCGGCGGAGAATAGCGCGAGCGTGACGCGCATAAACTGCGGGGTGCCGCGCTTAATAAACGGATCCGGGCGGGATGCACCAGCGACTCTGACCTCGCCCGCCGGCACGGTGTCAACGGTTGTTGTACGACTCACAGAGAATTCCTTGGGTAGAAGTTGCTGCTTACCAACAGAGTGTTGTGACCATTCAGCTCACATTTTTAGGGTATGAAAATGTAAATATTCTGTCTAATATATTAATAATCTCAAATAAGACGTTTTAAATATGAATATCGAGTTGCGTCATTTGCGCTACTTTGTCGCCGTCGCCGAGGAGCTGCATTTTGGCCGCGCCGCGGCGCGACTGAACATCTCTCAACCGCCGTTAAGCCAGCAAATTCAGATCCTCGAGCAGCAGACCGGCGCCCGCCTGTTCGCCCGCACCAACCGCAGCGTCAGCCTGACGGCGGCGGGAAAACAGTTTCTCGCCGACAGCCGACAAATTCTCGCCCAGGTGGAGGACGCGGCCGCCCGCGCCGCCCGTCTGCACCATGGGGAAACGGGCGAACTGCGTATCGGCTTTACCTCCTCGGCCCCTTTTATCAAGGCGGTATCCGATACGCTGTCCCTGTTTCGTCAGCGCTACCCGGATGTGCATATTCTCACCCGCGAGACCAATACCCGCGAACAGATTGTCCCGCTGAGCGAGGGAGCCCTCGACCTCGGCCTGTTGCGCAATACCCAACTGCCGGACACCCTGGCGTGGCAGCGAGTGCTGCGCGAGCCGCTGCTGGCGATGGTCCCGGCGGACCATCCGCTGGCCCGCCAGCCCTCGGTCAGCCTGGCGGCGCTGGCGCGGGAGCCGTTCGTCTTTTTCGACCCGCACGTCGGTACCGGCCTGTATGACGATATCCTTGGCCTGCTGCGCCGCTACGGCCATACGCCGGTGATTGCCCAGGAGGTGGGGGAGGCGATGACCATTATTGGCCTGGTGGCCGCCGGGCTGGGGGTGTCGATCCTGCCGGCCTCCTTTCAGCGCGTGCAGCTCAGCGAAATGCGCTGGCTGCCGATTGACGAACAGGATGCGGTGTCGGAGATGTGGCTGGTGTGGTCGAAACACCATGAGCAGGGGGCGCTGGCAAAACGCTTTCGTGACACGCTGCTGGCCTGGAAAAACGAGCGCAATTGAGGCAAAAAGGGGCTGGAAATGTGCGGTAAATCACAAGGCTAAGCAAAAATTTGACGTTCACCATCGAAGTGCTTCACCATAGCCGAAAGTTTATTTCGAAGCGCGAAAATAAAGGGAGTCAATGGTGGTAGCGGATAGTCAACCAGGCCATATCGATCAAATTAAGCAGACCAATGCGGGCGCCGTCTATCGCCTGATTGATCAGCTCGGCCCGGTATCGCGTATCGACCTCTCCCGATTTGCGCAACTGGCGCCCGCCAGCATCACCAAAATTGTCCGCGAGATGCTGGAAGCGCATCTGGTGCAGGAGACCGAGATTCAGGAGCCCGGCAGCCGCGGGCGCCCGGCGGTGGGTCTGATGGTGGAAACCGAGGCCTGGCACTATCTGGCGGTGCGTATCAGCCGCGGCGAGATCCACCTTTCGCTGCGCGATTTAAGCAGCCAGCTGGTGGTGGAGGAGCAGCTGGAGCTGGCGCTGACCGACAGCACGCCGTTTCTGACGCGGATTATCGACCATATCGATCGCTTCTTTATTCGACACCAGAAGAAGCTGGAACGCCTCACCTCCATCGCCATAACGATGCCGGGTATCATTGATACCGAAAACGGCATTATTCATCGCATGCCGTTTTATGAAGAGGTCAAAGACGTCCCGTTGGGCGAAACGCTGGCCAACCATACCGGGGTGCCGGTCTATATTCAGCATGACATTAGCGCCTGGACCATGGCGGAATCGCTGTTTGGCGCCTCGCGCGGCGCCCGGGACGTCATTCAGGTGGTGATCGATCATAACGTCGGCGCCGGGGTTATCACCGACGGACGTCTGCTGCACGCCGGCAGCAGCAGCCTCGTGGAGATCGGTCATACCCAGGTCGACCCCTACGGCAAACGCTGCTACTGCGGCAACCATGGCTGTCTGGAAACGATCGCCAGCGTGGAGAGCGTGCTGGAGCTGGCGCAGATGCGGATGGCGCAGTCGATGAGCTCGCTGCTGCATCAGCGTCCGCTGAGCGTGGAGTGGCTGTGCCAGGCGGCGCTGCAGGGCGACCTGCTGGCCCGGGACATTATCAGCGGCGTCGGTCATCACGTCGGTCGCATTCTGGCGATCATGGTCAATCTGTTTAACCCGCAGAAAATCCTGATCGGCTCGCCGTTTAACCTGGCGGCAGACATTCTTTTTCCGGCAATTTCCAGCTGCATTCGGCAACAATCACTCCCGGCCTACAGCCAGCATATCGCAGTTGAAAGCACCCAGTTCTCCAACCGCGGAACGATGGCTGGCGCGGCGCTGGTCAAGGATGCGCTCTATAACGGATCCTTACTCATACGACTGTTACAGGGTTAACATTTTTTCATAGTCACACCAAAAATTGCGCTATCTCAAGCTGACCCCCAGCGGCTTCACGTAGACTTTGCCCACTGTTGATTATTTCTCTCCCGTATATTTCATCGACAAAACTGTGGGGTTAGTGATGTTTAAGCGTTTCTTTATTACAGGTACAGACACCTCTGTCGGGAAGACAGTGGTTTCCCGTGCGCTGTTGCAGGCACTTGCTGCCAGAGGCAAAAGCGTGGCCGGGTACAAGCCTGTGGCGAAGGGCAGCAAAGAGACGCCGGACGGTTTGCGTAATAAAGACGCGCTGGTGCTGCAGAGCGTCTCCACGCTGGCGTTACCCTATGAGGCTGTCAATCCCATCGCCTTAAGCGAAGACGAAAGCAGCGTGGCGCACAGCTGCCCGATCAACTACGGTCTGCTGTCGGATGGTTTGCAGCGGCTGGCCGGGCAGGTTGAACACGTGGTGGTTGAAGGCACCGGCGGCTGGCGCAGCCTGATGAACGACCTGCGACCGCTCTCCGAATGGGTGGTACAGGAGCAGCTCCCGGTGCTGATGGTGGTGGGGATCCAGGAAGGGTGCATCAACCATGCGCTGCTGACGGCCCAGGCGATCGCCAATGACGGGCTGCCGCTGATCGGCTGGGTGGCCAACCGCATCAACCCCGGTCTGGCGCACTACGCCGAAATCATCGATGTGCTCAGCAAAAAGCTGCCGGCGCCGCTCATTGGCGAGCTACCGTATCTGCCGCGCGCCGAACAGCGTGAGCTAAGCCGCTACGTCGACTTAGACATGCTCGGCAACGTGATGGCGATAGATCGAATCCCGGCGTAACGTCCGCGACAGCACCGACGCCACCACGCAGGTGATCAGCAGGCCGGGCAGCAGCACATACTGCCCGGTCATCTCACAAATCATCAGAGTCGACATGATTGGCGCATGGGTAGTGGCGGCAAGAAACGCCGCCATGCCGGTCAGTCCCATCATCATAGCCATCTCCTGCTCCCCCGGTAGCCACAGCCCGCTGAAGCGGGCCAATAGCATGCCCATCGCCAGGCCGACAAACAGCGTGGGGGTAAACACCCCGCCCGGCGCGCCGGAGCCACTGCTGGCCAGCACCGCCAGCAGTTTGCACAGGAATACCGCCACCAGCAGCGCGCCGGGCGGCGGCAGCAGCAGATAGCTTTGCACCACGCTGTAGCCGTTGCCCCACACCGCCGGCGTGATGAGCGATAAGCCGCCGACGATCAGACCGCCCAGCGCCAGCTGCCACGGCGGCGCCAGTTTCAGCCTGACGAACCCGCGGTGGCTGTATTCCATCAGCCAGATAAACAGCGGCCCGCACAGTCCGGCCAGCAGTCCGGTGGCGAGCATCAGGCCATAGTGCAGCGCGCTGAGATCCTGCTGCAGGACGACATGGTACAACGGCGCGGCGCCGCCGTTGAGAAACTGGGTCAGCAGCAGGGCGATCACTGCCGAGATCACTACCGGCCCAAGCGAGGCCAGCATCAGCGTGCCAAACAGAATTTCAGCGATAAACAGGCTGCCGGCCAGTGGAGCATGATAGGCGCTGGCCATCCCGGCGGCGGCGCCGCAGGCGACCCACAGTTTCCATTCGGCCTGCGGCGTGAAGCGGCGGGCGAACAGCGAGGCCGCCAGCGCGGCCAGCAGGATCATGGCGCCTTCCCGGCCAATCGCGCTGCCGGTGACCACCACCAGCAGCGAGGCCAGCGACTTCACCAGGCTTGCCGGCGTATCGAAGCAACCGTCGCCGGTCTCCAGGGCTTCCATATAATCGGTGGCGGCGTGCGGGCGGGCAACGCGGCGTCGTTGCCACAGCCAGAGAAGTGCCCCTGCCGCCAGTCCCCCCAGCGCCGGGGTAATCAGCCGTCGCCACGCCGGCAGCGACTGCGCGGCGTTGACCAGGCTCCCGCTGTCGTTACCGAGAAACAGCGTTTCCAGCACCACCATGGCATGGCGAAACAGGGCCACCGCCAGGGCGGCGAGAAGGCCAATCAGCGTGGCGATCAGCAGGCGACGAAACATCACCTGCACATCAGGATAGGGATGAAGACGGTGCATCGGTCACAGCGAGATTGGGAAAACATGGCCTTATTGTGATAGGGAATAAACTTATATGCAAAAGCGATAAGTGCGGGGCACGGAGAGGGGAGCCAGCAAGGAAACCGCGCCGACTCCCGGCGCGGCAAAGGGATTAGCGATAGAGCGGCTTTTCCGCCACCGCGAGGGGCAGGCCTGCCTGCCACTGCGCCAGGGTCGCCTGCGCCAGCTGGCCCAGCGCCTGGTAGAAGGGGTGGGCGGCATGTTCGACAAAGACGCTCAGGAAGCGCCCGGACCACGGCAGCAGATGCCAGGCCAGCAGCTGGGCAAACAACGCCTCCTGTTCCGTTTCGCACAGCCACGCCGCCAGCAGCAGGGTGCCGAAATGGTCTTCCGGCTCGTTGCGTTCGGCGTCCAGTGCGATGCCGTTCGCGCGCATCCATTCGCGCAGGGCCAGTGTGGATTCGCCGAACAGCACCGACTCTTTATCCAGCCAGACGGATCCCCATGGCGGCGCCGGCAGGGCCCACGGTCCGATAAACAGGCGCTGCCAGGCTTCCGGCAACGACTCTTCAACCGACGCGGCAAACCCCGATGCCAGCGGGGCGGCAACCGGGAAGGGCCACTGTTGCTGCCAGCTGCCGTCCTGGAAGGCGGCCACCAGCGGCGCGATTTGCGGGCTATTCGGCGCATAAGAGAACAACGCGCCCAGGGTACGGGCGCTTAAGGCGACAGCGTCGCGGTGAGGGAACGGCATCATCACTTATTCCTTTCTGCGGCGCGCGCCGGCGCGCCGTCTCATTAACGGGCAACCGCCATACCGACGGTCATATGGAGCCCATAAAACAGGCCGCGGCCAATACATTCCGCGATCAGGACCAGCAACAGACCGGCCAACAGCCCCGCAGCGCGCGGCGGCTGACGGCGGATCAGCGGACACAGCCAGCAGCCAAGTCCCAGCGCCAGCAGGATCAGACGTAAGGCCTGCAGTCTGCCGTAATCCGGCAGCAGGGTGGCCGCCTGCTGAACGGCGCTGTCAATGGCGCCGAGCCCGGCGCTTTGCATCACGATAATCGCGGCGCTGATGACCAGCGCGGCCACGCTCAGCCCGGCAATAAACCAGACGTTAACGTCGACTTTCGCCATTCGCAGCAGCAGGGCGGCGAACAGCGGCCCGCTGAGGAGTACCGTCAGGAAGAAGGCGCTGGTGGTGTAGCCAGTGTACCATGTCGGCACGGTATCGATTTGATAAACCCAGGTCATCGCCAGCACAAACACCAGCCCCAACAGCAGGGCGATCGCCAGCCAGACTTTCCCCAGCGCCGCCGGCATTTTTTCCAGCACGGCCAGCAGCCACCAGAATCCGCCCACGACGAAAAACAAGGCGCCGCTGGCGATTTCGTTGCTCAGCGCCGAGGCTCCGACGCGGTTCAGCGAATTAAACGCCCGCAGCGGCGAACCGAGATGCATCACTGAGGCGAGAAAACCGATCCCCATCAGCAGCCAGATAAAAAACATGCTGCGCACCAGCCGCTGCCGCGCTTCGCGCTGGTCCGCCAGCGCCAGCCAGACCAGACCGCTGACGAGGGTCGCGCCGACCACGCATTGCCCCAGTACCGTAAACAGCACCAGCGGCCATTCCTGCCATCCGCTTCCCATCTCACACCTCCTTCGGATTTGCCAGATAACCGGTGGTATCGCCACACGGCCGGGCGTTGCGGTTAGGTTTGATCGCGATGCTCGGCTGAGTAAAGTGCGTGGAGGGCAGCGGGGCCACCGCCGCCAGCTGGCCGTGCTTAGCGCGCAGTTCGGCAATGGGGCCGAAATCGAGCGCCCGCAGCGGGCAGGACTCGACGCAGATCGGCTTTTTCCCCTCGGCGACGCGCTGATAACAGCCGTCGCACTTGGTCATATGGCCTTTGTCGGCGTTGTATTGCGGCGCGCCGTACGGGCAGGCCATATGACAGTAGCGGCAGCCGATGCACACCTCTTCATCCACCACCACAAAACCGTCTTCGCGCTTGTGCATCGCTCCGCTCGGGCAGACCTTGGTGCAGGCCGGATCGGCGCAGTGGTTACAGGCGATGGAGAGGTAATAGGCGAACACGTTCTGCTGCCAGATGCCGTTGTCCTCCTGCCAGTCGCCGCCGGCGTACTCATAGATGCGACGGAAGCTGACCTCCGGAGTCAGGTTCTTATAGTCCTTACAGGCCAGCTCGCAGGTTTTGCACCCGGTACAGCGAGCGGAGTCGATAAAGAATCCATATTGCGTGCTCATGGTTTACTCCTTAAACCTTCTCGATGTCGACCAGGTTGGTATGCTGCGGATTCCCTTTCGCCAGCGGCGACGGGCGATGGGTGGTCAGGGTATTCATACAGGCGCCATGGTCAACCCGGTCCCCGGCCATATTGGCGTCGTGCCACGCGCCCTGGCCCATCGCCGACACGCCCGGCATGATGCGTGGCGTCACCTTCGCCGGCAGCCGGACTTCGCCGCGCTGGTTGAACACCCGCACCAGATCGCCGTTTTTAATCCCGCGTTTTGCCGCGTCCAGCGGGTTGATCCACACTTCCTGACGGCAGGCGGCCTGCAGCACGTCCACGTTGCCGTAGCTGGAATGGGTGCGCGCCTTATAATGAAATCCAAACAGCTGCAGCGGATACTGGCTGCGCAGCGGATCGTCCCAGCCTTCAAATGTGGAGGCATAGACCGGCAGCGGGCTGATGACTTCGTCCTTCTCCAGCTGCCAGCGGGCGGCAATTTCGGCGAGCCGGCTGGAGTAGATCTCAATTTTGCCGGACGGGGTTTTGAGCGGATGCGCTTCAGGATCGCGGCGGAAGTCGCGATAGGCGACGAAGTGGCCGTTCGGGTCCTTGCGCTTGTAGATGCCCATTCGCTTCAGCTCATCGTAGGCCGGCAGCGCCGGATCTTTCGCCACCATTTTGGCGTACAGATGCTGCAGCCACTGCGCCTGAGTGCGTCCCTCGGTAAAACGCTGGTAGACATCGTCGCCGAGCCGTTTCGCCACTTCGCTTAAGATCCAGTAAATCGGTTTGCGTTCAAACTTCGCCGAGGTGGCGGGCTGGATGAAAATCAGATAGCCCATATTGCCGGCGTAATCGTTGGGAATAATATCTTCCTGCTCAACGGTCATCAGGTCGGGCAGCAGCAGGTCGGCGTATTTCGCCGACGAGGTCATAAAGTTGTCGATGACCACGATGGTTTCGCACTTGCTTTCGTCCAGCAGGATCTCGTGGGTCTTATTGATGTCGGAGTGCTGGTTGATGAGGGTATTGCCCGCGTAGTTCCACAGGAACTTGATCGGCACATCCAGCTTCTCTTTGCCGCGCACGCCGTCGCGGGTGGCGGTCATCTCCGGGCCTCGAGCGATGGCGTCGGTCCAGGTGAAGCAGGAGATGGCGGTTTTCACCGGGTTTTCCAGCACCGGCAGACGCTCGATGGTGATGGTGTAGGTCGATTCGCGGGCGCCGCTGTTGCCGCCGTTGATGCCGACGTTGCCGGTTAAGATCGGCAGCATGGCGATCGCCCGGGCGGAGAGTTCGCCGTTGGCCTGGCGCTGCGGCCCCCAGCCCTGGCAGATGTAGGCCGGTTTGCTCATGCCGATGTCGCGCGCCAGCTTAATGATGCGATCGGCGGGGATGCCGGTGATACGCGAAGCCCACTGCGGCGTTTTGGCGACGCCGTCGTCGCCCTCGCCGAGGATATAGGCTTTATAGTGGCCATTCTCAGGCGCCCCGGCCGGCAGCGTCTTATCATCGTAGCCGACGCAGTATTTATCAAGGAACGGCTGATCCACCAGATTTTCGTTAATCAACACCCAGGCGATACCGGCGACCAGCGCGGCGTCTGTGCCGGGGCGAATGGGGATCCACTCATCTTCGCGACCGGCGGCGGTATCGGTGTAGCGCGGATCGATAACGATCATCCGCGCGTTGGAGCGCTCGCGGGCCTGTTCCAGATACCAGGTAATGCCGCCGCCGCTCATACGGGTTTCCGCCGGGTTGTTGCCGAACATCACCACCAGCTTACTGTTTTCAATATCCGAGGTGCTGTTGCCGTCGTTACTGCCGTAGGTGTAGGGCATGGCGCAGGCGATCTGCGCGGTGCTGTAGGTACCGTACTGGTTAAGCGAGCCGCCGTAGCAGTTCATCAGCCGCGCCACCGGCGAAGCGGAAGGCGAGGAGCGGGTCATGTTCCCGCCGACGATTCCTGATGAGTAGTTAATGTACACGGCTTCGTTGCCATATTGCGCGACGACGCGTTTCAGACGGTCAGCAAGGGTATCCAGCGCTTCCTGCCAGCTGATACGCTCAAATTTGCCTTCTCCGCGTTTGCCGACACGCTTCATAGGATAGTTAAGGCGATCCGGGTGGTTGATGCGCCGGCGAATCGAACGCCCGCGCAGGCAGGCGCGGACCTGATGATCGCCGTAGCGGTCGTCGCCGGTGTTATCCGTTTCCACGTAGACCACTTCATCATCACGCACGTGCAGCCGCAGGGCGCAGCGGCTGCCGCAGTTGACCGAACAGGCGCCCCAGACAATCCGGGTGTTGTCGCCGGCAGCCTGCTGTACCGCCGCCGCGGCGTTGCGCAGCGTAAAGGGCAGGGGAAGCCCGCCGGCGGCCAGCGCCAGAGAACCGAGGGCTGTGGATTTAAGTAGCGCGCGTCGGGTGACGCCGCCGGAAGATTCCTGATTCGACATTGCTCACTCCATGATAGTTATGCTGGGCGGAGAAGGGCCGCCGCGTCTTTAACAGACGCCGGGGTGAGCGATAATACGTTATGGGTCGCCGGCAGATCTTATCCCTGGTCAATGCAGGGATAAGATCTTTCGTTTGAAAGCGAGGCGGGCTTACTGAGCGTCGTTTTCGGCGGGACTGTCGCTGTTACGGGTGTAGGTGATTTTGAAGGTGTCGTTGGCGCAATGACCCACCACCTGAGCGCCGGGCTGGTCCGCCTGGTCGTTTGGCACGATGGCCAGACTGAAGGCCGTTTCCGGTACGCCATTGTTAATGATCTTCTGTTGAATATCATTTTTGACCCGTTCACAGGAGTCGGGGGCCGCCAGCACGGTCGTGGAGCACAGCAGCAGCGCGGCGCCTGTCCAGAGGGATAGTTTCATCTTACGCTCCTTATCGATGGTATCCAGATTTAAGCATAGCAGAACTGGTGTAAACAATTGTATTTGCTAATATGATTGGATGTACACAAAAGGAATCATCTGTGAAAAGACTGTATTGGCTAATCCCGACCGCGCTGCTGCTGACGGCGTGCGACCGCGAAAGCGCCCCGGAAGCCTTCACCCCGGAGATGGCGAGTTTTTCCAATGAGTTTGAGTTCGATCCGCTGCGCGGTCCGGTGAAGGATTTTAGCCAGACGTTACTGGACGAACACGATGTGGTGGTCAAGAAGGTGAGCGCGCAGCTGTCAAAAGAGGGATGTTTCGATCTGCTGACGCTGGAGGATGTGGAGAATAACACCGGCGCCACGCTGCTGCTGGACGCCAACTATTACGTCGATGGCCGCACCCATGAAAAGCGGCTGCGTCTGCAGGGGAAATGTCAGCTGGCGGAGATGCCCGCCACCGGCGTGAGCTGGGAAACGGATGATAACGGCTTTATTATCAGCGCCCGCGGCAAAGAGACTACCGCCACCTACCGTTACGACAGCGATGGCTATCCGCTGGGGAAAACCACCACCGCCAAAGAGGAGCGATTTACCGTCGCCTCCACGCCGTCGAAGGATCCGCGCAAGAAAATGGACTATACCGCCATCAGCACCTTCAACGACCGCACGCTGGGCACGGTGCGCCAGACCTGCGACTACGATCGCCATGACAATCCGCTGAGCTGTGAGCTGCAGGTGATCGATGAAAGCGTCCAGCCGCCGCTGACCCGTCACTACACGATTAAAAACCGCATTGATTATTACTGAGCCGTCGGCTTCAGCAGAGACGGGCCCGGCGTTTTGTGTTCCGCCAGATACTGATGCTGGAACAGACACATGCGGATGGTGTTGCGGTACTCGCCGTTAATGAAAAACTCATGGATCAGTTCACCCTCGACCATAAAGCCGAGCTTGCGGTAAATATGGATCGCTTTTTCATTCTCTTTATCCACAATCAGATAAAGCTTATACAGATTGAGCACGGTAAAGCCATAGTCCATCGCCAGCCGCGCGGCGCGGGTGGCGAGGCCTTTTCCCTGGAAGTCGGGTGAGATGATGATCTGAAATTCGGCCCGGCGGTGCACATGGTTGATTTCCACCAGCTCCACCAGTCCGGCTTTATCGCCATTGCATTCGATCACAAAGCGACGCTCGCTTTGATCGTGAATATGCTTGTCGTACAGATCGGAAAGCTCAACGAAGGCTTCATAGGGCTCTTCAAACCAGTAGCGCATCACGCTGGCGTTGTTGTCGAGCTGGTGAACAAAGCGCAAATCTTCGCGCTCAAGGGGGCGGAGTCTGACGTGTAGCGCGTCGGTCATGGGAATTCCTGTGGTCAAAGCGGAAAAGAGGGGACTGAAAGGCGGCGCCCGCAGGCGCCAGCGTGCTCAGGGATTGATCGCCCGGCCGGTGCGGCGGTCAAGGCAGCGCAGGGTGTTTGGTTCCCAGTAGGCATTGACGTTGGCGCTCTTCTGGCAGTTATCCTGCGCGTCAAAGGCGACATCGGTTTTGTCCCACTCTTTTTCCGCCCGTTTGTTCACCTTCTGGCGCAGGCTGCGGGTGTCGTTCCATTGCTCTTTTTCCATCGACGCCTGCTGACGGCTTTGCGCGCTGTCGCCGGACTCAATCACCAGCCGGTCGGTGGCCGCGAACGAGCTGGAGGTATAGACGACGGCGCTTAACGCCAGAATGGCGGTCAGGCACCAGCGTTTGTTCAGTGTCATGTTCATCACGATTTCCTTTAAGTGATGGGTTAACCCTCAGGTTAAGTTTACTACAGCTATTTTGCCGGGCATAGCCGACAAAACAGCGTAGGGAAAGGGCTATTATCGCGTAGAATAGTTCAACGCTTTGTCTCTTTTACGAATCTTTTAATGCTCAAAACAACGCTGCTGTTCTTTGCCACCGCCCTGTGTGAAATCGTCGGCTGCTATCTGCCGTGGCTATGGTTAAAGCGCGGGGCCACGCCGCTGCTGCTGATCCCCGCCGGCCTGGCTCTGGGGCTGTTTGTCTGGCTCCTGACGCTCCATCCGACCGCCAGCGGGCGGGTATATGCCGCCTACGGTGGCGTCTACGTTTGTACCGCATTGCTCTGGCTGCGGGTCGTTGATGGGGTCAAATTAACCCATTATGACTGGGCGGGCGCGGCCATCGCCCTGTGCGGCATGCTGATCATCGTGGCGGGCTGGGGACGAGCGTAAACCCGTCTTGTGTGATCCCTGCCACTTTTTTAAACCCTAATTCTTGTATGGTAGTCGACCTGTTGCCTTACTTATCAGACATCATATTGGGTTATGACTCTGTAAGGAATCACGATGGCTATTGAGACATTTGCCCCACAGGCGGGCGCGACGCCGCTGCGCATCCGTCGGGTGCAGAAGATCACCCTGACGCTGCTGTTTATCGCCGGGATCGTTAACTTTCTTGACCGCTCTTCCCTGAGCGTCGCCGGGGAGGCGATACGCGCCGATCTGGGTCTGAGCGCCACCGAGTTCGGGGTGCTGCTCTCCGCTTTTTCGCTCTCCTATGGCTTCGCGCAACTGCCCTCGGGCATTTTGCTGGATCGCCTCGGACCGCGGGTTGTGCTGGGCGCCGGGCTGATATTCTGGTCTGCGATGCAGGCCCTGACCGGGATGGTCAATTCATTCTCGCATTTTATTCTGCTGCGCATTGGCCTCGGGATCGGTGAAGCGCCGTTTATGCCCGCCGGCGTGAAATCGATCAACGACTGGTATGCGCAAAGAGAGCGCGGCACGGCGGTGGGGATATTTAACTCCTCGACGGTGCTGGGGCAAGCCATTGCCCCTCCGGCCCTGGTCATCATGCAGCTGGCCTGGGGCTGGCGGACAATGTTTGTGGTGATTGGTTTGGCCGGTATTCTGGTCGGCCTGTGCTGGTATGTGGGATACCGTAACCGGCGGCAATTTACCCTCTAGGAGGAGGAGCAACGCTATCTGGCCAGCGAGGAGGCGGCCCGGCCGGCGCTGAAACTGAGCGAATGGCTGGCGCTGTTTAAACGGCGTACCACCTGGGGGATGATCCTCGGCTTCTCCGGGGTGAACTATACCGGCTGGCTGTATATCGCCTGGCTGCCCGGCTATTTGCAGGCTCAGCAGGGGTTAAGCCTGGCCCGCACCGGCTGGGTGGCGGCGATCCCGTTCCTCGCCGCGGCGGTGGGGATGTGGGTCAATGGTCTGGTGGTCGACGCCCTGGCGCGCAGAGGCTACGATCTGGCGAAAACCCGCAAAACGGCGATCGTTGCCGGTCTGGTGCTGTCGGCGCTGGGAACGTTGCTGGTGGTGCAATCGTCCACGCCGACCCAGGCGGTGGCGTTTATCTCCATGGCGCTGTTCTGCGTCCATTTCGCTGGCACCTCGGCCTGGGGATTGGTACAGGTGCTGGTGGCAGAGCATAAAGTGGCGTCGGTGGCGGCGATCCAGAACTTTGGCAGCTTTGTGTTTGCCTCCTTCGCGCCGATAGTCACCGGCTGGGTCGTGGATACCACCCATTCTTTCAATCTGGCGTTGGTGATCGCCGCCGGGGTGACCTTCGCCGGGGCGCTGTGCTACTTCTTTATCGTCAAAACCCGCATCGATTAACCGACCAGGAAGCAACAGGCCCGCAGGGAGGCGCGGCCTGTGCCATGCTCCATCTTCTCTTACCGCTTCGCGGCGGATTTTCTCCTGCCATCCCAGAGATTTTGTGATCGCTCGCCAGCGACCACAACCCGGTAAAAGCTTCTTGTATGGTAGTTGACAGAAATCAAAGATGTTATACCAATTGCGTGAGATGGTTGAGGCACAAAGGCATTCTCCTCGAGAGTTCTCCCAGAGAATGGTTGATGAGCCACATAACAACGAGAGTCATCATGGAAAACACCCTCTTAACCGCTAACGCCATACAGCCGGACTACGATCGCCGCGCGCTGGTCCCCCGTATCGTCCATCTGGGTTTTGGCGCGTTCCACCGCGCCCATCAGGCGGTCTACGCCGATATACTGGCCAGCGAGCACGGCAGCGACTGGGGCTACACTGAAGTCAACCTGATTGGCGGCGAGCAGCAGATCGCCGATCTCCGGCAGCAGGATCTGCTGTACACCGTGGCAGAAATGTCCGCCGACGCGTGGACCGCGCGCGTGGTCGGGGTGGTGAAGCAGGCGCTGCACGCCCAGGTCGATGGTCTCGAGGCCGTGCTTTCGGCGATGTGTGAGCCACAGGTGGCCATTGTCTCCCTGACCATTACCGAGAAAGGCTATTGCCATTCGCCAGCCAGTGGCGAACTGCAGCTCGATCACCCGCTGATCGCCGCCGATCTCGCTAACCCGCGCCAGCCGAAATCGGCAGTGGGCGTGGTGGTGGCGGCCTTAGCGCGTCGCCGGGAGGCAGGGCTGTCGGCCTTTACCGTGATGTCCTGCGATAACATGCCGGAAAACGGTCATGTGATGCGCAACGTCGTCTGCGCCTACGCCCGGGCGCTGGACGCGGACCTCGCCGCATGGATAGAACAGAATGTCACCTTTCCGTCGACCATGGTGGACCGTATTGTCCCGGCGGTGACGGCGGAAACCCTCGATAAAATTGAACAGCTGACCGGCGTGCGCGACCCGGCTGGCGTGGCCTGCGAGCCTTTCCGCCAGTGGGTGATTGAGGATAACTTTGTCGCCGGACGTCCACAGTGGGAGAAAGCGGGGGCGGAGCTGGTCGCCGATGTGGTGCCTTTCGAAGAGATGAAGCTGAGGATGCTCAACGGCAGCCATTCGTTCCTCGCCTATCTCGGCTATCTGGCCGGTTATCAGCATATCAACGACTGTATGCAGGATGACAACTACCGCCGCGCGGCGCTGGCGCTGATGCTGGACGAGCAGGCTCCGACCTTGAAAGTGCAGGGGGTGGATCTGTCACACTATGCCAGTCTGCTGATTGACCGCTACTGCAATCCGGCGCTCAAACACCGTACCTGGCAGATTGCCATGGACGGTAGCCAGAAGCTGCCGCAGCGCATGCTGGACTCGGTACGCTGGCACCTGGCGCACCAGCATGACTTCACGCTGCTGGCGCTGGGCGTGGCGGGCTGGATGCGCTATGTCGGCGGTGTTGACGACGCCGGCCAGGCGATCGAAATTTGCGATCCGCTGCTGCCGGTGATCAAGGAGGCGGTAGCCGCCAGCGCCGATGGCGAAGCGCGCGTCAAAGCGCTGTTGGGCATTGAGGCCATCTTCGGCCGTGAGCTGCCGCAGGAAGCGCGGTTCGTCTCGGCGGTGATCCGCGCCTATGTTGCGCTGCAGCGTCAGGGGGCCAAAGCCACCGTTGCCGCATGGGCTGAGGCGCAATAATCGTTTATTCCCGGTGTCGGTCATGGGGTCGACACCGGCTCTTCTGCTGTTTCCGCATGGTTCCGCTGATATTTCATTTTTTGCTGTCGATCGCTTTTAGCAGACTAAAAATATGATCGAACGCAATGTCCTTACATAACTCTATATTTCCCTGATTTACTAAAGATAATTAGCTGTTATTTTTCCGAATAAAGGCTGGTCATTCACCGCAAAAATGGCATAGTTAAGTTATTGAAATATCACTTTCTCTGGAAAAGGAGTGCGGGCCATGTATAAAAAGATTTTATTGCCTGTTGATGTTTTTGAAATGGATTTAAGCGATAAGGCAGTGCGTCACGCGGAATTTCTCGCGTCGGCGGAAAATGGCGAAATCACCTTGCTCAACGTTCTGCCGAACAGCAGCCGTTCGTTATTACGCGGGTTTACGGCGGATATTCGTAAATTCGAAGCCTATATGCAGGAAGAGTCGGAGAAAAAGATGCGCGAGGTGGCGCGACTGTTCGACATACCGATGTCGCGGATCCATACCCGGGTCGTCTTTGGTAACGTGCGCGATGAAATTCTGGCTATCAGTAACAACGAAGCGTTCGATGTGATAGTGATTGGCTCCCGCAAACCGGGGATCTCCACCCATCTGCTGGGCTCCAACGCCGAATCCATTTTGCGCTACGCCAAAACGCCGGTGCTGGTGGTCAGATAATCCTTTCCATTACGACGGCTGCGTCTGCCTTATTTCGCAGCCGTCTGATCCTTACTCTTCGCTAAACCAGTCGCGATTCTCCTGGCGGATCAACAGCACGGATTCGCTGATTTCATGCAAATGAATACTCATGGCTTTCTCGACCGCCTCGGCGTCGCGTTTTTCCAGCGCGGTGAAAATTTCATGATGCTGGCGCAGCAGCATCTCCGGGGAGGAGACATGGTCGAGGCTCATGTAGCGCACGCGGTCAATAGCGGCTTTGATGTTTTCCACCGTATCCCAGGCCAGCTGACAATCGGCAATAACTGACAACTTCTGGTGAAATTCATCATCAAGCAGGAAAAAGTCGTTTAACTGCTGACGGTCGACGGCAATACGCTGCTGATGAAGATTCTGCTCCAGCTGATAGACTTGCTCATCGTTAATCATGCCAGCGGCACGGCGGACCACCGCGCATTCAATCGCCTGGCGGACAAAGCAACCATTGCGCACCTGAGACAGGGAAATTTTGTTGACGTAGCTGCCGCGCTGGGGACGGATCTGGATAAGTCCATTCTCCGCCAGCTTAATAAAGGCCTCGCGCACCGGCTGACGAGATACCGCAAAACGCACGGAGACTTCTTTCTCCGACAGCGGCGTGCCAGGCGGGATCAGGCAGTGAACGATATCCCGGCGGAGGATGCGATAAATTTGCTGATTGACGGGTTGCGTCGGATTCAGTTGCGATTCTGCGGCCATTGATGGTTACTTTTTATGGGGTTATGCGCACTATTTTACGCGTTTTTTGCGGTTCCGCCCATACCCGGCCAGCAGGCCGGGTGGCTGACGGTTAGCCCTGGCGATGAACGCTGAGTCCGGCAAAGCTCTGGCTCACCGGCATCATCTCCAGGGTGTTGATGTTGACGTGTTTCGGCAGGGTGGCCACCCACCAGACCGCCTCGGTCACACCTTCCGGCGTCAGGGCTTCGGTGTTCTCGTAGGTTTTACCGGCTTTGGCGTCATCGCCTTTAAAGCGGACGTTCGAGAACTCGGTGCCGCCCACCAGACCCGGCTCGATGTCGGTGACGCGCACCGCGGTGCCGTGCAGGTCGGTGCGAAGATTGAGGCTGAACTGACGGACGAAGGCTTTGGTCGCCCCATAGACGTTACCGCCGGCGTAAGGCCAGCAGCCCGCCGTGGAGCCGATGTTGATGATGTGGCCGCGATTGCGCGCCACCATGCCCGGCAGGACGGCGCGGGTCATGTACACCAGCCCTTTATTATTGGTGTCGATCATATCTTCCCAGTCTTCCACGCTGGCGCGGTGCGCCGGCTCCAGACCGAGCGCCAGACCCGCGTTGTTCACCAGCACATCGATTGCCTGCCACTCGGCGGGCAGGTCGGCAATCAGCGTCTCAATAGCGGCGCGGTTGCGAACGTCCAGTTGCGCGATATAAAGATTATCGCCCAGCTCGTCTTTCAGCGTCTTCAGGCGCTCTTCGCGACGTCCGGTCGCAATCACTTTATGACCGTTAGCGACAAAACGGCGAGTAATACTTTCACCAAAACCGGCAGTGGCGCCGGTGACCATGATAATCATCTTACTGTTCCTCAACGCTTTTTGTGTTTTCATACCATAGCACGCACAGGCGGCGACCGGTAACGGAAATCATTGCGACCCATTAAGGAGAAGCCTAATCTTACAGGATAAGCCTGTACAGGAGAGAAAGATGTCCGAACAAAACCCCTTTTTTAGCGTCAGTCTGTTGCCTTACCAGGCGCCGCGGTTTGATCTGATTGAAGACAGTCACTATCGGCCGGCGTTTGATGAGGGCGTCCGGCAGCAGCGCGAGGAGATCCGCGCCATTATCGACAATCCGCAGCCTGCCAGTTTCGCCAACACGCTCGAGGCGCTGGAGCAGAGCGGACAGCTGCTGGCGCGGGTGACGCGGGTCTTTTTCGCCATGGCCAGCGCCCATACCAACCCTTATCTGCAATCACTGGATGAACAATTTTCCGCCGAGCTCGCCGGGCTGGGGAATGACATCTGGCTCAACGAGGCTTTATTCCAGCGGGTGAACAGCGTCTACGAGCAGCGCGAGACGCTCTCGCTTGACGGCGAATCCCGGCGTCTTCTGACCCTGACATGGCAACGCTTTGTTCACGCCGGGGCAACGCTGGCCCCGGCGCAGAAGGCGGTGCTGCGCGCCCTGAACACCGAAGCGGCCACTTTGCAAAGTCAGTTCCAGCAGCGGCTGCTGGGGGCGGCGAAAAGCGGTGGCCTGGTGGTCGATGACCGGCATCAACTGGATGGCCTGACCGATGAGGAGATAGCGGCTGCGGCCGACGCGGCGCGCGAAAAAGGGCTCGGCGATCGCTGGCTGCTGACGCTGACCAACACCACCCAGCAGCCGCAGCTGCTTGCGCTGCGCGACCGGCAAACGCGGGAGAATCTCTTCGCCGCCGGCTGGACGCGCAATCAACAGGGCGATGAGCATGATACCCGTAGTCTGGTGCTGCGGCTGGCGGCGATCCGCGCGCAGCAGGCGGAACTGCTGGGGGCGACAAATTACGCCAGCTGGGCGCTGACCGATCAAATGGCGGCTTCTCCGGCGGAGGCATTGGGCTTTATGCGTCAGATTGCGCCGGCGGCGCGGGCGAGGGCGGAACGTGAGCTGGCGGACATCCAGCAGGTGATCAACAACGAAGGCGGGGAGTTTCGCGCGCAGGCATGGGACTGGCTCTATTACAGCGAGCAGGTGCGGCGGGCTGCCTATGCCATTGATGACGCACAGCTCAAACCCTATTTTGCCCTCGAGCGCGTGCTGCAGGACGGCGTCTTCTGGACGGCATCGCAGCTCTTTGGGCTCCGCTTCGTGGAACGCTTTGACATCCCGGTGTACCACCCGGATGTGCGGGTTTGGGAGATCTTCGACCACAATGGCGAAGGGATGGCGCTGTTTTACGGTGATTATTTCGCGCGCGATTCAAAGAGCGGCGGCGCCTGGATGGACGTGTTTGTCGAACAGTCGACCCTGCGGGAGCAGCGCCCGGTTATCTACAACGTCTGCAATTATGCCCGGCCGCAGAGCGGACAGAGCGCGCTGTTGTCATGGGATGAGGTGATCACCCTGTTCCATGAGTTTGGCCACGCCCTGCACGGGCTGTTCGCCAGCCAGCGCTATGCCAGTCTCTCCGGGACCAATACCCCGCGGGATTTTGTCGAGTTTCCGTCGCAAATCTTCGAACACTGGGCCAGCCATCCGCAGGTATTCGCCCACTATGCGAAGCACTATCGCTCCGGAGAGCCGATGCCGGAGGCGCTGCGCGACAATATGTTGCGTGCGGCAACCTTCAATAAAGGGTACGACATGAGCGAGCTGCTAGCCGCCGCGCTGCTCGATATGCGCTGGCACACGCTGTCGACCACCGCGTTTCCGGACGAGGTGGATGCATTTGAGCAGAGGGTACTCCGGGAAGAACACCTCGATCTGGCGGCCGTTCCCCCGCGCTATCGCAGCAGCTACTTCTCCCATATCTTCGGCGGCGGCTATGCGGCAGGCTATTACGCCTATCTGTGGACCCAGATGCTGGCCGACGACGGCTATCAGTGGTTCGTGGAGCAGGGCGGTTTGACCCGTGAGAACGGTCAGCGCTTCCGCGAGGCGATTTTATCTCGCGGCAATAGCGCTGATTTAGCTGAACTGTATCGCCAGTGGCGCGGACACGATCCAAAGATTGAGCCGATGCTGAAAAATCGCGGGTTGAGCGCATAGGCCATCGGGCGGTGAGAAGCGATCGATTGGGTGTTTTCCTTATCAGGCGCTTTTCACTGGCCATGCTTTGATCGCAGGGGATTGCGCCAGGCGCCGGTCAGAAGAAATAGCGCGAAAATAATCAAATACACATTTAGATAAAAGCCACTTAATCCCGTTGCGATATCGAGGTAGTCTTTCAATAACGTCATGCAGGTGGTAATAAAACCACCTGCCACGATATCTCTCCCTGGAAAACGGATAAATAAATGGTTTTGATCGTTACTATGCTTATGTTTGCGCTGGCCCTGTCATTTTCGCCAGGCCCGGTTAATATGGTTATTATCTCTTCCGGCGCTGCGCATGGATTCAGAAAAACATTTTCTTTCGTCTCGGGCGCCACTATTGGTTTTACATTGTTACTGGTTTTTATTAGTTTTGGACTCTACGCGGCCATCGCAACGCACCCCTGGTTTTTTAGCTATCTGAATATCGTTGGTTCGTTATTTATATTGTTTCAGGGCTATAAAATTGCCACTTCACATCCGGAATGGTCACTGAAAAAAGCACAGGCGCCGGGGTTTGCGCAGGGTTTTTTAATGCAATGGCTCAATCCTAAAGCCTGGGCTGCCTGTGCCTCTGGCGTCGCCTTGTTTTCTGAACCCTCGTCGCGCCTGAGTATATCGCTATTTATTATCATCTACTTTTTTGTCTGCTATCTGTCCCTGGCGGCCTGGGCGATATTCGGTGATAAAATGTCAGCGATTCTCAAAAGCAGAGCACAGATCCGCCTGTTTAATCTGGTGATGGGCGGATTATTGTGCATGACTGCGGGTTACATACTGTATTCGCAGTCTATTACCTATTCATAGCGGCTGATGTTCAATGGCATTATAGATATAATTAATCAGTTTATAGGCCGCGCCGCTAACTGAAATATTGCCAGGCCATAGGGCATACACTTTTAGCGGGGCTAATGACCAGTCAGGAAGTAGTTCCTGCATTTCGCCGCGGCGGATATCCTCTTCGCAGAGAAAACGCGGCGGAGCGGCCAGGCCAATTTGTTGTCTGGCAAGGGCATAGGCGGCCTCAACACTATCGACATACACGCCGGGTGTATACTTTATTATCGCCTGTTCGCCGTTGCGATGTCTGAACTCGCGCACATTCTCCCTCATCGTCAGCCCAATCCACGGCATTGATTCAAGCATAGCGGGATGATTAACGGGGGGATAGCGCAGGAGAAAGCCCTTTGCTGCCACCAGCTTTCGCGGCAGAACAAACAGGTGCCGGGCCTTGAGAGCGCTATCGGGGAGTTCGCCAATGCGAAAGGCGACATCAATACTGTCGGCAATAATGTCCTCGCGCAGGTCACTATAAGAAATGCTCAGAGCAATATCCGGGTTCTCTTTAATGAAATTTGCAAGATGGTGAGTGAATGGGCTGTTTAAAAAAACGGCAGGTATGGAAATACGCAGCTTACCGGCTGTGGATACCGAACGTTGCTTAAACTCAATGACGCCTTTTTCATAAAGCTCGAGCATCGACCTGGCGGTCTCCAGCACACTTTCGCCATCTTGTGTTAGAGAAAGCTTTCGGGTATTTCTGTAGAGCAAAGCGCTGTTAAGGTTTTTCTCAAGCCTGGATAAATGTGCGCTTGCTGTTGCGGTCGACAACCCTAAGGCCGCGGCGCCGCCTGAAACAGAACCGCTCTCGACAATTTTGGCAAAGACTATCAGGTAGCGGATGTCATCGATCATTTACAGTCCTGTGTTCACTCGGTAACGATATGCGTGGCGCCGATAAAAAGGGATCCCGTTTCCGGATTACCATATCCTATTTTTATTGCCGGAAGTATCTGTTTAATCGCGCTTCTCAGGTCCGCTTGAACGAGTCCCAGGCATCCACAACGGCAGGGAAGGTTCGCGAAGCGTCGCGGGCCACCTCACTCGTCAAGGAGATACGTTTGCATATTGAGACCCATCGCTTGCGGCTTCGCCCTGTCATGGCTGAAGATGTCGCCGATCTTTACCGAATTTATGGCGATCCGGCGATCAATACCTTTAACCCCGCAGGACCCTACCCGGATATTGACTATGCCAGTACGGTTCTCCAGCGCTGGCTTGCCCACTGGCACGATCGCGGGTTTGGCAACTGGGCCATATCGGCGCGTGATGCCCCGGAAAAAATTATTGGCTTTGGCGGCTTAAGTATTCGCCGCTATAACGATGTCATCCTCAACAATCTTGGCTATCGATTCGCAACTGAGGCATGGGGAAAAGGGCTGGCCACCGACCTCGCGACCTCGGCGGTAAGATATGGCTTCGAGGCGATCAAACTCACGGAGATTTCAGCGGTGGTGAGGGCGAATCACCTGGCTTCGCGAAAAGTGCTCGAGAAAGCAGGCTTGAGGTTCATCAACGAGATTGCCGATATAGAAAATGCGCCGCCGAGTCTGCTTTATTCGTTGACCTTAAGCGAGTGGTTAAGCCAGTCGGGATAACTCGCGGGGGCTTATTGGCAAGGCTGGATCGCACCGCAGCCGGCGCATCAGGCGGGGGATCGGCCACAGAGTTATGCGCTCACTCTACTGGCTCAATTAACGCTGGCCCCTGATTGTTCACATTGCCGACCGCCCGCGATACCGCGTGCCTGGTGAAATCGTCGGCGGAGACGCTTCCGACCCTGGCAATCTCCGCCGCTTCCGCGCCGGTGAGATCCTGCCTCATCCATTCCCGGGCGGCTTCCGGCGTCAGGACCAGCGGCCGGCGGTCATGTATATCGACAAGACCGCGATCGGCGGCAGCGGTCACCAGCAAAAATCCTTCGGCGCTGTCCCCGCGTTCGAAGGGGGTGCTGCCAATAGCGGCCATAAATATCGGCTGGCCATCCTTCCGCTGGATGAAGTAGGGCTGCTTTTTGTCTCCGACCTTTTTCCATTCAAACCAGCCATCGGCGAAGCAGATCGCCCGCCCGTGCTGCCACAGCGGTTTGAACATCCTGCTGGTGGCAGCGGTTTCAACCCGGGCATTAATCAGCGGTGATTTATCCCACCATCCCGGCGCATAGCCCCAGTGAACGGGATCGAGGTGGAGTTGCTCATTCCTTTCACTCAGGAGTAACACTTTTGCCCCTGGCGCGACGTTATACCGCCCAATGGGCTCCGGGTCCCAGGGGATATCGCGTTCGGCCTCTTCTGCGAGAAACGCCAGGTATGCTTCCCGCGTCTGTGCTTGCGCAAAACGTCCGCACATCGCCACCTCCAGCCAGATGTCTGACTAGAAGTATAGAACAGCAGAAAAAAGGGACGCCTTACCAAAAACCACAATCATTCCACTGGAAGAGGCTATAATTTCAGGCCATCATATTGCCAGACGTCTCTGCAATAACCGTTCGGTGTGGTACCTGGCTTTTTCTCTTTACGAGTAATCTTTATTACCCTAATAACCGGGGCTAGAGAGAAGGCTTCTTCTCTTTTATTACTTTTCAGAATTATCGTATGTGGCTTTACCTTTGTCTGAAATGGTTGGCGTTTAGTTGTGTTCGAAAACTTTTACCCCTTATTATTTAAAAATCATCTTTTACTTTGACAAGGTTGTTTATGAGTAACTGGCTATTATTATCCCTGGCGGTAGTATTATTATTGACATCATTAATTTTTGGTCTCTCCTATGTTAAAGATCGAAGAAAAATGAAGATGCGATTTAACAAAACTCGACGTTAACCGATCCTTCCTGAGGACAGCGCAAGAGCAACGGATGAGAATTTCGTTAACTCTTGTTTGGTGGCTATTTGGAATTTTTTCATGATATTGATTTTATGGGAAAAGACCGTTTTATGGCTGATACCCAGTTCTTGCGCTATCTGCTGATTATTCATTCCCGTTCTGATCGCATCGATAATATAAAGTTGTGATTTGGTCAATGTTAATCGAGGGCATTTTACACAGCGTCTGCTGTCTTTTACCTGGCGATCATCAATTGACGCTGTTGACTCCATGAGATGTTTCGCAATCTGATTTTTTATACGGTGCAATCCGGTGTTGATACTAATAAAAGTAGCATCACGTAGACAATACGGTATCCGATCAACTTGCACAGCACTATCGGTGGGAACGAAAATAAAAATAGACGTTTGTTCGGGGATTTTTTTGAAAACCGGGTGGCATAGATAATGTTCACCGGTCGTCATTTCCGTAAACAGCATATCTATCTGACCGAGAGTATCTGGTGAGTATTGCAAAATGGAAAAAGGTGTACAGATGTTTTCTTCCTTTGCGACCTCGATAAGAAGTTCACAAACACCTCGATTAAGAAATATGTTTTCAGTATTAATGAAAATATTAGTCATAGTAATGCCGATTGTCAAAATATTAATATTTTTAAGGGGGAGAGTATTTACAGTATATGGGATTAGGATATTTCTAATAGCTAATAAAATCAATAAATCCATTTTTGAGACTTTATCTGGAAAAGACTTTAAAAAGCATATAAATCAATGTGTTGATTTTGGACTTTGCCCTGATGTAGCCGGTGATTTGGCACAAACTGCTTAAATTGTACATATAACAAACATTAATTCTGGATTGGAATGTATTAATTCAAGTGATGTATTTATTGCATGAATCATTTGTTCAAAAACGGTTCGGCAAGGGCATACTCTTGTCAATAATGCCTGAGCGGAAGCAGAAGTGGTCCTGACCGGATGTCGGTAGAGGGCGCTATCACGCCGCTGCCTCAGGTGACTGGCAACGGCGTCCAAAAAGGATTAGTTATCCGGGTTGTTGGAGATGCCTTTCCATACCATCCCCAGACCGATCAACATCGACGCGAAGAGGGCGAACAGGGTGGTGGAGATAAAAATGCCGGTCATAGTGATGCCTCAGAAAGTGCGTATGCAGGTTATTAGGCACGGAGGGAGGTGAAAGGTTCCTTCCCTGACGGCGTAAATTTTCGCCAGGGTCTTCCGGCCGGCGCCAGCGAGGCTAAAGTGATGTCGAGGCCGCCGCAGTTGGCGAAACGACCGCAGGGGAACCGCGTTTCTCGTGGCGCTATTGCAGGGCGACGGGGGAGGGGGCGCGATTCGGGCGTTGACATCCCCTTGAACAAGTAATATATACATGACGCTTCTGTTTATTGAATGTTAAACAGCATCAGTTATGGGACTCAGAAGCACCCCAGCCCCCGCCGTCTGGCGGGGGTCACTTTGCCACCTGACCTGGTTATTTCTTTCTGTGACTGACGAAGAAATTTTTTATTTCAGGTCTTGAAAAACGCGCTTTAGCTATTATTTTATAAAGCGGACAAGCAATGCTTGCCTTCATGTTGAGCTTTTGAATGGATATTCAGGAGGTTAATTATGGCACTCAAAACCTTGTCAGCACTCCCGGTATTTGCTGATTCCCTTTTTGCCGATCGCTTTAACCGTATCGACCGTCTTTTCAGCCAGTTAACGGGCGATACGCCGGTGGGGACCTTACCAGCCTACGATTTACAGAAAGTGGATGACAGTAATTTCCTGCTCAGCGTCAGCGTGCCTGGCTGGAAAGATGATGAACTGGAAATAGAGACCGTAGGCGGTAATCTGCATATTACCGGTAAACGCGCGCAAACCGACAATCATTCCGGAAACAGCCAGGGCTGGATTTATAAAGGCATTCGCCGGGCTGATTTCCAGCTTAGTTTTTCGCTTCCCGAACACGCCCAGATTAATCAGGCGCAACTGGAGAACGGGATCTTAAAAATTGCTATCCATCAGGAGATCCCCGAGAGCGAAAAACCGCGCAAAATTGCCATTGAGAACCAGGGGCGGGTGATCGAACACAAAGTGTGATTCCGCCTCTGTGCCGAGGTAGTTCCTTTCAAGGCCCGCGCTGCGGGCCTTTATTTTATTCACTCAGGGTGGCGTAAACGGCCTTCAGGCGACGAGAGAAATCACTATGCTATCCTGTTAACAGGGCAGTGAGGCGGTGATACTTTTCAAATTCGGCGAGGAGTCAGAATGGCTGACGAGATCGATAAAGACGCACAACATACTCATCAACTGACCGCCGAGGTGGCCCGCGCGCTTATCGCGCGCGGCTGGCGGCTCACCACTGCGGAATCCTGCACCGGCGGCAATCTGGCGGCAGCGCTCTGCGCTCAGGCTGATACCGCGGCCTTTTATGATACCGGCGTGGTCACCTTCAGCGATGAAGCCAAGCGCAATGTGCTGCAGGTGCGCGCGGAAACCCTGGCGGAACACAGCGCTGTCAGCGAAGCGTGCGTGAAGGAGATGTCCAGCGGTATGCTGGCGATAGCCGGGGCCGACATCGCCATCGCCATCAGCGGCTATGCGGGACCGGAGGGGGGAGAGGATGGTACCCCCGCCGGCACGGTATGGTTTGCCTGGAACTTTCGCGGCCAGATCGAAACCCAACTGCTGCGCTTTACCGGTGACTGCGAGACAGTGGTGGCGAAAGCGGTGCGCTTCGCCCTGGCGGCGCTGGGCGAAAAGCTCCCCCACTGGCAGTGACGCTGCCGCCTACCGCGGCCTTACAGATCCGTGGCCTGACGCGCTATCGGCCAGCAAATTTCCCCGATGCCGTTCAGGCACGGTCGGGAGAAAAGGAACCCCTGAAACAGGCGAATGCCCACCGACTGCAGCCAGCACCACTCTTCCAGGGTTTCGACGCCTTCCGCCACCACCGTGATGCCCAAATCCTCGCAGCAGCGCACGACCGAGGCGACAATCGCCTGCTTGGCGCCGCTGATATGAATATTGCGCACCAGCTCTGCATCCACTTTGATTTTATCGGGCTGAAAGCGGGTCAGTAACGACAGGCCGGAGTAACCCGCGCCAAAGTCGTCGATGGCCAGCTTCATGCCCGCGACGCGCAGCGCTTTGAGCACCTTGCGGAACTGGTCAAAGCAGGTGATCACCTCCGTTTCGGTAACCTCTATCAGCACCTGGTCAGGTCTGAGGCCGGCCGCCAGCAGGCTGTTCATCAGCCAGCCTACGGCGTCAGGGTGGTTATACAGCGAACCGGGCAGCAGGTTAATGGCCAGCTGGTGTTTACCAAGCGGTAACTGACCGGCGAGAGAGAAGGCATACGCTTTGCTCTCAAGGTCGAAACGGTAGCGATCCTCCGCCGGGATGGCGGCAAACATCTCTACAGGAGATCCGCCGGTGGGGCTGCGGATCAGCGCTTCAAAGGAAGAGACCCGCTTTGTGGCCGGCTCGACGATGGCCTGCAGGGCAAACTGGCAAGGTTGATCGGGCAGGTGGCGCGCCGTAGCAGTGGCCGGGGCAGGCATCATCGTCCAGCGAGAAGGCTGCAGCGGCTCGGGTAGACAATAGCGCCCACCGTCGGCGATAAAGGCGCTAATCAGGCGGAACATCCGGTCGTTGACCGGCTCGGTGACCCCAAACGAGCTAAAGCGCAGGAGCTCCTCCAGCGCGCTGTCGGCTTCGAAAAGACGAAGATCCAGCAGGCGCATCCCGGTGTCGTGAAAACGACGGTAGGCCGAATAGTCGCGCATCAGTTCCACCACGTCGCGATGGCGCGGATCGCTCTGTATCTCGTGGAATAACGACTCAAGATCTTCCTCGCTTCCCTCCAGCACCTGGAAGAACTGCAGGCCGTTAAACAGCAGAATACCGGTGATGCCAAGAGGCATGTTTTTCCCGCTGGCGCGATGAATTAAAGCGTCGAGATCGGTGGGCGGGCGGGCAGGATTAACCTGGCTGCGGTATATCAGGGTGGTTAGCATAATCATTCCGGTCGCTGCGGCAGCGCGTAATGGTCCGCACAGCGCGTATTTAGGGAGGTATGGCCAGACCCTCGGAGAAGGGAGGCTGTTTTTTATGACATTTAACCAACCGTGATGTCCGCTACGCGGAACGGGAGCTTCACTTTGTGATTACCTTCACTCTACAGGGAATCTGAGGTTTAGCTATCATTTTCTCATTCCCAATGCAAAAAAGGGCAAACAGGCCGCTCATTCCTCCTGCGGTATTGGTCTACCGCCTTAAATTATCGGTTAACATTCGCCACCAGGAATTATCCTGCCATTATATTGCCCGCTCTCAAAAAGAGATGCTGGTCTTGCCTGATTAAAAGCAAATGCATATTATCAACGTAAGTTAAATTCCTTTTTTCAGGTCTGATATGAGCGACTTATTTATTATTTTGTGTTTGATTTTTTGTCCCGTCATTTCTTTGTGGAGTGGTCTTTCTTATATTCAGGAAAGACGCAAAAGACGCTACGTCTTCCGTTCCAGAAGATAATCTGCAGAGGTAATATAATGACGATTGTATTAACGTCTGGCGAGTAGTTTTACGAGGTTGTTAAATTGCTGGCGGCTGTGCAAATTGAACTTGTTCATAATATTCTTTTTATGCGAGTGAATGGTTTTGTGGCTAATTTTTAGCGCCGCGGCAACTTCATGCGGACTCAGACCAATACTGAACGCGTAAATGACTTTGGTTTGCGCATCGCTGACCGACTTGCAGGCGCAATTGATACAACGCCGCAGCCGATTGAAGGCCGGGTCATGCTGAGGAGATAAGGGGCGCTGAATCGCGCTGACTATCTCATCTTTAAGACGCTGAACGGGAGCATGGGGAGGTATAAACACCGCCTGCCGCAGACAGTTGGGTAAGCCCTCTTCGACGGTAGCTTGTTCATTGTCCTGGAAAATAAAAAGCGTGTATTGCTCTGGGGCATGCTGAAACAGGTCATGACACAGGTACCATTCTCCCGCCACCATTTCCGTGAAGAACACCTGAGATTGCGCTATCGACTCCAGATCCCATTGTTCAGAAAACTGATAGGCTGATCCCCCGTAGGTCTTCATCGCTTCATCCACCAGCTCCGCAATAGCGACTCGCAAATAGTGATTTTTTATATTGATCAAAAAATTCGTCATATAACTTCCCAGTGGGGTATGAAAAAGGTGTCAGAATAAATTAAAGAATATAATGGTGATGCGCAGGTCTTTTTTAGCTGGGGTAATCTAAGGGATGTTTTTCGTTAATGCAATATCTGCCAGGAAAAGTGAGATAACGGTGTGTTGGTATGCGAAAGTTCCTAATAAACAAAATGATAAGCCTATATTAGATGGCGTTTTAAGCACTTTAATAATTTTTTATTTTTGCGATGCATAAAAAGCTTAGTGGTAGCCAGTATCTGTTGCTAAAATTAGCGGAGGACAAGATTACAGGAAGTATGCGGTGCTTATGAAGCAAATGCTCTATTTAAAAATGCTGGCGTGGCTGGAGGATAATATCTACTGTAACCCGGCGATCGATGACCTGGCGCAGTATATGGGCTATTCGCGTCGGTTTGTGTACGAGGTGTTTTATCAATATGGCCGGTTACCCATCGGGCAGTATATTCGCCTGCGGCGGCTGACCATCGCAGCGGTCAGTCTGCGTTTAACGCGGCAACCGATCGCCGCCATAGCCTGGCAGTTAAGTTACGATTCGCCGCAGACCTTCTCCCGGGAGTTTAAGAAACGTTTCTCGCTTTCGCCACGGGAGTACCGCTGCGCGGCGCACTGGGACACGGCAAAACTGTTAAAAAAATTCCCCACGGATGATGAGAGCCTGCCTTTGGCTCGGATCTGTTCCCTGCCGGAGCGGGTCTATTATGGCTACCCGATGAAGTATGAACTGCGCCTGTCGGATATGGTGTTGCAAAGTACCGCCAAGACGGCTATCAGACAAAAGGTTGACCGTTTTTTCGCCGCTGGAGGCGGTTCGCTTTCCATACTCTCCGATTACGCGGCAGCGAGTCAAAATGAGCTTAACGTCGAGGTTAACGCCTTTGTCGGTTGTCACGAGGCGCGAAAGCCGTCGTCCGCGTTGACCACCCGGTCGGGGCTGTATGTGGGGGTTGAATTCTACGGCAGCTGGTCACGCTATGCCCGTTTGTCCAGCGATCTCTATCTGGAACAGTTGCCAACGCTGGGGGTAAGCCGTCGGGATGGGCATGACATTGAATGCTTCATGACCCGTCATGCGGAAGGAGGAGAGGCAGAGGAGAAGCGCTATCACGTACGCTATTTTATACCGGTGACGCTGTCAGCGGGAGGCCAGCTGCCGGGCAGCGATAATGAGTTAGTCCCCGCGAAGGGGACACGATAAGGTGGCCGGAGCCACCCAGGTAAATATTACAGTACAAACCACAACAGCCAGGTGATCAGGAAGCCCGTCACCCCCATGATGGTGGTCAGTACGGTCCAGGTTTTGAGTCCGTCCGGCACCGAGAGCCCGAGATAGCGCGTGACCACCCAGAACCCGGCGTCGTTAACGTGCGATAACCCGAGCGAGCCGAAACAGGTCGCCAGCGTCACCAGCACCAGCTGCAGCGGCTCCAGCCCGACGACCGCCTGTGACAACAGGCCGGAGGTGGTAAGGATCGCCACGGTGGCCGAGCCCTGCGAGGCCCGAAGCACCAGCGACAGCAGGAAAGCGGCGGGCATCAGCGGCAGATGAATCGTCTCCAGCGCCTCGGCTAAGGCATTGCCGATGCCGGAGGCGACCAGCACCCCGCCAAAGGCGCCGCCGGCGCCGGCGACGAGGATCACGTCCGCCGAGGAGGGGATCGCGCTGCCGGTGACTTCTCCCAACTTTTTCAGGTTCATCCCCCGCCGGATGCCCAGCGTCCAGCTGGCCAGCCCCAGGGAGATCAGCAGGGCGACGGGCGGGGTGCCAATGACGGTCATCAGCTGGCGAATCGCGTTATCCGGCAGCAGCAGGGCCTGACACAGCGTTCCGGAAACAATCAGCACGATGGGCACCACGATCAGCCCGCCGATAACCAGCGCATTCGGCGGCGCCAGTCGGGTCTGCTGGGCGTTGACGGAGAGGTCGGGCACCTCGGCCGTTTGCTGCTGTTCCAGCACGTTAATCGACAGATGATAATGGCGCTGATTGATAGACCGGGCGACAAAATAGCCCACGATACCCACGACGATCGACACTCCAATTCCCGCCAGCATCAACCAGCCGACATCGCTATGCAGAATACCTGCCGCCGCCGCCGCGCCAGGGTGGGTTGGCAACGCCACATGGACGGTTAACATCACTCCGGCCATCGGCAGGCCAAATTTCAGCGGCGACAGATGGGCAACTTTACTGAAGCCGTAAATTAACGGAATGATGATAATAAAGCCGACTTCAAAGAAGACTGGCGTGCCGAGAATAAAAGCCACGATGGTTAAGGCGGCAATAGTCCGTTTAGAACCCAGCACGCCGGTCAGCGTTTTCGCCAGAGATTCGGCGCCGCCGGATATTTCAATAAGCACCCCCAGCATTGATCCCAAAATAATTATGCTGGCGATGTGGCCGAGCAGGCCGCCCATGCCTTTTTCAATGGTGGTAATGATTTTATCCGCCGGAATGCCGGTGGCGAACGCCACCAGCAGGCTGACGATCAGGAGCGCCACAAAAGGATGCGCTTTCGCTTTGATCACCAGCAGGAGCAACAGCACTACGCTGGCTAACGCAATAAGTAACAGCGCCGATGTCGACATAGTTTTGCCTCGGGTATTAACAGGTGTACAGAGAGTTATATTTTTAGAACCGCGCTTTATTTTTTCCGGTAGGGCGAGAACCATTCCAGTCCGGAAAGGGTATCCGCCCTGGGGATATATTCGCAGCCGATCCAACCGTCATAGCCGACGTTATCCAGCAACGCATAGATCCATGAATAATTAATCTCGCCCTCGTCCGGTTCATGGCGGTCGGGCAGGGAGGCTATCTGAATATGGCGGTACTGACCGGCATACTCGGTAATAAGATGGCTTAAATTGCCGTCCACTTTCTGCGCATGAAACAGATCTAATTGCACGGCGATGTTTGGCCGGTCGACCCGCTGCGCAATCTCCAGCGTCTGATATTGACTGTGGTAGAAATAGCCCGGTTTGGTCTGCGGATTCAGGGCTTCAATAAGCGCCCGCTTGCCGTGGCGGGCAAAGCGCTCGGCGGCGTAGCGCAGGTTATCGAAAAGCTCCGCCTCGCAGGCCGCGCGATCCATCCCCGGCTGCACCACGCCGGCCATAATATGCACCTGCGGACAATCCAGTTGGCAGGCGTACTCCAGCGCCAGCTCGATATCACGCCGGGCCTCGGCGCTCCTGCCCGGTAGGGCGGCGAGTCCCCATTCCCCGGCGTTAACGTCGCCGGGCGGGGTATTGAACAGCACCAGCTGCAGCTGGTTTTCCTGCAGGCGCTGTTTAATATCCCCGGCGGCATACTCATAGGGGAACAGAAACTCCACGGCTTCGAAACCGGCGCGGGCGGCGG
This sequence comes from Klebsiella sp. C239, assembly GCF_048822715.1. NCBI lineage: Bacteria > Pseudomonadati > Pseudomonadota > Gammaproteobacteria > Enterobacterales > Enterobacteriaceae > Klebsiella > Klebsiella sp. C239. The sequence goes on along the minus strand of NZ_JBMEZK010000004.1, from coordinate 121,838 downwards.
CGGCAAAGCGGTCCAGGAACGGCAGTTCGGTAAACAGCATGGATAAATTTGCAGCAAATTTTGGCATGGTTTTATCTCAGTTCATCCACTTCGTCAGCGGTCAGGTAACGGATCTCGCGATTGCCGAGGGTAAACATCAGCCGCGCGGTCTCTTCCAGCTCTTCGGTATTATTGGTGGCTTCGCGCAGCGATGAGCCAGTGACCACCGGACCATGGTTGGCCAGTAAAAAGGCGTTATAGCGCGGCGCCAGGCCGGCCAGCGCCTCGGCAATGCGGTCGTCGCCCGGTCGGTAGTAGGGAACCACCGGGACGTCGCCGACCCGCATCACTACGTAGGGAGTAAAGGGGCGAATACAATTCTGCGGATCGAGCCCCTGCAGGCAGGAGAGCGCGGTCAGATAGTGGCTATGCAAGTGGACGATCGCCTTGCAGGCCGGGTTATGTAAATAGACCGCCCGGTGAAAAGCGATCTCTTTCGACGGTTTGTCGCCGGCGATCCATTCGCCTTGCAGGGTGACCACCGACAACCGCTGGGCCTGCAGCTCGCCCAGGCAGGAGCCGGTCGGCGTCGCCAGCAGGTTGCCGTCCGGCAGCAGGAGCGACAGATTGCCGGCGGAGCCGGTGGCATAACCGCGGTTAAACAACGAGGCGCCAATCTGCACCATCTCATCTCGCAGCTGTTGCTCAGTCATGACAAAACTCCTGCTGGGCACGGGCAAAGAACTGGATATCGCCGAAATTACCTGACTTCAGCGCCAGGGAGAGCGGCTGGCGGGTGTCACGCACCCAGGGAACCCCAGGGGAGATCGTCGGCCCGATATGGAACGCCTCGACCCCCAGCGTCTGCGCCACGATGCTCGACGTTTCCCCTCCGGCCACAATAAACCGGGTGAATCCTTTCTCCTTCAGCGCGGCGGCGAGGGCGGCGAACAGCTGTTCGATCCGTTCGCTGCTGGCCTTGTCGCCATACTGCGCCTGGATCCGCTGCAGCGTTTGCGGCTCAGTCGTGGCATAGACCATCGGCGCCAGCGGCGAATCGCGGTTTGCGTCCACCCAGGCCGCCAGCGTCCCGGCATAGCCCTCCAGATCGGTAAAGCAGGCGCTTAAGTCGACGGCGCGGGCGGGAGCCTGTTCACGATAGGCCGCCACCTGGCTGTTGGTCATCAGCGAACAGGAGCCCGAGAGCACTACCGCCGGGCCGGGCAGCGGCATGCCCGCCTGGGATCCTTCACCCTGGGTTCCGTGGCGCTGCGCCCAGTCGCGGGCGAAGCCGATGGCGAGACCAGAGCCGCCGGAGACCAGCTTCATCTCCCGCAGCGCCGCCCCCTGGGTCAGCAAATGCTGTTCACTGAGGGCGTCGAGCACCACATAGCGCACCGCCGGGTCGCTGATTGCCGCCAGCGCGGCAGCGACCGCCTCCGGCCCCTGATCGATAATCGGCCAGGCGATCAGCGCCGCTTTTCCGCCGCCCTGGCGCTCGATTAAGCGGCCCAGGTGGGCATCCTCCATCGGCGTCACCGGATGGTGGCGCATCCCGGACTCATTGAGTAACTGCTGGCCGACAAACAGATACCCCTGATAGACCGTGCGGCCGTTTACCGGCAGCGCCGGGGAAATCACCGTCCGGGTCTCGCCCAGCTCTGCCAGTAGAGCATCCAGTACCGGGCCAATGTTGCCCTGCGCGGTGCTGTCGAACGTGGAACAATACTTAAAATAAAATTGCTGACAGCCCCGGGCCTGCAGCCAGCGCAGGGCCGCCAGCGACTGGCTGACGGCGGTTTCCACCGGGCAGGAGCGCGTTTTCAGGCTGATCACCACCGCTTCGCTGGTCAGCGGCAGTTCGTGGGGCGGTACGCCGTTTAGCTGCACCGTCGGCATGCCATTGCGTACGAGGAAGCTGGCAATATCCGTGGCGCCGGTAAAGTCATCGGCAATGACACCAAGCTGCATCTTGTCTCTCCTCACTGTTTATGGCCCGGCAGGGTAATGCCGTTGAAGATCTTGATCACCGCGCTGTCATCTTCCCGGCCGAATCCGGCGTTGCTGGCGGAGGTGAACATATTCAGCGCGGTGGTGGCGAGCGGCAGCGGGAAGGTCAGCGCCCGGGCGGTGTCATTCACCAGGCCGAGATCTTTGACAAAAATATCGACGGCGGATTTTGGCGAGTAATCGCCATCCAGGACGTGCTGCATACGATTCTCAAACATCCACGAATTACCCGCCGCGTGGGTCACCACGTCGTACATCGTCTCCAGCGGGATGCCGGCGCGGGCGGCGAGGGCCATCGCTTCGGCGGCGACGGCGATATGCACCCCGGCCAGCAGCTGATGGATGATTTTTACCGTCGAACCGAGGCCAATGTCGCTCCCGATGCGATAGACTTTGCCGGCCACCGCGTCCAGCACTGGCGCGAGGCGGGCGAAGACGGCATCGCTCCCGGAGGCCATCACCGTCATGTCGCCGGCGGCCGCTTTCACCGCGCCGCCCGATACCGGCGCGTCGAGCATCAATAGCTGGTACTCCGCCAGCGCCTCGGCAATGGCCTGAGCATCGGCGGAGGCGATGGTGGACGACACCATCACGACGGTGCCCGGCTTCAGATGGGCGGCGAGGCCGCTCTCGCCGAACAGGATCCCCCGCACCTGGGCGGCATTGACCACCAGCAGCACAACTGCATCCAGTTCCGCGGCGAACGGCACCGCGCTGGGGCCCGCGCCTTTGGCGCCCGCCGCCAGCAGTGCGCGACAGTTGTCGGGATTGATGTCAACGCCCCAGGTGTTCAGGCCCGCCTGCAGGCAGGCGCGGGCGGCGCCCATGCCCATTGAACCCAGTCCAATCACGCAGACGTTAGTGTGTGCAGCCATGCTGGTCTCCTTGTGAACATTAGTTAATTAATGTGATTTAATGATAGAATAAAGCGTTATCATGTGAATTTATGTGAGAGTTATCACGAATAACCCACATGAATATAAAAAATTCACAGGCGGAAAGAGGCTGCACAGCGGCGATTCTTGCCCTAAAATAGCGTAAAAAACAGCGGCAAAGCGCGATAACAACACCGGGGATCTTCAGGTTCCCGGCGTGAGTGGTAAGCTCTGGTGTGAAAAAATGGTAAGGGGAGAGCGGTGATTCCAATAGAACGACATCAGCGTATTTTAGCCCTGGTGGAGCAGCGTGGGGCGGTAAGCATTAACGAGCTGACGGAGATCCTCGGCGTGTCCCATATGACCATCCGTCGGGACGTCAGTAAACTGGAGGAGCAGGGGCTGCTGGTCAGCGTCTCGGGCGGCGTACGCGCCGTCAGCCGGCTGGCCGCGGAACCCAGTCATCTGGTGAAAAGCACGCTGCAGAGTGAGGAGAAACAGGCGATCGGCGCGCTGGCGGCGAGTCATATCGCTAAAAACAGTTGCATCTATCTGGATGCCGGGACTACCACCCTGGCGCTGGCGCGGGCGATCCTCGACCGGAACGATCTCCAGGTGGTCACCAATGATTTTGAGATAACCCAGCTGCTGATCGATGCCAGCCAGTGCGGCGTGATCCACACCGGCGGCACTCTGTGCCGGGAGAACCGCTCCTGCGTGGGCGAATCGGCGGCGCGTACGTTACGCCACCTGGCTATCGATACGGCCTTTATCTCCGCCAGCGGCTGGGACAGTCGCGGGATATTCACCCCTGATGAGAACAAGGTTACCGTCAAGGAGACCGTCAGCCAGGTCAGCGCGAGAAGCATCCTGCTGTGCGACAGTTCGAAATACAATCAGGTGGCCACGTTTATGGCGTTACCTTTGACCCGGTTCACCACCATCATTACCGACCGGCATCTTTCCGATGCCGCCGCCAGTCATATCGCCCGGCACGCCTGCGAGGTGCTGCGGGCCGGATAACGCGCGCGGCCACCGCCGGCTTAGCGTTGCCAGTGCTCGATCAGCGCCGCGCCGATCCCGGCGATTTGCTGATTTCGCTCGGCCATGCTCGCCGGCGTATCCCGCAGATAAATCACCACAATGCGCTCTGCTTTGTTATTCGGGCCAAGCAGGGCGACAATCCCGCGCGCACCCCGCTTGCTAGCTCCGGTCTTATCGGCGATAAACCAGCCCGCCGGCAGCACGGAGCGGATCAACGGTCCGGCGACCCGATCGTCCACCATCCACTGCAGCAGCTGCCGTTGCGAACGGGCGCTCAGACGCTGGCTGGTCAGCAGCTTGCGCAGGGTCGCGGCCATGCTGGCCGGGGTAGTGGTGTCGCGGGCGTCGCCGGGAAGCGCCTCATTCAGTTCCGTTTCCCAGCGGTCAAGGCGGGTGACGTTGTCGCCGATCTGGCGCAAAAAGGCAGTCAATCCTGCGGGGCCGCCGACGGTGGCCAGCAGCAGATTGGCGGCGCTGTTATCGCTCATGGTAATGGCGGCGGCGCAGAGTTCGCCGACCGTCATGCCGTCGGCAAGGTGTTTTTCGCTGACCGGCGAGTAGTCCACCAGATCCTGCTGGCGATAGTGGATCTTTCGCTCCAGCTGTTCGTCACCGGCATCCACCCGCGCCAGCACTGCGCCGCAGAGCACTACTTTAAAGGTGCTCATCATGGGAAAGCGTTCATCGGCGCGCCAGGCGGTCAGCGTGCGGCCGCTGGCCAGATCCATTTCAATCATGCCCACGCGGCCCGCCAGCTGACTTTCGCTGCGTGTAACTTGCTCGAGCGGCGGAGGGCTGGCGAATGCCGCCAGTGGCAGGGCGGCAATCAGGGAGAAAAGGCACAGGCGAACATAACGCATAACCGCAATACTTCCTTGAATCAGGGCCATTAAAGGCGAGGAGAGGAGTGATAAAATAGAATAACCTGGCGTTTTGCTGATTCACAATTCCTCTTTTTTCCTTCATCATTTGTCATCTTTTATTTCGAATAATCAATATTTAGCTCAGCCTAAGCACGCTATTTTTGACTCAAGGCCGCAATGAACTATAAGAAAGTACTTAAGACCGCACTCTGGCTGGCGCCGCTGTTTGCTGACGATACGCCCTCCGCGCTGCGCGGTTTGCCAATGATCTATGCCATCCCGGGAGGAACTGGTGCACCCGATAATTAAGGTCATGCTGGTGGGCGGTAAGGCGGATGGACTGCTGGTCAGCGTCGCCGACGATGCGACCGAGGTCTCAGTGACCCCTGCGCAATACGGTGCGCCGTCCGGCCAGCCGCTCAGCTATCGTATCGTGAGTCAAACCATTGACGATGAACGCTATTTCTTTGGCGTTTTCAGTGACGCCCATCAGGATAGCGACAAGCTGACGCGGGTGGCGCTGACCCGCGGAATGAAAAAAATGTTCTGTTAAACCCGGTCGGAGAGAGGGGGCGATAGTATCCCTGCCGCGGCTTTGCTACTGTGGCAGCCTTCTCTCTCCGGGCCAGGACGCATTATGATTCAGTACATCCGTATTCAAAACTTTCGCTCAGTCAGGGATATCGCGCTGGAGCTGGGGCCGCTGAACATTGTCTTCGGCCCTAACGGCTGCGGCAAATCCAATATTTACAACGCTATCCATCTGTTGACCGCGGCTGCCGACGGCAGGCTGTCGGAATTTATCAGCGAAGAGGGGGGCCTTGAAAATATGATGTGGTCCGGAGATCGTTCCCCCCTCGATCGCCATCCCCGCCGGCTGCAAATCGCCTGTCGGACGGAGAGCTTTGATTATGAACTGCAGGTTGGTTTCCCGGAAAAATTGCCCTATCCGACGCAGTTCATGCTCGATCCCATCGTCAAAGAAGAGAACATCTGGCTGGCGGGCTATTCCCGTCGGCCTTCCTCCCGCGTACTGCAGCGTAAGAATCAGGCGGCGTTCCTCGTCGATGTCGCCGGGGAGAAAAGCACCTTCACCGAGAGTATTTATGAAAACGAGTCGGTGTTCGGTCAGCTTGGCGAGCCGCACCGTTTTCCTGAGGTCTCGCGGGTGCGCGAGACCCTGCGCCGCTGGCGGTTTTACCATGAATTCGCTATCGGCCGCCACTCACCGCTGCGCCAGCCGGCCGTCGGCTACCGTTCGCCGGTGCTCGACAGCGACGGCCATAATCTGGCGGCCGCCTTTCAGACCGTTGTCGAGATCGGCGCGGAGGAGATTTTGCACGAGATCCTCGCCGACGCCTTTCCCGGCTGCCAGTTTTACTGTGAAAACGAGCACTCGCGTTTCGCGCTGAAAATGCGCCGGGAGGGGATCCGCCGCCCGCTGCAGGCGGCGGAGATGTCCGACGGCACGCTGCGTTTTCTCTGCCTCGCCGTCGCGCTGCTCAGCCCGCGCCCACCGGCCTTTCTGGCGATCAATGAACCGGAAAACAGCCTGCATCGCGACATGCTCCCGGCGCTGGCCAGGCTGATCGTCGAGGCCTCCCGCTACAGCCAGATCTGGCTGACCAGCCACTCGGCAGAGCTGGCGGATCTTATCGCCGCCGGGGCTGCCTGCCAGCGCTATGCGCTGGAGAATAGCGGCGGAGAGACGCGTATTGTAGAGTGAACCCCGTCATCCCTGACGGGCGCGCCCGGTCAGGCGGGGGTCTGCGTCTCCGCTGTCGGCAGCAGGCTTTTGCCGCCGCGTAAGGTGATGAACGAGAGCAGGGTAAAGCTCAGGGTGATGCAGCCGAGGATCAGATAGGCCTGATGGAAGCCGACGGTGTCGTACATCCGGCCCACCCAGGCGGAAAGTACCACCCCGGACAGCTGTTTCGACAGGTTAAAGCCGATCAGAAACAGGGTGGCCGAGAGACGCGGGTTAAAGGCGGAGGAGATATATTTAAAGGTCCCGACCAGCAGGAAGGGGATCTCAAACATATGCAGCATCTTGAGGATCACCACTTCCACCGCCGATGAGGCAAAAGACGACCCGAGAATACGCACCGACATGATCATCCCCGCGGTCAGCAGGGCGTTTTTGGCCCCGATACGGTTAACGATGGCCGGGGCGCAGAACATGATCACGGCATTGAGCAGCTCGCCACCGGTGGTGACGAAGCCAAACACTTCGGTACCGCGCTGCGGACTGGCGAAGAAGCTTTTGAAAAAGTTAGCAAATTGCTGGTCAAACACGTCGTAGACGCTGGCGACCCCCACCACATAGACGATAAAGCCCCAGAAGCGCGGCATACGCAGCAGCTCTGCCGCCGTACGCAGCGAAAAGGCCTGGCGATTGGCCCCGAGCGCCTCGATAACCTGGGCGCTGTTGCTGCTTTCCGGACGCGACAGCCAGAGCAGAAGACCCAGCACCAGCGCAAAGCCGGAGGCGATCCAGAAGGTAATATTGGGGTCGATGCCGAACAGCACGCCGGTTATCGAGGCGCACAGCGCCCAGCCGACGCAGCCAGCGACCCGCACTTTGCCATATTCAAAGCGGTTTGCCCGGCTGACGCGCTCGATATAGGCTTCCACCGCCCCGGAGCCGCTGGAGAAAACAATCCCCAGGTAGATCCCGCCCACCAGCGAACCGGCGATAATATTCATCTGCAGCAGCGGGGAGAAAACGAAAATAAAGAACGGCGCGAACAGAATTAACAGCACCGTAATAGTCCACAGCAGATGTTTGCGCAGGCCGAACTTATCCGACATTAAACCAAATACCGGCTGAAAAATAATCGCGAACAACGAGATGGAGGAGAAGACGATCCCGGTTTCCGTTTTGGTTAAATGGTTAACGTCCGCCAGCCACACCGGGAAAAACGGGAAATAGGCCGACATAATGAAATAGTAAAAGAAAAAGAACAGCAGGAAATAGACAAAATTATGCCGTTCTCGCGGCGCCAGTTCAGAGAATTTCATCACCATGATCCCTTGTTATTCTGTTTGTAGGGTGGGGGCTGCCGCCCCCACGGATTAAAGGCAACGCAATGAGACCTCGTACTGCCAGCGCGTTTGGGTCAGGAGCCACTGCGGCAGCACGCTTGGGGTCCAGGAGTCATCGCCTCCCACCCCCATATGCAGGCCGTCAAGGGTGATCCACACGCCGTCTTCGGCCTGCATCTTGTGCCAGTGGTCGGTTTCCATCAGCTGACGGGTGCTCCACGGCAGAACGGAGAAGTGGAAATGACCGCTGACGTGCCAGCGTCCCCAGTCCAGCGCCTGGGTATCACAGCGCAGGCCGTTTTCCGTCGGGAAGATGTAGGGGGTGGTCATCGCCGCCAGCGGCTGCTCCCAGCGAGCGAAGCAGGCGCTGCTCCGCCGGTCGGGGTAGTTCTCATGCGGCCCCAGCCCCAGCCAGCTCACCGGCGCCTGCTGATCCGCCACCTGGAAGTGCAGCCCGACCCGCGGCAGCGGCGGCAGCGTTTCCGCGCGCTCGCCGTCCACCGCCAGCCGTACCGTTCCGTCCGCGGTAAAGCGCAGGCGCCAGTGGCTGACAATCACCACCTCGTCGCCGCGCAGGTAGTGCCAGCGGCTGTCGACAAGGGTCTCATTCGCCAGACGCTGGGCGTCGCACTGCACGCAGCGCGCCTCAAGGTCGAACAGGCCGGCGCTTTTCCAGCGCTCCACCCAGGCGTTGGGGTCGATGCGCTCCACTTCGCTGACCCCGATGTCGTTGTCGAGCGGCGCACGGATAAACTGATCCCGCAGGGGGGTCAGCAGCTGCTCCTGACCGCCAACCGACCAGCCACTCAGCAAACCGGTCCGGCGACCGACGGTCCAGCACTGCGTGCCGGCGCGGATCTGCCAGGCCTCATCACTGACGATAAGATCCGGGGCGCCGGCTGGCACCGTGGGCGCAGGCAGCGCCAGCGGCGCCGGCAGGGGATATTGCTGCCAGGCGACGCGATGATCCGCCGGGGACCAGGCTGTCGCCTGGGGCTGGACCACCTCCAGCGTCAGCCACACGGCGCGGGCGCCTGGCGGCAGGATCAGACTGTCGAGCAGCGTTATCTCGTCGCTGCCCTCAGGCGGGAGCGCCAGCGTCAGGTTGCCGTGGTACAGGGTTTCACCGGCCGCCTGCACCTGCCAGCGCAGCGCTTCGTTATCGGTCTGGCGGAACAGGTATTCGCTGGCGATGCGCACCCGCAGCGGCGAGGTTGACAGCAGGGCGAACTGGAAATACTGCTGGGCGTGCTTCGCCTCGACCAGCGACGGATGCGGCGTGCGATCGGGGAACACCAGGCCGTTCATACAGAACTGGCGATCGTTCGGCTTATCGCCAAAGTCGCCGCCGTAGGCCCAGCCGACGCTGCCGTCGTCAAAGATTTTGCGGATCGCCTGGTCGGCCCAGTCCCAGATAAACCCGCCCTGCAGCCGCGGATACTCGCGGAAGGCCTGCCAGTAATCGGCGAAGTTGCCGAGGCTGTTGCCCATCGCGTGGGCGTACTCGCAGAGGATCAGCGGCCGCTGCTCGCCGGGCAGGCTGATCCATTTTTTGATCCCCCACTTCGGTACCGCCGGGATCGGCTGGTCGCGTTCGACGCGGGCGTACATCGGACAGATAATATCGGTGGCGGTGGTATCCGCGCCGCCGCCCTCGTACTGCACCGGACGGGTCGGGTCGTTACGCTTCAGCCAGTGGTACAGCGCTTCGTGGTTGCCGCCGCCGCCGGATTCGTTGCCCAGCGACCAGATGATAATGCACGGATGGTTGCGGTTGCTCTGTACCATCCGGGTGACGCGGGCGCTGAAGGCTGGCAGCCACGCCGGATCGTCGGACAGCCGATTCATCGGCACCATGCCGTGGGTTTCAATATTGGCTTCATCGACCACGTACAGACCGTAGCGGTTGCACAGCTCATACCAGCGCGGGGCGTTGGGGTAGTGCGAGCAGCGGACGGCGTTAAAGTTGTTCTGCTTCATCAACAGAATGTCCTGCACCATATCCGCCTCGCTGACCACCTGACCGCGTAAATGGTGGTGTTCATGGCGGTTAACGCCGCGGATCAGCAGCGGTTTGCCGTTAAGGCGCAGCAGGCCGTCGGCGATCTCAATGCGGCGAAAACCGATATCCCACGCCTCGGCCTCCAGCAATGCCTCGCCGCGCCACAGGGTGACCACCGCCCGGTAGCAATCCGGGGTTTCCGCGCTCCAGTGCGCCGGCGTCGCCACCGCCAGGGAGAAATCGACCCGTTCGGCGTAACGGCCGCGCTCATCCACCGTCGGGGTGCCTAACGGCTGACGGTGGGCAACGACAGGCTGCTCGCCGCGCCACAGGCTAACCCCGACGCTGAGCCCGGCAAGCGCCGCTTCTGTCGCCTCGACGGTCGCCTGGACCTGCAGAGCGCCGTCGCGGCAGAGGGTGTCAAGGGTCGGCGTCAGCTGGACGTCGCTCAGCCGCTGGTGCGGCTTATTCAGCAGCCACACCGAGCGGAAAATACCGCTCATCCGCCACATATCCTGGTCTTCCAGCCAGCTGCCGGCGCTCCAGCGCATGACCATCACGCACAGGCGGTTGTCGCCCGGACGCAGAAAGGGGCTGAGATCGAACGCCGCCGGCAGGCGGCTGTCCTGGGAGTAACCGACCCAGGCGCCGTTGCACCAGAGATGAAAGGCCGAGTTAACGCCGTCGAATATAATCTGCGTCTGCCCATCCGCGCGCCAGGCGTCATCGATCGCAACGTGCAGGGAGTAACAGCCGGTTGGGTTATCCTCCGGCACCCGCGGCGGGGTGGTGTCGATGGGGTAGCGGACGTTAGTGTAGATCGGCGCGTCATAGCCCTCCATCTGCCAGTTGGAGGGCACCGGCGTGCCGCGGCTGTCCGGCAGGTCCTGCGTCAGCCACTGCGCATCGACGGCAAACGGGCTGCGGGCGTAAGCAAATTGCCACTCGCCGTCCAGCTGACGACGATGGGGCGAAGGATGATTATCGCGGGCGGCAAGCTCATCGCGCCAGCTGGCGAACGCGGGATGGGCCGGCAGGCGGTTGAGATGGGTAATGGTCTGGTTCTGCCAGTCTTCGCGGGCGAGGACGGCGTGGAAGTCAGGCGCGTGGCGGCGACTGGTATCGCTTATTGGCATAGTAATCCCCGGTAAGTCAGAAAATGTCGATCGCTAAACAGGATGAAGAACGTTATCGGGTAATTTGTTTTTTCCAGCAACGACGGCGGAAATGAAATTAACAGACGATCACGAAAGCGGGGGTAATACGCTGTTTTTTGTCGTGCGTTAAACATAAAATGTTAGCGCACGACATTTTGTCGATGAGGAGAAACTATGCCGCGTCGTACCGCAACCCTGGAGGATGTCGCCCGCGCGGCGGGCGTCTCCCAACAGACGGTCTCCCGGGTCCTGAACCGTCCGGAAGTGGTGTCAGCCCGCACCCGCGAGCAGGTGATCCGCGCAATGCAGACGCTGCACTACGTGCCTAACCGCTCGGCGCAGCTGCTCGCCGGCAAAGCGGCGCCCTCCATTGGGCTGATTACCGCCTCGCTGACCCTGCATGCCCCCTCGCAGATCGCCGCCGCGGTAAAGAGCCATGCCAGCCTGCACCAGCTGGAGGTGGCGATAGCGATGCCAGCGCAGGCCGACTTCGCCGCGCTGCAGGCCCGGCTGGACGAACTGCGCGCCCAGCATATTCGCGGGGTGATCGTCAGCCTGCCGCTGGAGAGCGCCACCGCCGAGCGGCTGGTTAAAGAGAACCCGGATATGGCCTGCCTGTTTCTTGACGTCTCCCCGGAGGCCGATGTCTGCTGCGTGCGCTTCGACCATCGCGACGGCTGCGGAGCCTGCGTGCGCCATCTGTGGGAGCTCGGGCATCGCGAATTCGGCCTGCTGGCGGGGCCGGAAAGTTCGGTTTCCGCCCGTCTGCGTCTCGCCAGCTGGCGCGAGGCGCTGCACAGCCTGAACATTGCCCGTTCAACCACGGTGTTCGGTGACTGGAGCGCCGCCAGCGGCTGGCAGAAAACCTTCGAACTGCTGCACCTCCAGCCGCGGATCAGCGCCATTGTGGTAGCCAACGATCAGATGGCGCTCGGGGTACTCAGCGCGCTGGCCCAGCTCAATCGCAGCGGCAGCCAGGCGGTGTCGGTGACCGGCTATGACGACACCGCTGACAGTCTCTACTTTCAGCCGCCGCTCACCACGGTGGCGCAGGACTTTGATCTGCTGGGCAAACGGGCCGTGGAGCGGCTGATTGCTCTGATGGCGGCCCCGCAGATGCGGATCCGCGAGCTGCTGCCGACCCGGCTCATCGTGCGCCAGTCGGCGTGGCCGCTCGCCGCCGCGGAGGAACGGCAGCAGACCCTGGCGCAGCTGAAAGCGTTGGTGGAGAAGCTTTAGCCGCAGGCCGTTGAGGATTTATTGAGGTTGACCATGCTAACCTCGGGATCAAACGTAGAGAGGTCAGGATCCTCTGCCTGCGAAAAATGCAAAATACAATCTATCCATGCAAGCATTGATTTACCGCCAGTCACATGGCGGTTTTTTTTTGCCTCACTCCCGTTTTCCGCGTTCTTTCGTTGGATTTTTCGCCTGGCATCCACGGCGGCGGCATGCTACATCTTTCTTCCGGGATAGATGCCGAACACGGCGGGAGACAAGGTCATGATGGTGATTGAGGGCAAAGAGGCGATTGCGCGGGTAGACTGGCGGCGGGTGCGGACCATCGTCGCCGAGGCCGGGCTGAATGAACGTGATGTTCAGCAGCTGGAGCAGGCGTTTCGCCAGAGCACCTTCTGCTGGTTCGGCTATGAGAACGGTCAGCTGATTGCCGTGGCGCGCGCCATCAGCGACTGCACCTGGAGCAGCTACTTATCGGATGTGGCGATCGTCCCCGACCGACAGGGGCAGGGTTACGGACAACAGCTGATGCTGGCGGTCCGGGAGCAGCTGCTGCCCTTTGGCAAAATTTTTATCTATGCGGTGGCCGATAAAATCGCGTTCTATCAGCGTTTTGGTTTTGCCATGCTGACCACCGGGATGGTCTGCGCTGGCGAGGAGGGCATGCGCAAAATGCACGAGCAGGGCTATATTCGCCAGCCCTGAGCGCGGATGCCGGGCAACGCCTGGCTTACGCGTGTAAACCAGGCGCAGGCTCCGTTACAGGGGCCTTTCAAGCACAAACAGATACGCTTCCCGCGACCAGAACAGGGCGGTACGGCGGCGCTCCACCGACATGGTTTTTACCTCCCAGCCCTCGCGGGTATAGCTGCTGAGAAACTGGCTCATTTTGTCAGGGTCGGCTTTGGCTTCGCCAAAAAACAGGCTGCCCAGCAGGCCCTCTTTATAGATCACTACCCGACACTCTTTCTTCATCATCGACCATCCTGGCGACCGGTTTACTGTGGCCGTCTATTGTCCGTGGCTGCGAGGATTTTGCAATCGGAGAAGTAGCAAACTGTTTACGGTACTGCAGCGGGCTTAGCGCGAAGCGCAGGCGAAAATGGTGGCGCAGGGTGCCAGCGCTGGCAAATCCGCAGCGCTCAGCGATTTGGTCGATGCCCATCGTGCTCTCCGTCAGGTGCTGACGGGCGCGCAGCAGACGCTCCTCCAGCAGCCAGCGGGCGGGGGTTTTACCAGTGGCCTCTTCAAAGCGGCGCAAAAAGGTGCGCGTCCCCATGCCGGCGCGCTGCGCGAGGGAGGCGACGGTGTGGCTGGCGGCGAGATGCTGGTGCAGATAATCAAACAGCTGGCCAAGGCGCAGGCTCTCCCGGCTGCGGGCCACCGGACGCAGGACCTGCTGCGCCTGACCGCCATCGCGATGGGGAGAGACCACCAGGCGGCGAGCGACCACATTCGCTGCCTCGCTGCCGAAATCCTCGCGCACCAGATGCAGACAGAGGTCGATCCCCGCCGCGCTGCCGGCGGACGTCATCAGCAAATCATCGCCCACGTAAAGGACATCCTCCACCACCTGGATCTGCGGAAAACGGGACTGCAGCGCCGCGGTGTAGCGCCAGTGGGTTGTCGCCTGGCGGCCATTGAGCAGCCCGGCGGCGGCGAGAACGAACACTCCGGAACAGATGGAGATTATCCGGCATCCGCGGGCGTGAGCGGCGGCCAGGGCGGCGCACAGCGCTTCGGGGACCGGGGCGTCGATGCCGCGCCAGCCCGGGACCACGATGGTCTGCGCCTGGGCGAGAAGCTCAGGGCCGCCGTCGGTCATCAGGCGGACCCCGCCGGTGGCTCTCAAAGGCCCTTCATCGACGGCGGCGACGGCGAACTGGTACCAGCGCTCGCCCATTTCCGGGCGCGGCAGGCCGAAGATCTCCACGGCCACGCCAAACTCAAACGTGCACAGGCCATCGTAGGCAAGGGCCACCACGCGGTGAGGTGACAGTGTCACCGAAGGGGTTGTCAGGATGTTAGCGTTTTCTGTCATGGTTGCCGGCAGATAAGGGTGATGGGCGTCAGTAAAGTAGTGTTATCACAGACAAGGAGAAGACGCCATGAGTGTAGTAAGCCAATTTACCCCCGCCACCTCCGCCGAGGCTATCCGCTGGTTCCGCCGTAAGCTGCATCTCGAGACCGACTGCGCCGATGTGCACAGCGCCCAGCGTGCCGGCGAGGTCGACTTTGTCCTGCTGCACGTGGTCGGCAGCGAGGAAGCCTTCGCCAGGCGTCACCTGCCCGGCGCGCTGCATCTTCCGCACAGCCAGATCAGCGCCGAGAGAATGGCGGCCTGGCCGGCGGAGACCCTGTTTGTGGTCTATTGCGCCGGGCCGCACTGCAACGGTGCCGACGTAGCCGCGCTGAAGCTGGCCGAACTGGGGCGGCCGGTGAAAATGATGCTCGGCGGGATCACCGGCTGGGAAGATGAGGGTTATGCGTTTGTCGCCGGTAAGTGAATATTTTTCATGTACCATGAAATATTCTCGTTTGCGGCCCGTCGACCTGCATGCCAGTATCTGGACATATAGCCATCCAGAAGTCTAAAAATTCAAATAATGAACTATCACGGTGGGCAACTAACGCGCCCACCGCTAAGGAGACAGCATGCAACGTCAACAGGCCCCGTTCCGCGCAGACATCGTCGGCAGTTTTTTGCGTCCGGACAGTATCAAACAGGCGCGTCAGCAGCTGGCGGAGGGGCTGATCGACGCCGGTCAGCTGCGCGAAATTGAGAATAACGCTATCCGTCATCTGGTCCAGCAGCAGTGCGACTGCGGCCTGCACGTGGTCACCGACGGCGAGTTTCGTCGCGCATGGTGGCATTTCGATTTCTTCGACGGCCTGCAGGGCGTTGAGCGTTACGATGCCGAGCAGGGGATCCAGTTCAACGGCGTGCAGACCAAAGCCCACGGCGTGCGCGTTACCGGCAAGCTGGCGTTCGGCGACCACCCGATGCTGGAGGATTTCCGCTATCTGAAAAGCATCAGCGGCGACGCGCAGCCGAAGATGACCATTCCCAGCCCGAGCGTGCTGCACTTCCGCGGCGGTCGGAAAGATATTGATGCCACCGTTTACCCGGATCTCAGCGACTACTTCGACGACCTGGCCACCACCTGGCGCGACGCGATCCGCGCCTTTTATGACGCCGGCTGTCGCTATCTGCAGCTGGACGATACCGTCTGGGCCTATCTGTGCTCCGATGCCCAGCGTCAGCAGGTGCGCGAGCGCGGCGACGATCCGGATGCGCTGGCGCGCATTTATGCCCGGGTGCTGAACCAGGCGCTGGAGGGCAAACCGGCCGATCTGACGGTGGGCCTCCACGTCTGCCGGGGTAATTTCCGCTCAACCTGGATCTCGGAGGGCGGTTATGAGCCGGTGGCCGAGGTGCTGTTTGGCGGCGTCAATGTCGATGCCTTCTTCCTCGAATATGACAACGACCGCTCCGGGGATTTCGCGCCGCTGCGCTTTATTCGTCCCGGCCATCAGCAGGTGGTCCTCGGGTTGATCACCACCAAAAACGGCGAGCTGGAGAACCCGCAGGGGGTCAAAGCGCGTCTCGCCGAGGCGGCGCAGTATGTTCCGCTTGAGCAGATCTGCCTGAGTCCGCAGTGCGGTTTCGCCTCCACGGAAGAGGGTAACGCCCTCAGCGAAGACCAGCAGTGGCAAAAAGTTCGTCTGGTGACCGCCATCGCCGCCGACGTCTGGTAATGCCTTTCTTAGCGCAGCGTTGCACCGTGATGAGGCAACGCTGCCATCTCCTTCGTCTCCGCCCTCCGCCTGCGCCGCATCCCGCTGTTCTCACAACCTGGCACCGTTTTTGCCTTATCACCTCTGGTTAGCTGTTAATTCTTTATTTTTGCGCTACTCAGGAGTGAATCATGCAACGAAGAACGTTATTAAAAGCTTTTGCACTCTCCGCCTCTGTAATGGCTATGGGTCTCTCATTCCAGGCCTATGCCGCCGACACCATTAAAGTCGGGATTATGCATTCGCTCTCCGGGACGATGGCGATTTCCGAAACGCCGCTGAAGGACGTCGCCCTGATGGCCATCGACGACATCAACGCCAAAGGCGGGGTGCTGGGCAAGAAGCTGGAGCCGGTAGTGGTCGACCCGGCCTCCAACTGGCCGCTGTTCGCCGAGAAGGCGCGCCAGCTGCTGGCCCAGGACAAGGTGGCGGTGGTGTTCGGCTGCTGGACCTCGGTCTCGCGTAAATCGGTGCTACCGGTGTTTGAGGAGCTGAACGGCCTGCTGTTCTACCCGGTACAGTACGAAGGGGAAGAGATGTCCCCCAACGTCTTCTATACCGGCGCGGCGCCTAACCAGCAGGCCATCCCGGCGGTGGAATACCTGCTGAGCGAGGACGGCGGCGGCGCCAAACGCTTCTTCCTGCTGGGAACCGACTACGTCTATCCGCGCACCACCAACAAGATCCTTCGCGCCTTCCTGCATGCCAAAGGGATCCAGGACAAAGATATCGAAGAAGTCTACACCCCGTTCGGCTATAGCGATTACCAGACCATCGTCGCCAATATCAAAAAATTCTCCGCCGGCGGCAAAACGGCGGTGGTCTCTACCATCAACGGCGATTCCAACGTGCCTTTCTACAAAGAGCTGGCTAACCAGGGTCTGAAAGCGACCGACGTGCCGGTGGTGGCCTTCTCGGTGGGGGAAGAGGAGCTGCGCGGCATCGATACCAAACCGCTGGTCGGCAACCTCGCGGCATGGAACTACTTTGAGTCGGTCGATAACCCGACCAATAAAGCCTTTGTCGCCGACTATCGCGCTTACGCCAAAGCGCACAAGCTGCCGAATGCCGATACGGTGGTGACCAACGACCCGATGGAGGCGACCTGGGTGGGTCTGCATATGTGGGCGCAGGCGGTGACCAAAGCCGGCACCACCGACGTGGACAAAGTGCGCGACGCCATGGCCGGGCAAACCTTTAAAGCGCCGTCCGGTTTTACCCTGACGATGGATGCCACCAACCACCATCTGCATAAGCCGGTGATGATCGGTGAAATCGAAGGCAACGGCCAGTTCAATGTGGTCTGGCAGACCGATGAGCCCGTCCGCGCGCAGCCGTGGAGTCCGTGGATCCCCGGTAATGATAAGAAACCTGACCATCCGGTGAAAACCGTCAGCCAGTAAGCGCCAGGGCCGACGGGGCGGGAGCGTCGCGCCCGTCGGCCGCTGACCAGAGGAGAACGACATGAACGCATTGCGTCTCATGAGTGTGTTGGCGCTGCTGCTGAGCTTGCTGCCATGGCGGGCGCAGGCTGCGGAGGCGGATGATTTCGTCGCCGCCAGCCGCAGCCAGCAGGCGCAGCTGTTGACCCAGTGGGCGGCGGCGCCGCAGGCCGATCGCCTGCCGTTGCTGCGGGCGTTAACCAGCGAGAGCCTGGTGATGGACGACGGAAAACATGCCTTCCGCGCCCGACAGGGCGGCTTACAACCGCTGGGCGCCGCCGCCGCGCCGCAGGGCGACACCCGGCCGGTCCGTCTGACCAACCGCCTGCGCAATCTGGCTGCCGGCGCGCTGGCCAGCCATCTTATTTTAAGTGACAACGTCACAGAGCGAGCGTCCGCGGCGCGCACCCTGCAGCGGGAAGCGACCCCGGCCATGGCCGCTCTGCTGCAGCAGCGGCTGAAGGCGGAAAGCGATGATAATGTGCGGGGCCTGCTGGAGGTGGCGCTGGCGCGCCTGCAGTTGACTCAGCCTGAGGCCAGCGCGCGGCTGGCCGCGGTGACGCTGCTCGGCCATTCCGCGGACCCGGAAACCCAGGCGCTGCTGATCCCCTTTACCGATGCCCAGCATGAGCCGGATGCGGCGGTGCGCGAGGCGGCCAGCGACAGCCTGCAAAAGATCAAACATCGTCTGCTGCTCGGCGATCTGCTGGGCCAGGCCTTTATGGGGCTGTCGCTGGGCTCGGTGCTGCTGCTGGCCGCGCTGGGGCTGGCGATCACCTACGGCCTGCTGGGGGTGATTAACATGGCCCATGGCGAGATGCTGATGATCGGCGCCTACAGCTGCTGGCTGGTACAGCAGGTCCTGGCGCAGCTCGCGCCGCAGTGGCTGGCCTTTTATCCGCTGGTCGCGCTGCCAGTGGCCTTCCTGGTCACCGCCGGGATCGGCATGGCGCTCGAGCGCACCATTATCCGTCATCTGTATGGTCGGCCGCTGGAAACGCTGCTCGCCACCTGGGGGATCAGCCTGATGCTTATTCAGCTGGTGCGGATGCTGTTCGGCGCGCAGAACGTGGAGGTGGCGAACCCCGCCTGGCTCTCCGGCGGCGTGCAGGTCCTGCCGAACCTGATCCTGCCGTGGAACCGGCTGGCGGTGCTGGCGTTCGTCCTGCTGGTGCTGTGCTTCACCTGGCTCATCCTGAACCGCACCCGCCTCGGAATGAACGTCCGCGCCGTGACGCAGAACCGGGCGATGGCCGCCTGCTGCGGCGTGCCTACCGGGCGGGTGGATATGCTGGCCTTTGGTCTCGGCTCCGGTATTGCCGGGCTGGGCGGCGTGGCGCTGTCGCAGCTTGGCAACGTCGGCCCGGAGCTGGGTCAGGGCTATATCATCGACTCGTTCCTGGTGGTGGTCCTTGGCGGCGTCGGCCAGCTGGCCGGCAGCGTGGCGGCAGCCTTTGGGCTGGGCATTTTCAACAAAATTCTTGAACCTCAGATGGGCGCGGTGCTGGGCAAGATCCTGATCCTGGTGATGATTATTCTGTTTATTCAGAAACGCCCGCAGGGCCTGTTCGCGTTGAAAGGGAGGGTGATTGACTGATGAGCCAACCCATTACCTTAACGCTGGCGCAGCGCGCGCCGCGGCCTCTGCGCTGGCTGGGGATCCTGTTAGTGCTGGGGCTGCTGAGCATGCCATTCCTGGCGCTGCTGCCGGCCTCCCATCCGCTGGCGGTGCCGAGCTGGCTGCTGACCCTGAGCGGTAAAATCCTCTGCTACGCCATCGTGGCGGTGGCGCTGGATCTGGTCTGGGGCTACGCGGGTATGCTATCCCTTGGCCACGGGATTTTCTTTGCCCTCGGCGGGTACGCCATGGGCATGTACCTGATGCGCCAGGCGGCGGGGGACGGTCTGCCGGCGTTCATGTCTTTTCTCTCCTGGAACGAGCTGCCCTGGTTCTGGTGGGGCACGCAGCATTTCGCCTGGGCGATGGCGCTGGTGGTGCTGGTTCCCGGCCTGCTGGCGCTGGTTTTCGGCTGGTTCGCCTTCCGCTCGAAGATCAAAGGGGTCTATTTCTCGATCATGACCCAGGCCTTGACCTATGCCGGTATGCTGCTGTTCTTTCGCAACGAGACCGGGTTTGGCGGTAACAACGGCTTCACCGGATTTACCACGCTGCTGGGCTTTCCGGTCACCGCCACCGGCACCCGGGCGGCGCTGTTTATGGCCACGGTCCTGCTGCTGTTGCTGACCCTGTGGCTGGGCTCGGCGCTGGCGCAGAGTAAGTTTGGCCGCATCCTCACCGCGGTGCGGGATGCCGAGAACCGCCTGATGTTCTGCGGGTACGACCCGCGCGGCTTCAAGCTGCTGGTGTGGACGCTGTCGGCGGTGCTCTGCGGCCTGGCGGGGGCGTTATACGTCCCGCAGGTGGGGATCATCAACCCCAGCGAAATGTCGCCGACCAACTCCATCGAGGCCGCCATCTGGGTGGCGCTCGGCGGGCGCGGCACCCTGATCGGCCCGGTGCTTGGCGCCGGGCTGGTCAATGGCGCGAAAAGCATTTTCACCGTGGCGATGCCGGAGTACTGGCAGCTGTTTCTTGGCCTCATGTTCATCATCGTGACCCTGTTTTTACCCCGCGGGGTGATGGGGCTGCTGCGTCGAGGAGACCGCTAATGCAACCGGATGAAGGACTGTTTACCCGCCAGCTGCCCGGAGATCGCTTCCGTGCGCAAACCGACCCGGTACTGCAGCTGGAGAACATTAACGTCAGCTTTGACGGTTTCCGGGCGCTGACGGATCTGTCGCTGGCGATAGGCGTCGGCGAGTTGCGCTGCGTGATCGGCCCCAACGGCGCGGGCAAGACCACCCTGATGGACGTGATCACCGGCAAAACCCGGCCGCAGAGCGGCAAAGCGATCTATGACCAGTCGGTGGATCTGACCACTCTCGACCCGGTGGCCATCGCCCGCCAGGGTATCGGGCGCAAGTTTCAAAAACCGACGGTCTTCGAAGCGCTGACGGTGGCGGAAAATCTCGCCCTGGCGATGAAGGGGGATAAATCAGTGTGGGCCAGCCTGCGCGCCCGGCTGAGCAGCGAACAGGACGATCGGCTGAATGAGGTGCTGCGCCTGCTGCGCCTCGACGGCGAACGCTACCGCCAGGCGGGTCTGCTGTCCCATGGCCAGAAACAGTTTCTTGAGATCGGCATGCTGCTGGTGCAGGAACCGCATCTGCTGCTGCTTGATGAGCCAGCGGCCGGCATGACCGATGCGGAAACCGAATATACCGCGGAGCTGTTTCGCACGCTGGCCGGACAGCACTCCCTGATGGTGGTGGAGCACGACATGGGGTTTGTCGAGACCATCGCCGACCGGGTGACGGTCCTGCATCAGGGCCAGGTGCTGGCGGAGGGGTCGCTGCGGGAGGTGCAGGCCAATGAGCAGGTCATTGAAGTTTATCTGGGACGTTAAGGAGCGCCAATGTTACAGGTGAGTCAGTTACATCAGTACTACGGCGGGAGCCACATCTTGCGCGGGGTGGATTTTACCGCCCGTCAGGGCGAGGTCACCTGCCTGCTGGGGCGCAACGGCGTCGGTAAGACCACCCTGCTGAAATGTCTGATGGGGCTTATTCCGGCGCGCAGCG
Organism: Klebsiella sp. C239; assembly: GCF_048822715.1. Classification (NCBI taxonomy): domain Bacteria; kingdom Pseudomonadati; phylum Pseudomonadota; class Gammaproteobacteria; order Enterobacterales; family Enterobacteriaceae; genus Klebsiella; species Klebsiella sp. C239. The sequence goes on along the minus strand of NZ_JBMEZK010000004.1, from coordinate 100,742 downwards.
GCGAGGTACGCTGGCAGGATCAGAACATCACCCACCGTAAACCGCACCAGCGGGTGCAGGCCGGGGTGGCCTACGTCCCCCAGGGACGCGAGATTTTTCCTCGCCTGACGGTGGAAGAAAACCTGCTGATGGGGCTGTCGCGCTTTCCCGCCCGCGAGGCGCAGCAGGTGCCGGAGGAGATTTACCAGCTTTTCCCGGTGCTCAAGACCATGAAGCAGCGGCGGGGCGGTGACTTATCCGGCGGTCAGCAGCAGCAGCTGGCGATCGGCCGCGCGCTGGCCAGCCGTCCGCAGCTGCTGATCCTCGATGAGCCCACCGAGGGGATCCAGCCCTCGGTCATCAAAGAGATTGGCGAGGTGATCCGTCAACTGGCGAGCCGCGGGGATATGGCCATTCTGCTGGTGGAGCAATTCTATGACTTTGCCGCCGGGCTGGCGGACCACTACCTGGTGATGTCGCGCGGCGCCATCGTCCAGCAGGGAAAGGGCGGAGATATGGAAACCGACGGCGTGCGCGCCCTGGTGACTATCTGAGCGGGCCGGCGGCGCGCGCCGCCGGTTTCCATGCTATTTACGCAGCAGCCGCTGCAGGCGCGCCTGGCGCCAGTTTTTGATCCATTCGCCAAAGACGAATAGACGTAATCCTCTCACCACCAGCAGAGCGCCCCAGATCAGAGCGACCCAGCCGGACCAGTAGTACTGCGGGTTCGTGTACCGGTTGAGCACCGCCAGCAGCACGCAGACCACCAGCGCCACCGACAGCGAACGAAAAAAGCGACTCTCCTGCTGCACCCGCGCTTTCGCTTCCTCTATACGCAGATCCAGCGATGCTTGCGGACCCGGCGCGCCCTCCCGCGAGGCTTCGCCGCCGATCTCGGCCACCGTCACCTCAAAGACCGCGGCGAGGGCGCTGAGGGTCTCCAGCCCCGGGCGTTCGCCATTCTCAATGCGCTGGATCGTGCGGACGCTGAGCCCCGCCATTTCGGCCAGCTGTTCCTGGGACCAGGCGCGCTGCAGCCGTAATTGTTTGACCTGATTGATGCTGTTCATATTCATATGCTCCATGACGTTCTGCGGATGTAAACCTGTGATGGAGTATGGAAAAGCGGGCCGCCAGCCACCACGACAGCGACCCGACAACGGCCCGACAGTAACCTGACAGCCGCATGTCAGCTGGCGTCAGGCCCTGGCCAGCGGAGAATCCGGCTGCCAGGGACGGGCATTGATCCCCCGGAAAATCATCAGCCAGGCGGCGACAATAGCCACGATAAGAATGACAAACAGCGACCAGTGCGGCAGATGGGTGAGGATCAACCCGGTGAACATCGGGTTGAAGGCCGCGCCCAGCCATCCCAGCGACTGAGCGGAGAAGTAGCTGGCCTTCATTCCCGGCGGGGCGATATGGTCAATCAGCATATACTCGCCGGGGGCATAAATCACCTCGCCAAGGGTGAAGATCGCCGCCGAGATCCCCCACGCCCACAGGCTGGCGCCGGAGAACATAAAGCCCACGAGGCCGATCACAAAGCAGACGGTACCGAAGGTCATCAGCGGGCGGATATTTCTCGCGCTCAGCCGCCGGCCAACGGCGTACTGCAGGGCGACGACCACCGCGGCGTTAACCGGCAGCACCACGGCCACGACTTTCTCGGCGAAGTCGCTGCTGGCGACCACCAGCACGTACTGCGAGATACAGGAGGCAAACGCGCCGCCGACGAAGGAGGCCAGCAGCCCGGAACAGGTAAACCACAGCAGCGCGCGGTCGCGCAGCAGCACCGAAGGCGTCCAGGCGGCAGCTCCCGGCTGGGCGGCGGCGGCCCCATCCCGCTGGAGAAACAGCTGAATAAACACCAGCGGGAAGGCGGCGCAGGCCGCCGCCAGCCAGAAGGGCAGATTAATGCTGTGCATCACCAGCAGCGTGCCGATAGGCGGCCCGACGGTCCAGCCGATGTTGAGGATGGTGTAGTTCAGCGAGAAGATGCGCGCTTTTTTCTCCGCCGTCAGCCGGTCGGCGAACCAGGCTTTCAGCACGGTGGAAAAGACCGAATAGGCGCAGTTGATCAGCGCAAAGAAGATCACCACCAGGGTCGCGTTATTGACCAGCGGTATCGCGCTGAAACCGAGGATAAATACCAGCACTGACCACACCATATAGCGCTTTTTGTCGAACTTGTCCGCGAGGATGCCAAAGCCCATGCTGAACAGCACGCCGACCACCAGGGCCAGCGACAGGGCGTAGCCAATCACATCCACCGCCAGCTGATAGCGTCGGGTGAGGTAGATGGTCATAAACGGCAGTGTGGCCCCGCGGCCGATAGTCAACAGTAACGACGATGCCAGCAGCGCGATGGTGGAGCGCCGGAGTGTGGTGATCATGATTTCCTTGCCTGTCATGTTGTTATAATTTTATGTGTTCGATCACAAATAACACGGTCATCACGCCTTGTACAGGTCGCCCCGGTCGCGATCGGCACTTCTGAACCTGCCAAAAATAATGATCTATCCTGGCGGCCGCTTTTTCGCTACTTTGATTTTGTTCACAAAAATTCTAATAACGACAGAGGCAGGGTATGACGAGGAAAGATGGACTGCTGGCGCTGCTGGTAGTGGTGGTGTGGGGGCTTAACTTCGTGGTGATTAAGCTGGGATTGCACAATATGCCGCCGCTGATGCTGGCGGGCCTGCGCTTTATGCTGGTGGCCTTCCCGGCGCTGCTGTTTGTCGCCCGGCCAGCCATTCCGTTGCGCCTGCTGTTGGGCTATGGCCTGACCATTAGCTTTGGCCAGTTTGCCTTTCTGTTCTGCGCTATCGGCCTGGGCATGCCGGCGGGGCTGGCGTCGCTGGTTCTGCAGGCGCAAGCCTTCTTTACCATCATCCTCGGCGCCTTCGTCTTTGGCGAACGCCTGCAGGGCAAGCAGCTGGCGGGGATCGCTCTGGCGATCTTCGGCGTGCTGGTGCTGGTGGAGGGGAGCCTCGGAGGGGAACATGTCCCGCTGGTGGGCTTTATGCTGACCCTGGCGGCGGCGCTCAGCTGGGCCTGCGGCAATATTTTTAACAAAAAAATCATGTCCCAGGCGACCCGGCCGCCGATCATGTCGCTGGTGGTGTGGAGCGCATTGATCCCGGTGCTGCCGTTTATGCTCGCCTCGTGGCTGATCGATGGCCCGCAGTTGATGCTGGCGAGTCTGCGCCAGATCGATGTGCTGACGGTACTCTCGCTGCTTTACCTGGCGTTTATCGCCACTATCGTCGGCTACGGTATCTGGGGCTCGCTGCTGGGGCGGTATGAAACCTGGCGGGTGGCGCCGCTGTCGCTGCTGGTGCCGGTGGTGGGGATGGCCAGCGCCGCGCTGCTGCTGGGAGAGACGCTGAGCGGGCTGCAGCTCGCCGGGGCGGCGCTGATCATGGCCGGGCTCTATATCAACGTTTTCGGTCTGCGTCTGTTGCGGCCGGGCATGGCGCGCGGGTAAAAAAAAGCCCCGGAGACGGGGCTATACACAAGTATGCGTGTAATGGCATCACAGGTCGTGCTGCTGGTAGTACGGCACGCCAAGTTCGTCAGATTTATCATTGCCGGCCGCCATATGATTGAAATCAAACGGCGAGTCGTTATGTTCCGAAGGGATAATCATTGTGTCACGCTGGTTTTGCCGCACCGGTGTGGTGGTTTGCTCCGCATAGCTGAAGCTGGATGCCAGCGACAGAACGACGATGGCTGCGGCAGCGAATAGTTTCATGATTTCCTCAATACGTCTTTAATAATGCAGGCGATTAACAACAGTTATTTAGCGGATGCAGATAGCGGGATTCGCCAGGTACATTCGTTATGCGATATTTGTGGGGCGGAACATCGAAATAGTTTTTAAACGTTCGCGTCAGGGTCTGCTGCGATTCGAAACCGTAGCGTTCCGCCAGGTACAGGATTGGCTCATTGCTCTGCTTGAGCTTTTGCGCAATCTCCGTCAGCTTACGGCTGCGGATGTACTGGCCGAGGGAATGGCCGGTCTCTTTCTTAAACATACGTTGCAGGTGCCACTTGGAGTAACCTGAGCGCTCAGACACTTTTTCCAGCGACAGGGGCGATTCCAGGTTATCCTCGATCCACGACAAAATACTATGGATAGTGATGGCGTCATTATTACGTCTGGACATCATCTTACCTCTTCTTATTTTTACGGCAGGACCTTCTTGAGGAGTTGCTCAAGCATGGCGACTTCGTCCGCCGACAGATTTTTTGTTAACTCCTGGTGTAACTTCTGACCCACAACCTGATGACACTGCTCGCAAAGGGCTGCGCCGTCTGGCGTCAACTGCACCAGCACGCCGCGCTTGTCAGCGGGGTTGGGTAACCGTTCAATCCAGCCTTTACACGCCAGGCGGTCGAGCATACGCGTCATCGCGCCCGGGTCGACGGAAAGCACGGTTTTCAGCTCAACGGGGGTAATACATACCTCGCAACGAATGGAACAGAGCACCCGGAACTGGGTCGCGGTAATATCCATGGGTGAGAGGTAGTCGTTGAGCAGGCGATCTTTTTTCTGGTTAACCATCTGGATCAAGCGGCCCAGCGGGATCATCTCGTTGAACAGGTCGCTGGTACTTTTCATGATGGTTGCCCAGGCAATGATTTAGTTGCGAGTGATACTATTGCCCAGGCAATCATAAGTCAACATTATGAATTGGCCGATGCCACGATTTGCTAAAACAAGAAAATTCGACACGGGTCACTGTTTGTGAATTTTCTAACGCTTGTTAATTTTTGGCGAAGGTGATTGATCAGCAGGCTGGCGTTGGAATTGTTGAAGCCGGTATACTCACGGCGTGAAACCATCCTTAAAAAATGAATATTTACGGGACTTTTTTTAACTATGTTTGATTTGTTTAAAGCGATAGGGCTCGGCCTGGCGGTGCTGTTACCGCTGGCGAACCCGCTGACTACCGTGGCGCTGTTCCTTGGCCTGGCGGGCAATATGAACAACGCCGAGCGGAACAAGCAGGCGTTGATGGCTTCGGTGTATGTCTTCGCCATCCTGATGGTGTCGTGGTATGCCGGCCAGGTGGTGATGAATACATTCGGCATATCAATACCTGGGCTGCGTATCGCCGGGGGGTTGATTGTGGCCTTTATCGGTTTCCGCATGCTGTTCCCCCAGCAAAAAGCCCACGATTCGATGGAAGCGAAGATCAAATCGGAAGAGCTACAGGATGAGCCAACCGCCAATATCGCCTTTGTGCCGCTGGCGATGCCAAGCACCGCCGGTCCGGGCACCATCGCGATGATCATCAGTTCCGCCTCAACCGTGAAGCACGGCGTGGACTTCCCGGAGTGGGTGGTGCTGGCGGCGCCGCCGATTATCTTTGCCCTGTTGGCGATCATTCTCTGGGGTTGCCTGCGCAGTTCGGGGGCGATTATGCGTCTGGTAGGCAAAGGCGGCATTGAGGCCATTTCGCGGCTGATGGGCTTCCTGCTGGTCTGCATGGGCGTGCAGTTCATTATTAACGGCGTGCTGGAGATCATTTCGACCTGGCATCCCTGACCGCGGTGATGCGCAGAGAGACAAAAGCCCGCCGGCGCGATACCGACGGGCTTTTTTTTGCGGCTCAATCAAGAGTGGTGCGGCTGGTGCTCTTCCAGCGATACCGGCCAGCGACGGAAGATCAGCAGGGCCCAGATCAGGCCTGCCAGCGCCGGGATGGCGCCGATGTAGCCGATGGAGGCCATAGAGAGGTGCAGACTCACCTGGCTGCCCACCAGCGCGCCGGCGCCAATGCCGATGTTAAAGATGCCCGAGAACAGCGACATGGCGACGTCGGTGGCGTCCGGGGCGGAGGCCAGCACTTTCACCTGCATGCCGAGACCGATAATCATGATCGCCACCCCCCAGAAGATGCTGAGCAGCATCAGGTGGTGCGGGTTATGCGAGGCCGGCAAAAGCAGCAGCAAACAGGCCAGCAGCAGGCCGATGGCGAGGCTTATCAGCCCCGAAGCGTGCTGGTTACCGAGTTTGCCGAACAGAATGCTGCCGATAATCCCGGCCCCGCCGAGGATCAGCAGCATCACGGTGGCAAAATTGCCGCTCAGACCCGCCACCGTCTGGACGAAGGGTTCGATATAGCTGTAGGCGGTATAATGGGCGGTCACCACCACCACGGTCAGAATGTACACGCTGACCAGCGCAGGGCGACGGAACAGCACCGGCAGGCTTTTCAGCGAGCCTGAGTGTTCGCTCGGCAGCGTCGGCAGCAGTTTCACCAGGCAGGCCAGAGTGGCTAAGGCGCCGAGGCCGATCGCCAGGAAGGTCATCCGCCAGCCAAAATACTGGCCGATAATGCGGCCGATCGGAATGCCAAACACCATCGCCAGCGCGGTACCGGTGGCGATCAGGCTCAGCGCCTGCGCCCGTTTGCCCGGAGGCGCCATGCGGATGGCCAGCGCCGACGTTATCGACCAGAACACCGCATGGGCGAAGGCGATGCCGATGCGGCTGATGACCAGCACGTCAAAATTCCATGCAAAGAACGACAGCACATGGCTGGCGATAAACAGAATAAACAGGCCGATGAGCAACCGCCGACGCTCCACTTTGCTGGTCAGCAGCATAAACGGCAGCGACATTAACGCCACCACCCATGCGTAGATGGTCAGCATCATGCCCACCTGGGCGGTTTCCATGCCGAAGCTGTCGGCAATATCCGACAGCAGACCGACCGGGGCAAATTCTGTGGTGTTAAAAATAAACGCGGCGATGGCCAACGTCACGACACGTAGCCACGCTACCTTGCGTGAGACCGTATTCGTAGTCATAAGCTCTGGACTGGTGATTCAGGGGAAGATGTGACGCTGATCTTAAAACGTTTGCTGGCGAAAAGACAATCATTTTGTGATCTGCATCTCATTTCACTGCAAACGCCCAGGTGCGGTTAAGCAATTAATTTTGCTATGGATAGTGTCAGGGGGGCGCTTTTATGTCATGTTGAAGGAAAGTAAAAAAAGTAAGGACAGTGTATGCAGGAAATACAATTTTATCTGGTCGATGCTTTCAGCGATAAAAACTTCGGCGGCAATGCCGCGGCCGTTTGCCCCCTCAGCGAGTGGTTAGCCGACGATGTGCTGCTGAAAATGGCCCAACAGCATAACCAGTCCGAAACGGCGTTCTTCGTCCGCACCGACGAAGGCTATGAGCTGCGCTGGTTTACCACCCTTGGCGAGATCAACCTCTGCGGCCACGCCACCCTGGCGACGGCGCACGTTATTTTTGAATATCTCGACCATCCCTCGGCGACGATTACCTTTAGCACCCGTTTTGTCGGCGACCTGCGGGTGACCCGCAGCGGCGACTGGCTGACGCTCGACTTCCCGTCGTGGACGACCACCCCGGTGGCCAATCCGCCGGCGGATCTGCTGGCCGGGCTGGGCCTCGAGGCGGCCGTCGAGGTACGGGAAGGGCGCGATTATCTGGTGCTGCTGGCGGATCGCCGGCAGGTTGAAGCGGTGCAACCGGACATGGCGCGCCTGCAGACGCTCGGCAAAATGATCTGCGTGAGCGCGCCGGATGAGGAATATGACTTTGTCAGCCGCTTCTTCTGCCCGGGAGAAGGGGTGCCGGAGGATCCGGTGACCGGTTCCGCCCACAGCATGCTGATCCCCTGGTGGGGCGACAAGCTGGGGAAAACCACCATGTTGGCGCGCCAGGTCTCCGCCCGCGGCGGGGATCTGCGCTGCCAGTGGCAGGGCGACCGGGTGCTGATCGGCGGCCAGGCCACCACCTATCTGCGCGGGACTGTCTATTTGCGTTAATCCTCACCGCCGCGTCGTTCCGTTGTCCGGGGACGGCGCGGCGTGCGTCATCAGGCAAGGGAGGCGCCACCGCACATCACCAGCTCCTGTCCGGTCATCGCCGATGCGCCCTCACTCAATAACCAGCTTATCAGCGAGACCACCTCCTGCGGGGTAATGAGCCTCCCCAGCGGCGGCAGCCGCGGCGGAGAGCTTTCCCTGCCAGGCTGATGGAGCATCGGCGTATCGGTTGCCCCGGGCGCCACCACGTTGACCGTCACCCCAGCGGGCGCCAGCTCTGCCGCCCAGCTTCTGGCAAGGGCGACCAGCGCGGCTTTGGTGGCCGTATACTGGGAACGACCCGCTGCGCCTCGTGATGTTCGGCTTCCCAGCAGAACAACCCTCCCGCCCGGCGCCATGGCCGGGGCGAAGTGATTGACCAGCGTTTGGGCCGCGTCGACATGTAAACGCCACAGCGACTCGCCGCGCAGTGGATCAAGATTGCCCAGGGGCGCGGCGGTCATCGAACCCGCGGCGTGGATGATGGCCTGAGGAGGCTCAATCTGTTCCAGCGCCGCCAGCAGCGCGCTGCGTTGGCTGACATCGACCTCCAGATGGCGAAAGTTCGGCTGTGAGAAGGGCGGCAGCGAACGGCTCATGCCGACCACCTGCCAGCCGTCCTCCAGCAATCGCCTCACCACCGCGGCGCCGATCCCGGAACTGGCCCCGGTGACTATGGCCCGCTTCATTGCGCCTCCAGCATCGCTGCCGGTATCTTGAATACCGCCTTTCTGACCGGCGCTGGCGTCGAAACCGCACACAGCGCCTGGTGCGGTTCGCCGGGGTAAAAGACCGCGAAGTCGCCGGGACGCAGCAGAATAGAGACACTCTCCGGGGCCGGCTGACAGAGATAGAGGTCGGGCTTAAGCTCATTATCCTGCGGGCGCATCACGGCAGCCATGCCCGCCTGGATCCGCTCCTCGCCGGCCAGGATGACCTGAATATCCGCCCACTGGCGATGATATTCCGTATGCCGCTCGGCCGCAGGCTGGGTTTGCGCCACGCCGAGGGTGCAGAACCACGGCGCGCCGTCGGGCTGGAAGCGGCCATCCTCTCTGGCGCTCAGGGCGGCCAGCGAACAGTCCTCGCTGCTCAAAAGCTGCTTTAACGCTGGCGGCAGACCAGCCTGGTGCAGCGCCTGCAGGGTACCGATAATCATGCGCTTTCTCCTTTCACCCACTGTGGCGAAACGCGAACATACTTGATCGCCTGGCGGTACCAGGTGTAGGCGATATGCAAATTACCGTCTGCTCCCTGTTTGATGCTGGGGTAGGAGAACTCCCGGTTCAGCTTCTGCTCCGAATTATTGGTCATGCAGTAGCCGTCACCCTCGTCAAGATTACGCAGCCACGGCCAGCTTTTGCCGCCGTCAGGCGAGATCGCCACCGTCATCGGCGCGCGGGGCGCACCCCAGAAGGCGCTTTTTCCGGTTGTTTCCGGCTCCTTACGGCCATCGTCATCCGCAATTTCATCGTACAGTGAGGCTCGGCGTTCGGTGGCCCCGGCGGCGCTCATATTATTAAACACCAGCGCCAGTTCGCCATTGTCGAGAGTCGTCGCCTGAATGGACGAGTTGTTGTTCGGCAGCGTCGTTGGCACCGGCGCAGACCAGCTTTCACCCTGGTCGCTGGAGCGGCTGAACCAGATGTGATCCGCCCAGCGACTGCGAAAGAAGGCCGCCAGTCCGCCGTCGGGATGCGCGGTGATGCTCATATGGACGCAGCCAAGACTCTCCGGGACCGCCACGTCACGCCAGCTTCTGCCGCCGTCGGAGGAGATCTTCACCGCGCTGACGTCATTGTTACCCACCCATTTCTCGCCGGGTGCAGTGCGGCAGTAAAACACCGGCAGCAGCCAGCTGCCGTCAGGCATGACGCTAATCGGCTGGCGAATAAAGGTACCGGGCTGATCCAACAGGGTATCGATGGGTCCCCAGCTTTGCCCGCCGTCGTGTGACTGGCGGTAGCGCACAATGGCGGTATCCTGGTTGCCGGCGAATTGCGCCGTCCATAACAGCCACACTACCTGGTCCGGCGCCTGAAACAGCACCGGATTTTGTTCCGAGCGGTCAGGATCGTCGGAGAGCTTAACCGCTTCGCTCCAGCGATCGCTGCCGGGGGCTAACCGCGAACCCCAGATCGAAATGTCGGCTTTCCCCTCCTGGGAGCCGCCGAACCAGACGCACATCAGGCAGCCATCTTCCAGCTGAAGCAGGTTGGCGGCATGATTTTGCGGGCAGGCGTTGGGGAGCATCGCCCATGCGATATGTTCATCTTGCTGGTGCTGGCGAATGACGCCGTCGAAAGAAGGAATTGCGGACATGTTTCAGACTCCACGTTGCTCAACAGGGGCAGGGGATGATTGTGATTTATTCGGGATCAGGCGATCGATGACCATAATGATCGCCGGGGTCGCCAGGGCGACATACATGTTATTGATGCCGAACGGATCGCCAAGTAAATACCAGACGGAGGTCACCACGCAGGCGCCGATCAGACCGGCATTGGCGCCGCGGGTGCTCCTGAAGAAGGGGGCATAGAAGGCGATGACCGCCACTACGGTAATGGACAGGCGGATGGCGCGGGTGAAGAAGGAGAGTTTCAGCACTTCCGGCACCAGCAGCACAAAGATCAGCGGCAGGAAGCCGATAATTAACGATGCCCAGCGCGTGGCTCTGAACTCCTGGTCCGGAGTTGGGTTACGCCATGGTACGTAGAAATCTTTCACCACCAGCGAGGCAATGGCCAGAGCAACGGTACTTACGCTGACGAATATCGAGGCCACAAGTGACGTTGTCACGAGTCCCGCCAGCCAGGGATTCATGTCCTGCAGAAATACCGGCAGGGCGTACAGGCTGTTGATTTCCGGATGCAGATACTTCGCCGCCACGCCGATGATGGCGATGGCAAGGGCGATGGGCAGGCAGAAAAAGAAGGCGATCCACGTGGAGCGCTTTGCTGACCGGACGTCTTTGGTGGAGCTGATCGCCTGGATAACAAACTGGGTGCAGAAGATGGAGCCGATAGTGCCGATAAGCCAGGCGAAGATAGTGCCAGCGCCAATGTTGCCATCCCACGTCCAGTAGTAATCCGGCATCTTCTCAATCATCGGCGTGAAGCCGCCGGTTTTGGACAGAGCAAAACCCAGAATGATCAGCAGACCAGCGTATTTTAACGCGCTGTGTAACATGGTGACCCAGGCGACGCCTTTCATGCCGCCGAAGGCGAAATAGAAGGTACTGACGATGGCGGTAATAAAGGCGGCCACGGGTAAGTTGACTTTTAAGACGGTGGAAATAGCCGCGGCGCCGCTGACGTAGTTGCCCACGTTAACCAGCAACAGCGCATAAATCATGATCAGGGAGATAATATTTTTGGTACTGGTGCCATATTTCTCAGCGATAGCCCCGGATATGGTGATTTTCCCGGTGTTATAGATGCGCTTTACCAGAATCAAACCGAACAGCGGGAAGCCGATGGCCGCCCCCAGCACGGACCATGAGGCGGCAATTCCGCTCTCAAAGGCGGCCTGAGCGGTACCGATGGTTGATTTGGCGCCAATATATTCCGACATCAGTAATATACCGACAATTAAGGCCGGCATGGCGCGCGAGCCTTCCATAAAATCCCCGGAATTCTTACTACGAATACGGAATGTCAGCCAGGTGGTAAACAGAATATAGGCAATGACAATGCCGACAATAATAAAGGTATCTTCAGCGGTAAAATGATTCATCTTAGCCTCTCTCTGGGCGTACGAATCCTGGGTACGGCAGTACCCGGTCTGTTTTATTTACGAAACGCAGCGGGTATTACGCTAAATAACGGGCAATGATGCCGCGTATTTCCTGCAGCTGCTGGTCACTAAACTGCACCGCGTAGCGGCTGTCGCCCACCTCATGGCCCATCAGCTGCAGCGCTTTTTTCACCGCCGCGGGTGAGAACGCTACCTTGTACAGGTCGGTGCGCAGGCCCGTTACCCGCTCCTGCGCCTGGCGCGATCCGGCGATATCTCCAGCATGGAACAGCGACCAGATAGCGTTGATCTCGGCAGGCGCGACGTTGGCAAGCCCCGAGATGCAGGCTGAGCAGCCGTCGACAAACCCCTGATGGATAAGCGAGTCCGGGCCGTTGAGAACGTCGAAACCGTCAATGTCGCGTACCGCGTCAAGAAAGCCTTTCAGACTGTCGTAGCTGCCGGCGCTATCCTTGATGCCAATGATATTGTCGTGCTGCGCCAGCTTACGCGCTGTCTCCGGCGCAAGGGTGTTACCGATGCGGGCGGGAATGTTGTAAAGAAAGAGCGGGACGCTCAGCGCGTCGGCGATCGCCGTATAGTGGTTTATCAGCTCTTCCTGCTTCAGGGGCACGAACCACGGGGTGATGGCCGATACCGCGTCAACCCCGAGGCGGGCGATCTGCTGGCCAAGCCGGCGAGTCTCCCGCGTGGAAACCTCCCCGATGTGGGCTACCACCGGCGCGCGACCGGCGGCCGCCTCCACGCAGGTTCTGGCGACGGCGATCTTCTCTTCCTCATTGAGGACAAAAAACTCGCCGTTGGTGCCGCCGCAGAATATGCCGTTGCCCGCGGCGATCTGGCGCTGCACCTGCTGCTGCAGCGCTGGCAGGTTAAGGGCTCCCTCAGTGGTAAAGGGGGTAACGATGGCGGTGAGTACGCCGCTAATGGCTCTCCTCATTTGACTTTCTCCTGTTAGGCATGTTCCGGAAACAGCGTCTGGTAGATAGCCGCGATCTCTTCACGGCTGACGCTGCAGGGGGCGTTATTCATCAGGCGCTTAACGTTCTGCGCCGCCGCGCTGAGGGCGGGGATACTGTCTGCGGGAACGCCGAGGGCGGCGAGGTTATCGGGCAGCGGTAAGCGTTTGACCAGCGCCGCCAGCCATGCCACCAGCGCATGGGATTTCTCTTCCTCGCTGAGGGTGAGGTCCGCGTCGGGGATCAGATCCCAGACCTGAGCGAACTTCGCCACCGCGTGGGGGCGGACCACCCGCATGCAGGGCGCCAGCAGAATGGCGTTAGCCACCCCGTGCGGCAGGTGCCAGGTGCCGCCGAGCGGATAGGAGAGCGCATGCACCAGATGGGTGCCGGCATGGTTGATCGCCGCGCCGCCGTACCATGAGGCCCAGAGCATCTCCAGCTTCGCCGTCAGATCCTGCGGCTGATCCACCGAGCGTTCGATATGACGCACCAGCTTGTGTAAACCGATTAACGCCGCGTTATCGCTTACCGGGTTGGCCACGGTGGAGGTGAAACACTCCAGCAGATGGCACAGAGCATCGATCCCGGTCGAGGCTGCGATGCTGGCCGGCATGCTGGTGGTCAGCTCCGGCAGCAGGGCGACGTAGTCCGGGAGCAGCACCGGGGAGATGATCCCCACTTTGGTCTGCTGCTCGGGGATCGCCAGAATAGCGTTCGGCGTTGCTTCGGAGCCGGTCCCGGCGGTGGCAGGGATTAGCAGGGAGCATAGCCGTCGTTGCGGCTGTTCACCCGCCAGCAGGGCCGTCAGAGTGGGGGCTTGCGGATGCAGCAGCACCGACAGCAGTTTCGCCACGTCCAGTACGCTTCCGCCGCCAATGCCGACGACCATCTGCGGTTGAGAAGCGCCCAGCTGGCTGACGATCTCCGCCACATCCTGATGACTGGGCTCGGCAGGCACACTGTTAATGACCTCAACCTGGCGCCCGTCAGCCGCCAGCAGGCGATGGATCGCCCGGGTCGCCTCCAGCGCACCGACGTTCTGGTCGGTCACCAGCAGGATACGGGTTTTATCTGCCAGCAGCGGGAGCAGGGCCGATGAGGCGCCAGCCCCGCTGATGATCGTGCTGTGTATCGTCGCCACGCGTTTCTCCTTGGTAGTGGTTGATTGAATTCAATCATTCACGAGTCGTTCTACTCGTCTGGTGGGGAAAAGTTATAATTTATACGGCGGTTTAATAACTTGAGCTTGCTCACATTTAATCAAATATGATTGAATATAATCAATTTCAGGTTTGCAACGTTTACAACGACCACAAGGCAGGACAATGAAAGACGGCAATAACAGCGTGCTGGTGCTGGCAGATGACTTTACCGGAGCCAATGACGCCGGGGTCAGCCTGGCGGAGGCGGGCATGTCGGTAGAAGTGGCATTCTCCGCCGGGCAGGCGTCATCCGCCCGGGCGTTAATACTCAACAGCGACAGCCGGGCGATGACCGCCGGCGCGGCCGCCGACAAGGTCACCGCTCTGCTGCGCGGCGCGGCGCGATTCGCCCCGCGCTGGCAGATAAAGAAGATCGACTCCACGCTGCGCGGCAACCCCGGCGCCGAACTCGAAGCGATGATGACGGCGCAGGGCTGCCGGGTGGCGGTTGTGGCGCCGGCTTACCCGGCGGCCGGGCGGCATACCCGGGACGGACGCTGCTATGTACACGGGATACCCCTCGATCACACCGAATTTGCCAGCGATCCGAAGACGCCGGTTAGCCGGGCGGATATTGCCGGCATTCTCGCCATGCAGAGCCGGCTGCCGAGCCGGTCGCTGAGCGCCGCCCAGCTTCCGGGAGCGTTAGCGACGGCAGGCGAAGCGAGGCAGGTACTGATTATCGACGCCTGGGAAGAGCGTCATCTGGATCAGGTTATTGACGCCGTCGCTCCTCATGCGCAGGAGACCCTGCTGGTCGGCTCGGCAGGCCTTTGCGAGGCGCTTGCGCGCCGCCTGCGCCGCAGCGAGCAGGGGCCGCTGCTGGCGGTGGTCGGCTCGATGAGCGAGATGGCGCAGCGCCAGGTCGCGGCGCTGCAGGCTCATTCCCGAGTGAGAAAGATCGAAATTGATGTCGAACAGGCCTTTAGCGGATCGCCGAAGGAGGAAGCCTCGCGGATCGCCGAGGTGCTGCGTGAGGGTCATCACTGCGTGGTGACCACCCGCCCGAATAACGCCGTCCGGCACGGGATTGAAGCCCAGTGCCGCGAACGCGGTCTCAGCCGTGCGGCCTACGGGGAGCACATTTGCGCCTGGCTTGCCGACGTTACGGCACAGGCGGTGGCCCTGTGCCCCCCTGGCGCGCTGTACCTCTCCGGTGGCGATGTGGCCATCGCCGTGGCTCAGGCGCTCGGCGCCAGCGGTTTTCAGATCCGCGGCCGGGTCGCGGAGTGCGTCCCATACGGATACTTCCTCGGCGGCCGCTGGTCGCGGCCGGTGATGACTAAAGCCGGAGGATTCGGCACCGACACCACGCTATTACATGTTGTGAATTTTATTGAGGAGAAACTGAGTGTCTAACATCATTGCAGTCACAATGGGCGACCCGGCAGGGATTGGTCCGGAGATTATTATCAAATCCCTCGCCGACGGGGCGCTGAGCGGCGCGCCGGTGGTGGTGGTGGGCTGCGCGCAGACGCTGCGGCGTATCCTGGCGTTGAACATCACCCCGCGGGCGGAGCTGCGCATCATTGACCATCCCGCCGAGGCAAGCTTTGCCCCGGCGACGATTAACGTCATCGATGAGCCGCTCAGCGACCCGCAGGGGCTGCGTCCTGGCGAAGTGCAGGCCCAGGCCGGGGATCTGGCGTTTCGCTGCATTAAGCGGGCGACCCGCCTCGCGCTGGAGGGCGCCGTCGCGGCCATCGCCACCGCGCCGTTGAATAAAGAGGCGCTGCATCTGGCGGGGCATGCTTTTCCCGGTCATACGGAACTGTTGGCCCACCTGACGCAAACCACCGATTACGCCATGGTGCTGTATACCGAAAAGCTTAAGGTTATCCATATCACCACCCATATCGCCCTGCGCCAGTTCCTTGACACCCTCAACCAGCCGCGGATCGAGACAGTGATCGGCGTGGCGGATCGCTTTCTGCGCCGCGTCGGCTATCAGCGTCCGCGTATTGCGGTCGCCGGCGTGAATCCGCACGCCGGGGAGAACGGCCTGTTTGGCGATGAAGAGATCCGCATCGTCGCCCCCGCGGTTGCCGCCATGCGGGAGCAGGGAGTGGAGGTAACCGGCCCCTGTCCGCCGGACACGGTGTTTATGCAGTGTCATGAGGGGATGTACGACATGGTCGTGGCGATGTATCACGACCAGGGGCATATTCCGCTGAAGCTGCTGGGA
Organism: Klebsiella sp. C239; assembly: GCF_048822715.1. NCBI lineage: Bacteria > Pseudomonadati > Pseudomonadota > Gammaproteobacteria > Enterobacterales > Enterobacteriaceae > Klebsiella > Klebsiella sp. C239. The sequence continues at coordinate 84,801 of NZ_JBMEZK010000004.1, read as the reverse complement.
TTCTATGATGGGGTCAATATCACCGCCGGGCTGCCGTTTATCCGCACCTCTGCGGATCATGGCACCGCGTTTGATATTGCCTGGACAGGTAAAGCGAAGTCTGAGAGCATGGCAACCTCCATTGAGCTCGCCATGCACATCGCGCAGGAATAACATGAAGGGATATAACCGGTTAGAGCAGATTATGGACTTCCTGAAAAGCCATAATCTGGTGACAGTCGACCAGCTGGTGGCGGCGACCAACGCCTCGCCAGCCACCATTCGCCGCGACCTGATCAAACTCGATCAGGAAGGGGTGATCAGCCGCACGCATGGCGGGGTGACGTTGAACCGGTTTATTCCTGCCCAGCCGACGACGCTGGAGAAAGCCCAGCGCAGCCCGCTGGAAAAGCAGGCGATCGCCAGCGCGGCGGCAGCGCTGGTGAAAGCCGGCGACGCCATTGTGCTTGATGCCGGCACCACCATGATTGAACTGGCGCGGCAGATCACCCATCTGCCGCTGCGGGTGATCACCAGCGATTTACATATCGCCCTGTTTTTGTCGGAATTTAAGCAGATTGAAGTGACGATTATCGGCGGGCGCATCGATGACAGCAGCCAGTCGTGCATCGGCGATCACGGCCGCCGCCTGCTGCAGACCATCTGGCCCGATCTCGCCTTCGTCAGCTGCAACGGCTGGGACCTTGAGAAAGGGATCACCGCCCCGACGGAGGAGAAAGCCGCCCTGAAACGCGATCTGATGGCCAATGCTCGCCGGCGCATTCTGCTGGCGGACAGCTCCAAATACGGCGCCTGGTCACTCTTCAACATTGCCCCGCTGGAGTCGTTGACCGATATCGTCACCGACGGCCACCTGCCGGAAGCGACCCGCGAGGCGCTGGCGACCCTTTCCCCTCAGCTGATCATTGCCGACTGATCCAGACGTCGCCGTCTGCCGTCAGGGCAGACGCGCGATATTGGCTTTGATCACCGCAACCGACTGGCTGAACTTCGTCTGTTCTTCGCCGGCCAGCCGCAGTTCGATAATCTGCTCCACGCCCCCCTGGGCCAGCACCGCCGGCACCCCAGCCGCCGCGCCGCTGACCCCGTACTCACCGTCAAGAATGCAGGAGACCGCCAGCGCACGGTGGCTGCCGGTAAAAATATTGCGGCAAATCTCGGCGATGGTGCCTGCCACGCCATATTCCGTACAGCCTTTGCCGGCGTAGATCTCAAACCCCAGCTTGCGCACTTTGTCGGCCATCGCCTCCCGGTCGAGCGGCCGGCCGGTGCGTTGCTGGTAGAGGTCGGCGATCGGCGTGCCATATACCGAGGAGTGCGACCATACCGGAAACTGGGTATCGCCGTGCTCGCCGAGGATAAAAGCGTCGATGCTCTGGGCGCCAATGTTCAGCTCCTGCGCCAGCAGACGGCGCAGGCGGGTGGTATCCAGCCAGACGCCGGTGCCCAGCACCTGGCTGCGCGGTAAGCCGGAGAGCTGCCATACCTGCCAGGTGATGATGTCACACGGGTTGGTGGCCACGAGGAAGATGCCGTTAAACCCGTTGGCCATCATGGTCGGCACAATGCTCTTGACGATTTTTGCGGTAGTGGTCAGTTCATCGAGACGGCTCTGGCCGGGGCGCAGCGCGCCGCCGGAGACGGTGATCACCGCGATGTCGACATCGGCGCAGTCGCTGGCCTCGCGGGTGGAGATGGTCATCATCCCCGGCAGATAGGCCGCGGCGTCGCTGAGGTCCTGAGCGTGGGCCTCGGCGCGCGGCTGGTTAAGGTCGACGAGGATCAGCTCCTCACAAATGCTCTGGTTGAGCAGGGCGTAGGCCGCTGACGCGCCGACGTTACCGGCGCCAATAATCATCACTTTACGGGCTTTGGTGCGCATATTCAGGTCTCAAAAACGGACGGCAGGGGATAAAGTTACTTCGTTTCAGTTAGTTAGCGCAAGTGGCGGGCGGCAATATAAGTTAATGCTATGGCGGAAAACGTTCCGGGGCGCGCTACAGTGGCGTAAAAAAAGGAGCTCACCTATGTATACCATCACCGACATCGCCCCCACCGACGCCGAATTTACCGCCCTGATTGCCGCCCTCGACGCCTGGCAGGAGACACTCTACCCGGCGGAGAGCAACCATCTGCTGGACCTCGGTCAACTGCCGCCGGAGACAGTGATCGCCCTGGCGATCCGCAGTCCGCAGGGCGAAGCCGTTGGCTGTGGGGCTATCGTCCTCAGCGATGAAGGTTTTGGCGAGATGAAGCGGGTCTATATTGATCCACAGCATCGTGGGCAACAGCTGGGAGAAAAACTGCTGGCGGCCCTGGAGGCGAAAGCGCGCCAGCGCGACTGCCATACTCTGCGCCTGGAGACCGGCATCCATCAGCATGCGGCCATCACCCTCTATACGCGCAACGGCTATCAGACCCGCTGCGCGTTTGCTCCCTACCAGCCCGATCCGCTCAGCGTCTTTATGGAGAAACCGCTGTTTGCCGATCTTCGTTCAGCAGCGCTATAAACGCTTCCAGCTGGCGGGTTTTGGCGCCCCGACGCCACACCAGCCAGGTGGTGAGCCAGCGCCACTCTTCCGCCAGCGGCCAGGCGGAAACCTGCTGATGGCCCGGCATACTCTCCAGCATACTGCGCGGGATCAGCGCCAGCCCGGCGCCGGCGATCACGCAGGCCAGCATCCCGTGATAAGACTCCATCTCATGGATCCGGCCCGGAGTGGCTCTGTCGGCATGGAACCAGCTCTCAAAATGCCGGCGGTAGGAACAGTTGGCGCGAAAAGCGTAGACATTAGCCCCGTTCACTTCGCTGGCGCGGGCGATGGGCGCGTGGCCGTAGGGGGCGACGATCATCATCTCTTCAGGGAACACCGGCAGCCCCTCCAGGCCCGGGTGCACCAGCGGTCCGTCAACGAACGCGGCGCTCAGGGCTCCCTCCAGCACGCCGTCGATCATCGTCCCGGAGGGGCCGGTGGAGAGGGCGAGATGTATTTTCGGGTAGCGCTGATTAAAGTGGGCCAGGGTGGTGGGGATCCGCACCGCCGCGGTGCTCTCCAGAGAACCGAGAGAGAAGAGTCCCTGGGGTTCGTCGCCCGCCACTACCATTCGCGCCTCGTCCACCAGGGCGAGGATCTGCTGGCTGTAGCGTAAGAAGCTGTGGCCCGCGGGCGAGAGGCGCAGCCGCTGGTTCTCGCGGATAAACAGCTCAACGCCAAGATCCGCCTCCAGCTGGCGGATGCGGGTGGTAAGGTTGGACGGCACGCGATGCACTTTCTGCGCTGCCTGGGTAATGCTGCCGGTGCTGGCGACGGCGTTAAACATCTCTAGCTGAGTCAGGTCCATACTATTCTTCTTTTGTGAATGTGTTGCTTAATATTATTCATTTTCAATGAATGGAAAGGTAAGCCAGAATACGTTCACTTCGCAAGCAACGAGAGAGAGAATAACGATGAATTTATCTGCAACGCACGCCGTCTCCGTCAACCCGACTACCGGCGAGGTGGTCTCCTCGCTGCCGTGGGCCAACGAAAGCGAGGTCGACGCGGCTATCGCTCTCGCCGCGGCGGGCTATCGCCAGTGGCGTCAGACGCCGCTCGCCGCACGCGCCGACGCGCTGCGCCGCATCGGGGCCGAGCTGCGCGCCCGCGGTGAAGAGGTGGCCCAGACGATCACTCTCGAGATGGGCAAACCGATTGCTCAGGCTCGCGGCGAGGTGGCGAAATCCGCCAATCTCTGCGACTGGTATGCCGAACATGGCCCGGCGATGCTGGCGACCGAAGCCACCCTGGTGGAAAATAACCAGGCGGTGATCGAATATCGTCCGCTGGGGGCCATTCTGGCGGTGATGCCGTGGAACTTCCCGGTCTGGCAGGTGCTGCGCGGCGCGGTGCCGATCCTGCTGGCCGGCAACAGCTACCTGCTGAAGCACGCCCCGAACGTGATGGGCAGCGCCCGCCTGCTGGGCGAGATTTTTGCCGCCGCCGGCCTGCCGGAGGGCGTGTTTGGCTGGGTCAACGCCACCAATGACGGCGTTTCGCAGATTATCAATGACGACCGCATCGCGGCGGTGACCGTCACCGGCAGCGTCCGCGCCGGGAAAGCGATTGGCGCTCAGGCGGGCGCAGCGTTGAAGAAATGCGTGCTCGAGCTGGGGGGATCCGATCCCTTTATCGTTTTGAACGATGCCGATCTGGATGAAGCGGTGAAGGCCGCCGTCACCGGCCGCTATCAGAACAGCGGCCAGGTGTGCGCCGCATCGAAGCGCTTTATCCTCGAAGCCGGCATTGCCGAGGCCTTCACCCGCAAATTTGTCGACGCCGTCGCGGCGCTGAAGATGGGCGATCCGCGCGACGAGCAGAATTACGTCGGGCCGATGGCGCGATTCGATCTGCGCGATGAACTGCACCAGCAGGTAACGGCGACCCTCGATGAAGGCGCAACCCTGCTGCTGGGGGCGGAAAAAATCGAAGGGGCGGGCAATTACTATGCGCCAACGGTCCTGGGCAACGTCACCGCCGGCATGACCGGCTTCCGCCAGGAGCTGTTTGGTCCGGTCGCGACCCTGACCACCGCCCGTGACGCAGACCATGCGCTGGCCCTCGCCAACGACAGCGAATTTGGCCTGTCGGCAACGGTCTACACCACCGACGAGGCGCAGGCCCAGCGCTTTGCCCGCGAGCTGGAGTGCGGCGGTGTCTTCCTTAACGGCTACTGCGCCAGCGACGCCCGGGTGGCTTTCGGCGGCGTGAAGAAGAGCGGTTTTGGTCGCGAACTGTCGCATTTTGGCCTGCATGAGTTCTGCAATGCGCAGACCGTCTGGAAAGACCGTCGCTAATCTGCGTTTGCCCCTGACGACCGTCGTTCTCGTCTGCTATACTCGCCCACCAAAATTCGACGGTGGGCAAGGAGCCGCGTGTGGCGACGGTGATCAATAACGCAATGCTGGAAGCCATTCTGGCAGAAATCAGGCCGCTGATTGGCCGCGGTAAAGTGGCGGATTATATTCCGGCGCTGGCCAGCGTCAGCGGCGATAAGCTTGGCATCGCTATCTGTACGGTGGACGGGCAACATTTTGCCGCCGGCGATGCCCATGAACGATTCTCCATCCAGTCGATCTCCAAGGTATTGAGTCTGGTGGTGGCCATGAACCACTATCAGGAAGAGGAGATCTGGCAGCGGGTGGGGAAAGATCCCTCCGGTCAGCCCTTTAACTCGCTTCTGCAGCTCGAGATCGAGCAGGGCAAACCGCGCAACCCGTTTATCAACGCCGGGGCGCTGGTTGTCTGCGACATGCTGCAGAGCCGGCTCAGCGCGCCGCGCCAGCGAATGCTGGAGATTGTCCGCCGCCTGAGCGGCGTGGCCGATATCGCCTACGATCCGCTGGTGGCCCGCTCTGAGTTTGAGCATTCGGCGCGCAACGCCGCTATCGCCTGGCTGATGAAATCCTTCGGCAACTTCCATAATGATGTCGCCACCGTGCTGCAGAACTATTTCCACTACTGTTCGCTGGAGATGAGCTGCGTCGAGCTGGCGCGAACCTTTCTGTTTCTCGCCGACCGCGGCATCGCCCCGCATCTCGAAACGCCGGTTATCGCGCCGATACAGTCCCGCCAGGTGAATGCCCTGATGATGACCAGCGGCATGTACCAGAACGCCGGCGAGTTTGCCTGGCGCGTGGGTCTGCCGGCGAAATCGGGCGTCGGCGGCGGAATTGTGGCGATTGTGCCCCAGGAGATGGCGATCGCGGTCTGGAGCCCGGAGCTTGACGAGGCGGGGAACTCCCTGGCCGGCGTGGCGCTGCTGGAGAAACTGACTCAACGGCTGGGGAGGTCGGTGTTCTGATGGTCGATCAGGATCGATTATTTGCTCGCCTGGCGCGTTCGACGTTTCGTTCACGCTTCCGGCTGGGAATGAAAGAGCGGCAATATTGCCTCGATAAGGGACCGGAGGTCATTGACCAGCATGCCGCCGATTTTATCCGTCAGCGGCTGGCGTCCGCCGCGCCGGCCAATGATGGCAAGCAGACGCCGATGCGCGGTCACCCGGTGTTTATCGCCCAGCACGCGACCGCCACCTGCTGTCGCGGCTGCCTGGAAAAATGGCACGCCATTCCCCACGGCCGCGCGCTGAGCGAGCAGGAGCAGCGCTATATTGTGCAGGTGATCCACCGCTGGCTGGTGCTGCAGATGAACGGCCCGTCTGTGCGCTAATTTGCATTTGATCGGCGCCGGAGTATGCCTGATAAATATTCTCATGTTATGATAATCCGCTAACTAACTATTAACATAATAATTGCCTGAAACAATTAGACGGATAATTACTGAATGTCTTCACTGTCGATTCGGTCATTTACGCTGTTTCGTGAAGAACAACCCGTGCGCGATGCACTGGTCTTATTTACGTTAACGCTATTGCTGCATTTTCTGGGCGCGATGCTGCGTCTGGTGCAGGAGCTCTCTTTCTTCTGGCCGCTCAACGCAGTGATGGCCGGGATCTTTGCGCGCTACGTATGGCTTAATCGCAGCTATTTTTATGCCGTCTGCTTTGCGGCAATGCTGGTCTATGACGGATTAACTTCGCGCTGGGGAATGGGCTTTGCCTCATTGCTGATTAACTTCTCCAATATTGTCTTTATTGTGACCCTGGCGCAGCTGGTGCTGTGGGATAAACGACGCGCCGACTCGATGCCCGGCCCGATTAACGCGCTTAATTTATTCTGTTTCTGTCTGTTAGCCGCGCTGCTGTGCGCAGCGGTCGGCGCGTTGGGGTCGGTGGACGTCGAGCGCGCCACCTTTATTCCCCAGCTGGCGGACTGGTTTAGCGAGCAGTTCTCGACGGCGGTGCTTATTCTGCCGTTTATTCTGACCCTGACGCTGCCCTCCGCGTTAAGCGGTTTTCGCTTTCGCCAGCTGCTGCCCGCGCTGGCGCTGGTGCTGTCGATTGCCCTCGGCGTGGCGGTGGGCGGCGCCGGCAGCATTACCTTCCCGTTACCGGCCCTGATCTGGTGCGCCGTGCGCTATCCGCTGCCCCTGACCTGCCTGTTGACCTTTCTCACCGGCATCGGCGAGATACTGCTGGTGGCCAACTCGTTAATTCACTTTGCGCCGGACACGCGAATGCAGCCGTGGCAGTTGTTCTCCACTCGCCTGGGGATCGCGGCGATGCTGATAAGTCCGGTGATCGTCGCCTCCAGCGTCGAGGCGATTAACATGCTGGTGAAACAGCTGGCCCTGCGCGCCGATTTTGATTTCCAGACCCGGGTCTATTCCCGTTCCGGGCTGAGCGAGGCGCTGAAGCGTCAGGCCTTGCCGGCCGATAAACTGCTGACGGTGATGGTGCTGGACATCGATGGCTTTAAAAGGGTGAACGATGCCCTGGGCCATGAGGGCGGAGATTGCGTACTGACTCAGTTTGCCCAGCAGGTCAGGCAACTGGTGGGCGAGCAGGGTATGGTCGCCCGTATCGGCGGCGAGGAGTTTGCGGTCGCCGCCGTGGTCGACAGCACCCAGCAGGGTTACCTGCTGGCGGAGAAGATCCGCCACGGCGTAGAGTCGCAAGCTTTCGGTTGGGGACATAACCCGATCCACCTGACCATCAGTATGGGACTGGAGACACGCGAGGTGGGCCAGGCCCGTATTACCGAGCTGTTTAACCAGCTGCTGCTGGCGGCGGACGATGAAATGGTCAAAGCCAAACAGACAGGCCGTAACCGCATCTGTATGCCGACGCTGACGGAAAGCGCACCATAAGAAAATCCTATAGGTGTTATGCTTGTGTTAATGCTTGGTTAAAATATAGTGATGTGGTCAAAAACAAGGAGCTATTATGATCACATCATTTTCACTGCGCACGTTATCGCGCGACGATATTCTTCATCACCTTCCGGCATTAAGCGATATCCTGGCGAGCTGCGTGAACGGCGGCGCCTCGGTGAGCTTTATGCTGCCTTTCAGTCAGCAGACGGCGACGACCTTCTGGCAACATGTCGCCAACAGCGTGGCGGCCGGGGAGCGCATCGTGCTGGCCGCCCTTGACGCTGAGGAACGTCCCGTCGGCACCGTGCAACTTATCACCAGCCAACCGGAAAACCAGCCCCATCGTGCGGACGTGGCCAAACTTTTGGTTCACCAAAATGCCCGTCGCCTGGGGATTGCCAACGCGCTGATGGCGGAGCTGGAGCAAACCGCCCGGCGGGTAGGTAAGACGGTGCTGGTGCTGGACACGGCGACCGGCAGTGGGGCGGAACAGTTCTATGTCCGCTGTGGCTGGGAAAAAGTGGGCGAAATTCCGCGCTATGCGCTGATGCCTGACGGTGCAATGACCGCCACATCACTGTTCTATAAGTTTCTTCCCTGACGGCGGTTATTACAGAATCCTTTGATCAAAACAGGGTTTCACTGGTAGTAAAACCTGATAAGTTATTGGACCAATTACTCAGGTTGTATGACTACTCTTAGAGGGAACCCATTGTGAAAACGTTAAACCGTCGTGATTTCCCCGGCGCGCAGTACCCTGACCGTATCATCCAGTTTGGAGAAGGTAACTTCCTGCGCGCATTCGTTGACTGGCAGATTGACCTGCTCAACACGCATACCGACCTGAATGCTGGCATCGTGGTCGTTCGTCCTATCGCCACCGATTTCCCCCCCTCCCTGAATACCCAGGACGGCCTCTATACCACCATCATTCGCGGTCTCAACGAGCAGGGCGAAGCGGTTAGCGACGCGCGGCTGATCCGCTCGGTCAATCGGGAAATCAGCGCTTACGCTGACTACGACGCTTTTTTACGTCTGGCGCATAACCCCCAGATGCGGTTTGTCTTTTCCAATACCACTGAGGCGGGCATCAGCTACCATGCTGGGGATCGGTTTGATGACGCGCCGCCGGTAAGCTATCCGGCAAAACTGACCCGCCTGCTGTTTGAACGCTACCAGCATTTTGCCGGCGCAGCCGATAAGGGATGGGTGATCATCCCCTGCGAACTGATCGATTATAACGGCGAGGCGTTGCAGACGCTGGTGCTGCGCTATGCCTCCGAGTGGCAGCTGCCGCAGGCCTTTATCAACTGGCTGACGTCGGCAAATACCTTCTGTTCCACGCTGGTGGATCGCATAGTGACCGGCTACCCGCGCGATGAAGTGGCGGCTCTGGAGGCGCAAACCGGCTATCAGGACGCTTTCCTCGATACTGCCGAGCACTTTTATTTGTTCGTTATTCAGGGGCCCGCCTCATTAGCCAGCGAGCTGCGACTCGATAAGCTGCCGCTCAATGTGCGCATCGTGGACGATATCAAGCCCTATAAAGAGCGCAAAGTGGCGATCCTCAACGGGGCGCACACCGCCCTGGTGCCGGTGGCCTTCCTGGCCGGGATCGACACCGTCGGCGAGGCGATGAACGATGCGGAAATTTGCGCGTTTGTCGAAAAGGCGATTTATGACGAGATTATTCCGGTGCTGGATCTGCCGCGCGATGAGCTGGTGTCATTCGCCAGCGCCGTGACCGGGCGCTTCCGTAATCCCTATATCAAACATCAGCTGCTCTCGATCGCTCTCAACGGCATGACCAAATACCGCACCCGCATTCTGCCGCAGCTGCTGGCAGGGCAGAAGGCGCATGGCGCGCTGCCGCCGCGCCTGACCTTCGCCCTGGCGGCGCTGATCGCCTTCTACCGGGGAGAGCGGGAGGGGACAAGCTATCCGGTACAGGATGATGCGGAATGGCTGACGCGCTACCAGACGCTCTGGGCCCGCCATCGTGACGGCCAGATATGCATCCGCGAGCTGGTTTCCGCCGTGCTCAGCGTGGAGTCCCACTGGGAGCAGGATCTCAGCCAGATCCCCGGCCTGGTGGAGCAGGTCGCCGCTGACCTTGACGCTATCCTGACCCGCGGTATGCGAGACGCCGTCAGGCCGCTCTGCTGAAAGCGGAGTCTATTCACCCGGCTGCGGCCGGGTTTAATCGCACTCGAATTAGTTACAACATACTTTTTTATTAACCAGATTTAGCCGTTCGGCAGCCTCGCTGCAAAAGGCTTTTTAGTGCCAAATCGCCCTGCGCAGGGGGAGAATTGTGGTTAAGCCGCTTGAACAAATACCTGCGCAGGAAAATAATGGCCTTAACACATATCACATATTTCCTGCCAATGTTCGCAGGCTAATTCATTCATCTGTAAGGAAACTCGCATGGTCATCGATATCCGGGAAGTTCGGCCGCATGACAAAGCCGAATGGCTTCAGCTCTGGGAAGGCTATACCCGCTTCTACGGCAGCCCGCAACCGGAAGAGGTGACCGAATGCACTTGGCAGCGGATGCTGGAGGTGAACTCACCGGTGCTGGGCAGAGTCGCGGTGGTGGATGATACCGTGGTGGGGTTCGCTATCTGCATTCTGCACGAAGGCACCTGGGTCACCACGCCGATCTGCTATCTGGAGGATCTGTTCGTCGATCCTGCCTTCCGCGGACAAGGCATTGCCAGAACGCTGATTAAGTCGCTGCAAACCGAAGGGGCTGAGAAAGGCTGGTCACGTCTGTACTGGCATACTCGCCGTGATAATCCCGCCCGCCACCTGTATGATGAATTCACCCCGGCTGACGATTATGTGCGCTACAGGATCACCCTCGACTCCTGAAGCGATAAGATGTTGTTAAGCTTTTCCCGCTATAACAGGGGAAACAGGCTCAGGAGAAGCAACGATGGAAAAACGTCTCGAAACAGTGGTCAATCTGATAATGTTTCTTTCGCTCTTGGCGACGGCCTGGGATCTGTCACTGGTGCATCATCTCGCCTGGTAGCAACAAAATAGCCTGAATCGCGGCGCCCTGCAGGCGCCGCCTGTCTTATTCACCCGCCATTATGCCGGCGCTGAAACTCCAGTCCTCCAGCTGGTTAAACTGGATCACCACCATCACGTCCTGCGGGCTGACCGCCATCTCATCGGCTAACCGCGCGCACAGCCGACGGTAGAGCCCCTGTTTCTGCGCCCGGCGGCGCGGCTTCCCGGCGAAAATATGAAACAGCACGAAGCGGGCGCTGCGCCCGCCGCTGAGATAATGCGGGTCGTAAATGCGCTGTCCGTCGGCGGTCTGCTCGATAAACTGAAATTTGTCCGCCGGCGGCACGTCAAACTCCGCCACCAGGCATTCATGGAATAGCGCCGACAGTTGAGCAAACTCCGCGGGACGCCAGGCCGCGCCAAGCGAAATACGCGTCAGAGGCATGGCGCCTCCTGCGCGTTCAGGCAGGTCAGGGCGCTGGCCGCCGCCGGCCAGCCGGCGTAGAACGCCAGGTGGGTAAACAATTCGACCATCTCCTCCTGGCTCAGGCCATTTTGATAGCCGTAGGCGATATGCCAGGGCAGTTGCTCCGTTTTGCCCAGCGCCGTCAGGGCGGAGAGGGTGATTAAGCTGCGTTCGCGGAGCGACAGCTCGCTGCGTGCCCAGATATCGCCAAACAGCACCGTTTCGGTCAGTTCGGCCAGTTTTGGCGCAATGGCGGCCAGCGTGTGGCGATCGACAGAGGGGGTATGCATAGTGACTCCCGTTACAGGTTGAAGTGGTCGTCACTGTCGCACGCTGAGGAATGTGTTGAATATCGCAATGTTCAGGATAGTTAATCCTGAAAATCAGGATGGTCAGCTGGCCCGCTCTTATTTTTGTGTTGGTTATGTTTTACGACTTGCTCAGGCCAACCGTCAGGCGGCTCTTTTTCGCGCCACGATAAACAGACGCGGGAAGCGCAGAAGCACCATTCCGTTACACTGTAACGGATAGTGGTCGGCCAGCAATGCCAAATAGCGGGTCAGAAAGGCGCTCCTGGCCGGTTCATCGAGGCCCGTCAGATAAGGTCGCAGTCCGGTGCCCTGCAGCCAGTCGACGATCGCCTGATGAGAAGCGAGCGGATGAAAATAGGTGGTGCGCCAGATATCAACCTCACAGCCCTGACGGGTGAGCAGATCGTACCAGGCGTTCGGCGGAAGCAAGGGCTGGCGACCACGGTCCGGTAATCCCAGCTCGCTGGCGACCTGACGCATCAGAGTATGGGAGGGCTCCTGCCAGTTATCCGGCATCTGCACCGCCAGCGTACCGTTCTCCGCCAACTGGTTCACCAGATGCGGAAACAGCGTCTCATGATCCGCCAGCCACTGCAGCGAGGCGTTGGCATAGATCACGTCCGGCGGTTGCGCAGGCCGCCAGCTGGCGATATCGGCCTCGATAAACTCACAGTCAGGTAAGGCCTGCGTCGCCTGGTCCAGCATGGCCGGGGAGTTATCGATACCGACGATCGCCGCCAGCGGCCAGGCGGCACGCAGCAGGCGGGTACTGTTGCCCGGCCCGCAGCCGAGGTCAACGACGCTCTCGACCTGCAGGTGAGCGATACGGGAAAGCAGGTCAGCCGCCGGGCGGGTGCGCTCAGCGTCAAACTGCAGATACAGCGAAGGGTTCCAGTCGGCCATCGGGCGTTGTCCTGTGTAAGGGAGACAGGGCAAAGCATAGAACGCCCGGGGCCGCCTGTCAGGGGGAAATGATCCACTGCAGCATCTGCCTTGCGTGACAGTGTCACCGATAAAATAACCTCAGCAGGCTATCCCGTGCGTGATGGGCATATTGTCAGGGAGTAAGCGGATTGGGCAGCATCTGCGCCCGCAGCGGGCGCAGTGGCTTATTCGGCGTTCTTGAGCGCTTCGGCGCGGCTGGCGGTGGCGTAAACAAAATCCAGCATCGGCTCGAGATCGGTATCGTAGCCGGCCTGAATAATCTTCCCGCGCAGCCATTCGATTTCACTGGTGATATCGGGAGGGAAAATGTTGTTATCCTGCGCCCGGCGCAGCCATTTCAGCAGAAAGTTGTTCTTTCCTCTGATACCGCCCGACTTTTTCGACTTTCCGTGCATCTTCAGCGCGACCAGGACGCAGTAATAGAAATGAACGCGCTGATTAAAACTTTGGTGCATGTCTGTGTTTCCCGCCAGAATCAGGAATTCACCGTGTGGGTCAGTGATTCGGATTGGACTACGGCGGCGGGCCGGATCGTTGCGCGATCTCTGTTGTTTTCCGCCACCGTCCTTGCATCTGTCGCCAGACGCTGAAGGGGATGTTGGCACGGAAGCCGAATCGTCGTCAATTGCCGATTCGTTTTTTGCCGGTGTCGGCGGCCCGCGGCGTTCCGCGAGCCGGGCCTGGCTACGTCCTGACCGCGGCCCGCTGTTGCAGATATACGCGTAAAATCAGCAGGAAAGCGAACACTACGACGATTGCCGCCAGCAGATACAGGGTGGCGAGATCGTAGTACCCGGCGACCCAGCCGGCCAGCGGCCCGGTCAGCCCCAGCGCGAGATCAAGGAACGCCGAGAAGGTGCCAAGGGCGGTCCCCTGGTTTTGCTCTTCCACCTGTTTTACCGCCTCAACCCCCAACGCCGGGAAGACCAGCGAAAAACCCGAGCCGGTGAGAAAGGCGCCGATCCCCACCACCCAGGCCGACGGCGCCAGCCAGATAAGCAGCAGGCCGAGACATTCGATGACGAAGCAGGCCAGGGATACCGGGACCCCGCCATAGCGAGTGATGGTGTTCCCCAGCACCAGGCGAACACAGATAAAGCCGACGCTGAACAGCGAGAGGGTAAACGCGGCGCCCTGCCAGCTGTGCGCGGCAAAGTAGAGGGTGATAAAGGTGGCAATAACGCCGAAACCGACGGTGCCAAAGGCCAGCCCCAGCCCATAAGGCCAGATTTTGCGCACCACCGCGTGAAAGGGGGCTCTGACGCCGGCGGTCACGCTGACGTCCTGCCGCGTGCGGGCGAACAGCAGTCCGATGGCGGCGACCAGCACCACCACCGTGGCAAAGCCGCTGATGCCGAAATACTGGTTAAGGGTGACCCCCAACGGCGCGCCGACCGCCATCGCCACATAGGTTGCCACGCCGTTCCAGGAGATCACCCGCGACGTATGGATCGCGCCGACGGTTTTGATCCCCCAGAGCGTGGCGCCGGTGGCGGTAAAGCTTTCGCCGACGCCAAGAAACACCCGGCCCGCCAACAGCGCGGCAATCGCCAGCATCGGCATCGCCTGCAACATTACCGCCAGCAGCGTGAAGGCGCCGCTGAGCAGACAGCAGACGATCCCGAGGCTAACCACTTTTTTCGGGCCCCAGATATCGGTGTAGCGCCCGGCGTGCGGCCGGCTTATCAGCGTCGAGATGTACTGCAGGCTGATCACGATCCCGGCGACAAAGGTGCTGTAGCCCAGCTGATAGTGAATATAACCCGGCAGAACGGCCAGCGGCAGACCAATAGAGAGATAACAGATACAGGTAAAAACAACGATCGAAATGATGCGCAGATTAAGTTGCGTGGTGCTGACGGAAGTGCTCATAGGGATAAAGGGTTAATACATAGGGATGTTTAGCATAACGCGCCGCGAAGAGGCTGGCGAGTGGCGAGGGCGTTTTATCCGTGATCGATGGCCTCGCCGCCGTCATTAACGGTGTTGCCGCTGACGCCGGCTTCGGGGCATGATGACGGTATCTTGCCGCCGCCTTGAGGAGAGTATATGTCCCAGGAATTCGCCGATATTGACGTTATGTTCATTGCGGGCTTCGGCCCTATTACCCAAAGCACCTCGCAAAGCCGTGATTTCTATTGTCAGGCATTGGGATTGCCGCTGAAGCCGATGCCGGGTAACGAGGCGTATCTGCTCAGCGAGCAGGATGCCATTGGCGGGGTGAAGCATTTTGCGCTGTGGCCGCTGGCGCAGGCGGCGCAGTCCTGTTTTGGTCAGGAGCAGTGGCCGGAGACGGAGCCGGTGCCGCAGGCGTGGATTGAATTTGAGGTCCGCGACCTTGCCGCGGCGACGGCGCAGCTGCAGCAGCAGGGGTACCACCTCCTTGTTGCCGCGCGCGACGAGCCGTGGGGGCAGACCGTCACCCGTCTGCTCAGTCCGGAAGGTCTGCTGGCCGGGCTTACCGTGACGCCGTGGCTGCGGGCGGAACAGGCTTAACGCCCCCGCCGGGCGCGGTGCGGGTCACCTCAGGGAGGTTATTGAGGCTCCTCGTGATGTGAAACGTTTCGCACTTCCCCCCAGGCGCGGTTTTGCAGCACGGTGCGATAGCCGTCGCGGTCGACGAAAGTGACGCCGTTGACCTCCCAGTAGGGGTTGAATGCCGTGACGCGCAGAAACCCGGCGGCGTCCATGGCGCTGCATTGTGCCTTCCAGGCCTCAGGCTGCGGATAGTACAGCACCAGCAGATCTTCATCTCCTGGCGAGGGGGTAACGGGATGGTGGCGGCAGTGGGTGAATTCCAGATGCCAGCTGGCATCCGGCGAACCGATCATCAACCCGCTGAATCCTTCATGATCGGTAAAGCTTCCAAGTTGCTGCAGCCCCAGCCCGGCGCAATACATGCTGGCGGTGCTCTCCAGTTCGCTGACCGGTCTGGCAATGCGCATGTGGCAGAACGACATAATGACTCCCAAAAGGCGTAGGCCGGGTCAGGCGCAGCCGCCACCCGGCAAAAAAGCGGCATCATAGCCGCGACCTGGCGAATACGATTTTGTCGCTCGGGTGGATACTGTAGCGGCAAAACGCCTCTGCGTTTGTCGGTAAGAGCTCAGGTTCGCCTCCGGCGAGTGCGTCGCGGTTTCCTCTTTTAGCTTAGCCGTTCGCGGCGCTTTGCAACAGGATGCGCCACTCGCTGAGGGCGGAGGTGCTGAACCCCTGGCGCCAGATAAGCTGGGTGGTCGCCTCGCACAGCGGTTCGCTTAAGCTGTTTTCGGGAAGCGTCATCAGCGCCAGCACGCTCTGCGGCAACAGGCAGGCGTAGCGCCCGGAGGCCACGCAGGCCAGCATGCTGTGATAGGAGCTCACCTCATGCACCTCCACGGCCGCCTGTTGTTCCGCCAGCCAGCGCTCTCCCAGCGTCCGATAGCTGCAGCCGCTGGCAAATGCCGCGAACCGCAGCGGGCCAGCGCTCTGCGGACGGACCAGCATCAGGGTTTCCTGAAACACCGGGACAGATCCCAGGCCTGGCGGGCATGCCGGTTGACCATCCGTCCCTGGCGGCAGGCAGACCAGCGCGGCATCAAGGGCGGCGGTTAATACCCCCTCGGTTAACTGGCGGGTCGGCCGGGTGCTGAGCGTGACATCCACCTGCGGGCACCGCTGTTGGAAGCGGGTGAGCAGCGGCGGCAGACGGCTGGCGGCGGTCGCCTCCATCGCGCCCAGCCGCAGGCTGCCGCCGGGCGTGGTTGGATGCAGGCTCTGCTTTGCCTCTTCCGCCAGGATCAGGATCCGCCGGGCATAGCTGAGAAACTGAACGCCTGCCGGCGACAGCACCATTTTTTTGTTGCCGCGGACGAAGAGTTCCACCGCAAGCTCCTCCTCCAGTTGCTGAATACGGGTGGTGATATTGGACTGGGCGCGGCCAAGCCGTTTTGCTGCCAGAGTGACGCTTTGCGTGTCGGCCACCTGGAGAAAAATCTGCAGTGTGCTGTGGTTCATATTTTTATTCTCAATATGATAATGATGTTGATCTTATCATCTTTAAAAGAGATGGTAAGCCTCCGGCATCGCTCATAAACGAGGAACCCATGCAAAATTCACTGCTTTCGCTTCTTGATATTGACTACCCCCTGATCCAGGCCCCGATGGCGGGCGTCTCCACCCCCGCGCTGGCTGCCGCGGTGAGCCATGCCGGGGCGCTGGGTTCGCTGGGGCTGGGCGCTTCAACCGTTGCCCAGGCGGAAGCGATGATCGTCGCCACCCGCCAGCTGACGGACCGGCCGTTCAATGTCAATCTGTTTTGCCATGCGCCGCCCCGGCGCGACGCCCGACGGGAGGCGGACTGGGCTGAGACGCTGCGCCCCCATTTTACCCGCTTTGGCAGTCTCCCTCCGGCGTCGCTTAGGGAGATATACCAGACGTTTATCGGCCACACCGCCATGCTGGAGCTGCTTCTCGATCTCTCACCCGCGGTGGTGAGCTTCCATTTCGGCCTTCCTGAGCGCGAGGCGATCCAGCGCCTGCGACAGCAGGGGATCGTCACTCTGGCCACGGCGACGTCGCTTAAGGAGGCGCAGGTCATTGAGCAGCAGGGGATTGACGTGGTGGTCGCTCAGGGCTTTGAGGCGGGCGGGCACCGGGGGATCTTCGACCCGCAGGAGCCAGATGCGCAGATGAGCACCTTTACTCTGGTGCAACATCTGCGGCGTCGGCTGACCATCCCGGTGGTCGCCGCCGGGGGCATCATGGACGGCGCGGGGATCGCCAGCGTGATGCAGCTGGGGGCGCAGGGCGCTCAGCTCGGCACGGCGTTTTTACTCTGTGCGGAATCGGCCGCCGACGCTGGCTACCGCGCGGCGATCGCTAACAGCATTGACGGGCGCACGGTACTGACCTCAGCGATATCCGGGCGTCCGGCACGTTGTCTGGCGAATACCTTCTGTGCAGTGGGGGAAGCCTGTCCGGCGAGCGCTGTGCCGGATTATCCGCTGGCATATGATATCGGCAAAGCGCTGGCCGCCGCCGCGAAAGCCCAGGGCGTCCATGAGTATGGCGCGCACTGGGCCGGGCAGGGTGTGGGGTTGATCCGCGAGTGTGACGCCGCCAGTCTGGTCCGCCAGCTGGCGGCTGAGTGCGGCTGGAATTAATATCTGACGGTTAGCGGCGGTGTGCCAGGCGGCGCACCAGCCGATCGCCGGCCATTTGTACGCCCTGAACCATCGCCACCAGGATCAGCACCGTGCCAAACATCACCTCATTATTGAACCGCTGATAGCCGTAGCGGATGGCGAGGTCGCCGAGTCCGCCGCCGCCGATCACCCCGGCCATCGACGAAAAGCCAATCAGCATCACGATGGTCAGCGTAATCCCGGCCAGCAGCGTCGGCAGGGCTTCCGGCAGCAGAGATTTAAAAATCACGTGCCAGACGTTGCCGCCCATCGACAGAATGGCTTCGATTCTCCCGTAATCCACCTCGTCGAGCGCGTTTTCCGTCAGACGGGCAAAGAACGGAAAGGCGCCGATGGTCACCGGCACGATAGCGGCGGTGCTGCCCAGCGTGGTGCCGACGATCAGGCGGGTAAAAGGGATCAGCGCGATCAGCAGCACGATAAACGGTAACGATCTGCCGATGTTGATCGCCGCCCCCAGCAGCGCGTTCAGTTTCGGCATCGGCGCGAGGCCGTTGGCGCGGGAAATAAATAACAACACACCGGTGGGCAGCCCGATCAGCACGGTAAACAGGGCCGCCAGGCCCACCATATAGAGCGTATCCAGCGTGCCGTCGAGTAATAACGGCCACAAATCTTCCCAGCTCATGCTACTCCGCATAATGGCCTCCCCTGAACGCCGTGACGGGTAAGAAAATCCTGTTCAGCCTGCGGGTCGTGCAGCAGCGACTGACGCAGCCGCGACCACGGGGTCACCAGCAGGTCGGCGAGTTTGCCGCTTTCGACAATTTCGCCCTGTTCCAGCAGCGCCGCGTGGTCACAAATGGTTTTCACCACCTCCAGCTGGTGCGTTATCAGCACAATGGTCAGATTGAGCCGCTGGTTTATATCCGCCAGCAGAGCCAGCACCGAGGCGGTGGTCTCGGGATCCAGCGCGCTGGTCGCCTCATCGCACAGCAGCACCTCCGGTCGGGCGGCCAGCGCCCGGGCGATGCCGACGCGCTGTTTTTGCCCGCCGGAAAGCTGAGACGGGAAGGCGGCGGCCTTGTCGCTGAGATCCACCAGCTCCAGCAGTTCGCGCACCCGCGCTTCGCGAGCGGCTCGCGGCACCCCGGCTATCTCCAGCGGCACCGCGATGTTGTCGGCGACGGTGCGGGCATGCAGCAGATTGAAGTGCTGGAAAATCATCCCGGTACGCAGGCGATAATCCCGCAGCGCCGCCTTGTTCAGCTGTGTAATATCCTGTCCGTTCACCAGAATGCGGCCCGAGGTGGGCCGCTCCAGCAAATTGAGACAGCGGATGAGCGTACTTTTGCCGGCGCCGCTGCGCCCGAGAATGCCGTATATCGCCCCTTTCGGGATCTGTAACGCGATATCGTTCAGCGCCGGTCGGCCGGTTCCGGCGTAGGTTTTGCTCAGCCCTTCGATGGTTATCATGACTGAGGGGCCACCGGGATCACCGAGCCGTTGTAGTTTTTACGGATAAACTCCGCTACCTGCGGCGACGTCAGGTCTTTCGCCAGCGCCTTAATGCGCGGGTCATTGGCCAGGGCTGGGGTGGTCACCAGGATATTGGCGTAGGGGTTATGCTCGGCGCTTTCCAGCCCCAGAGCGTCTTTCGCCGGCACCAGCCCGGCTTCGAGGGCGTAGTTACCGTTAATCACCGCCAGGTCGACATCGTCGAGGGAGCGCGGGATCTGCGGCGATTCAATCTCCAGGATCTTCAGGTGTTTCGGGTTCTCGACAATATCCTTCGGCGTCGCCAGAGTGGTGGCCGGGTCGGTAAATTTAGGGTCCAGCTTGATAAGCTTCTGCGCCTGCAGCAGGAACAGCGCACGGCTCAGGTTGGTGGTGTTATTCGGCACCGCCACCGTGGCGTTGTCCGGCAGCGACGAGAAATTTTTATGTTTATGCGAGTAGATCCCCAGCGGCTCAATGTGCACGGTGGCCGCGACGGCAAAGGTTTTACCCAGCGCTTTTTCCTGATCCTTCAGGTAGGGAACATGCTGGAAGTAGTTGGCATCCACGTCGCCACTGGCCAGCAGTTCATTGGCGTTGACCCCGCTGGTCAGCTCCACCACCTTCAGATCGAGGCTGGGATCGATTTTTTTGATGTAGTTGAGGATCTCCGCGTGGGGAACCGGGTCCGCGGCGACGCGCAGCGCGGCGGCCTGGGCAGACGTCCATGCCAGAGAAAGAGACAGTGCGACCCCTGCCAGTTTAAAAGCGGCATATTTCATGGTGTGTTCCTTTTTAGTTATGGTTAAACGATCAATTGCTCGGCGCGTTCGCGAAACACGTCCTGATAGTAGCGTTCCGCCACGTCCGGATGGGAACGCAGA
This sequence comes from Klebsiella sp. C239, assembly GCF_048822715.1. Classification (NCBI taxonomy): domain Bacteria; kingdom Pseudomonadati; phylum Pseudomonadota; class Gammaproteobacteria; order Enterobacterales; family Enterobacteriaceae; genus Klebsiella; species Klebsiella sp. C239. The sequence continues at coordinate 64,800 of NZ_JBMEZK010000004.1, read as the reverse complement.
CGGCCCTTGAGATAATTCCAGCCGACATCGCGCAGCAGCGGATTGTGCGGGTCGCTGTCCGGACCGCGCGCCTCACGCGCCAGCTCGGGCGGCAGGGTATAAACCGGCACCACCGCGTCAAGCTGGGCGCCAAGGAAGAAAGCGATGGAGAGGCGCTGCTGCTGCGCCGGCGGCGACACCACCCGGTGAACGGTAGCGCGCAGATAGCCGTTGGTGGCCAGCTCCAGCAGTTCGCCAATATTGACCACAAAGCTGCCGGCCAGCGGCACAGCGTCGATCCACTGCCCGGGCGCCACCTCAACCTGCAGCCCTTTCTGTTCGTCCTGCAGCAGGAAGCTGAGAAAACCGGAATCTTTATGGGCGCCGACGCCCTGGCTGCTTTGCGTCTCCTGCTGGCCGGGATAGCGGATCAGTTTGATATGCTCGTTGGGTTTGTCGCCATAGAGTTGGTCAAAGGCATTCTCCGGGAGCTGCAGCGCTTCGGCAAAGGCGCGCAGCAGGCGGATCCCCACCTGGGTCATCTGCTGTTGCCAGTGAAGTAATACCGGTTTAAGCGACGGCAGGGCGGCAGGCCACAGATTCGGACCCTGCAGGCGCTGCCAGCGCGGGGCGTCATCGCTGAGGGTCAGCGCCGGACGTTCGGCGCCGATATCAAACTGCTCTCGCCAGTCAGGCTGGCCGCGCGTCAGCTCAGAGGCCGCGCGGTTATAGCCGCGAAAATGGGGGGAGTGGATCATCGCCACCTGCTGTTTTTGCGCCTCATCGAGGGCAAAAAAGCGTTGGGACTGGCGCTGAACTTCATATTGAAGCGCGTCGTCGACACCGTGGTTGATCAGATAAAAGAAGCCGATGTCGCGGGCGGCATGGCGCAGGTCGGCCAGGAAGGCCGCTTTATTCGCGGGGTCCGCGTAGCGGGCCAGATCGAGAATCGGCAGGGTTGTCGCGTTCATGGTGTTCTCCGAAAACGGATAATATGTTATGGGTCGATTCAGGTTCAGGGTTCGGGCACAACAGCAGCGCATGGTGATTTCCTCTGTTCGGGGCTGAGCACAGCTTGCCTCAGGGCCAGATAATCAACCAATAACGTTATTTTCTAATTTATGTTCGCGCGGGGTTCAGTGCTTTTGCGTTAAATAGATAAAGGCGTAAGGGCGAACTGAAGCCGTTGCGCCCGTCACCGAGAGTCAGTAAGGTGGGCGCACTTTTTTAATGCGGAACGGATGTATCCTCATGCACAGTTCAAAAGATCCCCTGCACGGCGTGACGCTGGAAGCGCTGCTCAATGCCCTGGTCGCGCGCTACGGCTGGGCGGAAATGGCCCGCCAGGTCAACATTAACTGCTTTAAAAGCGATCCCAGCATCAAGTCCAGCCTGAAATTTCTCCGCCGGACGCCGTGGGCGCGCAAAGAGGTGGAGGCGATGTATCTGGCTTCGCTCGACGACGATGCGCCGGCAGAGAAAGCGGATCCATGGGCAAACTGGCAGAAAAAATAACCCTTACCACAGGACATCATTATGCAGAGCTGGAGCAGTAAAGATTTCACCGCCGACCGCGCGTGGGGCGCGCTGGATATCGCCAATTTTTCCGGCACCACCGTGCGCCTGCACTGGACCGACCAACCCTATATCTGGCACATCAACGACGGTCAGGAGGTGTTTGCCGTCATGGATGGTCAGGTGGCGATGCATGTGAAAGTCAACGGCGAGGAGCAGGTGATCGTGCTGAACGCCGGCGATATCTTCTACGCCGAGGTGGGATGCGAGCATGTCGCTCATCCCCAGGGAGCGGCGCGTATTCTGGTGATTGAGAAAGAAGGGTCGGTCTGATCCAGCCGGCGGGCCATTCGTGAGTCCGCCGTTTCATCGCCTGCCAGACTCCATATACCGCGTTGATATAAATCACGTATCCAGCTTTCGATATACTTAATTCTTGTTTGCCATTCCCTTCACCCCGGCACTATCTTTTGCCGCAGACGCCTGAACAGGCACAACCGCGGGAGAGATCATGGCAACCTTGCAGTGGGACCACGCAGTACAGTTTGTGAATCAGCCGGAAGCGGCGATTGAAACCATTGCCGGACAGCAGCTGCGGGCGGTGGCCGGCGGGCGCCATCCGGGGTGGGGAACCCGCAATGCGCTGAGCTATTTTGGTCTGACCTATATCGAATTCCTCGCCATTTCCGACCCGGACGAACTGCGCGCCGCGACGGACAGGTTTCTGCTCTCGCGGGATGCCGCGCGGTTGCTGCCGGAGAACGAAGCGCTGTTTCGCGTCGCGCTGCGCAGCGACGACATCGACGCCACCCATGACCACTTGCGTCGCAAGGGGCTGGCGGTGTCACCGATCGTCGATGGCCAGCGCCACGATCCGCAGGGCAATGTCATCCGCTGGCGGATCTTCACCATCGATGGCGACACCGACGGACTGGTCTATCCTTTTGTGCTGCAGTGGGGAGAAGACGACGAGACCCGGCTGGCGCGGCTGCGCGCCCAGGGGCTGGACGTGCCTCATCCGCTGGGCGACATTGTGCTCGAGCAGGCGGTGTTCGAGGTGGACAATCCGCAGGCGGTGCGCGATAGCTGGCAGGCGCTGCTGGGCTTCCCGCCACAGGGGGAGCAGGGGCTGGACGTGGGCGGCCAGTGGTTTACTTTCCGCGAAGGAGCCGCCAACCAGCTGACCGAACTGGTGTTTCGCGTCGCCAACCCGGCGCTTAAGGGGCAACGCTTTCGCGTTGGCAACGGCGTGTATCGCTTTATATAAAGGCTGACTCTAGCGTGCCGTGGCGCGCAGGGCCCCCGGCGGCTGGCCGGTGATGCGTTTGAAAGCCCGGCTGAAGGCCGCCAGCGACTGATACCCGAGGCGGAAGGCCACCTTTTCCAGCGCCTGGCCTTCGTGGGTGATGTACTGCACCGCCAGCCGCATACGCAGCTCGGTCAGATAGCGGGCGGGGGTGGTGCCGGTGGCGGCAAGAAAACGCTCGGCGAAGAGAGAGCGCGACAGCCCCGCCTCCCGCGCCAGATCTTCCACTTTCCAGTTAACGCCCGGACGCTGATGCATGGCGTAGATCGCTTTCGCCAGCCGGGGATCGCGCAGGACCTGCACCCAGCCGGTGGCGTTACCGCACCCGCATGCCACCCAGCCGCGCACAATCAGCGCGGCCACCACGTCCGCCAGCCTGGCGAGGATCCCGGCATAGCCCGCCTGGCGGGTGAGGGATTCCCGCTCCATTGCGGCCAGCAGCGGCTGGATCTCCGGCCAGGTGTGGAGCAGACAACTCACCCGCATCACCTCGGGCATGGCCTTCACCAGCGGCTGCATGCCGCCGAGCTCAAAGTCCATGCAACCGCTGAAAATCACGGCGCGCTCCGGGCAGTCAGGCTGGCCGCCAGCGTTGATGCAACTTACCGTGCTGCACACCGTTTCGCTGTTCAGCTGCGCCACATTCACCACCGCGGCCTGCGGATCGGAGAGCAGGGAGTGTCCGTCACCGTTGGGAATAAACAGCGCGTCGCCGCTCTCCAGGGTGAACTGTTCTCCGCTGGCCATGCGCAGCAGCACCGGTCCGCGGCTGATGAAATGGAACTGGGCTTTGCCCGCCACGGCGCTAAAACCGACGCCAAACGGGCGGGAGGTTTCGATGCGCCGGTAATTCACGCCGGAGAGGCGCATACCGCGCAGCAGTTCGCTGGTCAGGTCGATAGTAGGCTGGCTCATGGTAATTCCGGACGAATAATCAATAACTGAAGAGTATGCATCATATATCGTCCAGGGGTAAGCCCCTAAGATGACCAGGATGTTAATAAACCTGGAGAGATGTATATGACTTCCTGCATAGCTGCTGACGCAAGCCTGACACCCGTCAGGCCTGCCTGGCGTGCCGTCTATGCCCTGGCCCTCGGGGTGTTCGGCCTGATCGTGGCCGAGTTTCTGCCCGCCAGCCTGTTAACGCCGATGGCCAGCAGCCTCGGCGTCAGCGAAGGGATGGCCGGGCAGGCGGTGACCGCCACGGCGCTGGTGGCGTTAGTCACCGGCCTGCTGATCGCCACCGCCACCCGCAATATCGACCGCCGCTGGGTGCTGATGTTTTTTTCCGTGCTGCAGATTGTCTCCAGCCTGATGGTCGCTTTTGCCGGTTCGCTGGCGTTTCTCCTGCTCGGTCGTCTGCTGCTGGGGATCGCCATCGGCGGTTTCTGGGCGATGTCCACCGCCACGGCGATGCGTCTGGTGCCGGCGGCCCATGTGCCGAAGGCGCTGGCGATCATCTTTTCCGCGGTGTCTGTCGCCACAGTGGTGGCCGCGCCGCTCGGCAGCTACCTCGGGGAGCTGATCGGCTGGCGCAACGTGTTTATTCTCTGCGCGATACCCAGCCTGCTGGCGCTGCTCTGGCAGCTGTGGGTGCTGCCCTCCATGCGCCCGGAAAGCGTTGGCACCTTCTCCACGCTGTTCAGGGTGCTGCGCCGTCCCGGTATGCTGGGCGGCATGCTGGCGTCGATCCTGATTTTCAGCGGCCATTTCGCCTTCTTCACCTACCTGCGGCCGTTCCTTGAGACCGTCGCGCAGGCCAGCGTTGAAGGCGTTTCACTGATTTTGCTCGGTTTCGGTATCGCTAACTTTATCGGCACCTCGGTAGCGAGCTATCTGCTGAGCCGCAGCCTGCGTCTGACCCTGGCGCTGGTACCGCTGATGATGAGCGTCCTGGCGCTGCTGATGGTGACGTTTGGCCATCTGAGCGTGCTCGACGGGCTGCTGGTCGCCCTCTGGGGGTTTGCCTTCGGTCTGGTGCCGGTGGCCTGGTCCACCTGGCTGGCCACCACCGTGCCGGATGAGGCGGAAAGCGCGGGCGGTCTGCTGGTGGCCTCTATTCAGCTGGCCATCAGCGCCGGCGCCGCCGGCGGCGGGGCGGTGTTCGATCTGCACGGCGCCAGCGGCGTCTTCACCGGCAGCGGTGTGCTGCTGTTGACCGCGATGGTCGTGGTCTTCACCGCCGTGCGGGTGAAACCGGTCGCCCGCGCCGAACAGCCGGAGACCGGTCGCTTATCCCGCGAGATCGATAACTAAATTGGCCGACAGGCTGCGGGAGCAGCACAGCGCAATATGCTGCTCCGCTGCCTGTTTTTCCGCCTCCGACTGCACGGTATCCCGGTGGTCGACCGTTCCCTCCCGCACCGGCGTCAGGCAGGCGCCGCAGATCCCCATCTCGCAGGAGAGCGGCACGTCGACGCCATGCTCCTGCAGCACCCGGGCGATGGTTTTGTCCCCCGGTACCGGCCAGCGCTCCCCGGTGGAGGCGAGGGTGATGGTGAAGGTTCCGTCCGCCGCCGAGGCCGCCGTCGGGGCGGGCGGCTGGAACGCTTCGCTGTGCAGTTGCGCCTCCGCCCAGCCGGCCGCCAGCGCGATGTCGCGCACCTGGTTCATAAACCCTGCCGGTCCGCAGAAATAGACCCGGGTGTCGGCGTCCGGCGCGCCCAGATCCTGCGCCAGCCGCAGGCGCGGACTCTGTCCGTCGGTAGAGCAGTGGATCAGGCAGGTTCCGCCGGTGAGCTGGCTTGCGATCTCGGTGGCGAAGGCGGCCTCCTGTGCGCGGCTGACGTAGTAGTGCAGCGTAAAGCTGGCGCCGGACGCCGCCCGGGCGTGGGCCATCGCCAGCAGCGGCGTAATGCCGATCCCGGCGGCGAGGAGCACCACGTGGCCGCCCCCGCGCAGGGGAAAGTGGTTGCGCGGGGCAGAGATCAGCAAGGGCTGCCCCGGGCGCAGGGTGTCATGAATATAACGGGAGCCGCCTCGCGACTGCGCCTCGCGGGCGACGCAGAGCAGATAGTGATCCCGCCCGGCCGGGCTGCCGGTCAGCGAATACTGACGGATCAGCCCGCAGGGGAGATGGAGGTCGATATGGGCGCCGGGCGTCCACGCCGGCAGCGGTTGCCCATCGGCGCTCACCAGACGAACGGCCAGATTTTTCGCGCCCTGGCGCCACAGGCCATCGACCACCACCGGGAGTATGTCGCGCATAAGACCTCCACTCATACCAGAAAGAAATCGCCAAAGCCCATCTTCTTCAGCCCGCGCCGGTAGGCGATAGAGCTGCGGTCTGCCGGAATATGCGCCTCCAGGGTCAGATCCAGCGGCAGCCGCTCCGGGCGCTGGGTCTCAACCATCAGGCGATCCTCCTCAAACACCCGCAGGTTGAACGCATGAACGTCTTCCACCGGCACATGCAGGTCAAAATTGCGGGCGATAGGGGCGAACATCCGCGTCACGCGCGACGACACCGGCGAGGCGGCGTTCATGATCACCAGCTTCGCATCGGCAGGGAAATGGATGGTCAGCGTGGCGGTGAAGGGCAGATGCATTTCAAAGTGACGCAGCCACTGGAACCCTTCCGGCGCGCGGAAATCGGAGCTGGCCGGGTAATTGCCCACCGAGCTCCAGTAGTCGGCAACAAAGCCGAACGGTGTCTCCTGCGGGGTGTAGTCCGGCACCTGCTGATTGTCCGGGTCGGCAAAGGTATCAGTGTGGATCCACGCAAAGTGGGCGACATCGAGAAAGCCTTCGACCTGGCGGCCGGCAAAGCCCTTCACCTCGAAGGCCGGGCAGTTGATTTGCTGAAAGCCGGCGTCGTCCCAGTGCGGCATGGTCGGTAACGGCGGCGGATTGTCCGGATCGCAGGCCAGGCAGGTCCAGATCAGCCCGTAGCGCTCCTCCACGGCGAAGCTGGTGAGATGCAGTTTGGCTGGTATGGGTTGCCCCGGACTGGAGGGGATGCGGTTGCAGCGGCCATCCTCGCCAAAGCGCAGGCCATGATAGGGGCAGACGATGCCTTCTTCTTCATGAAACCCCAGGGTCAGCGGGACGCCGCGGTGCGGGCAGACGTCGCGGGCGACCACCACCTGACCTTTAATGCGATAGATAACCAGCTGTTCGTCCAGCAGGGTGGCTTTCACCGGGGCGCCGCCAATATCGCAGGCGCGGGCCACCGGGTGCCAGCAGCGGGCCAGCCGCAGCCAGTCCTCTGGATCAAAGGTGCAATGGGCGGGGGGCGTCGGGATGGTTGTCTTCATGATTTCTCTTCCTGCTCACATCGGTGATTGTTTTATTGTTGTGAGATTATTGTTGTCATATTAGGGTGTTCACATCCATCACCATTAATTCACTCTGCTGTTGCAAAAAAGAGTACAGGGTCGCCATGAGTCCATTTTCCCGTTTCGCCCACTATTTCATCGCTGTGGCCCGCTGCGGCAGCCTGCGCCGGGCCGCCGAGCAGCTGCATATCTCCGCCTCGGCGATTAACCGCCAGATCCTGCAGGCCGAGGAGGCCTTCGGGACACCGCTGTTCGAGCGGCTGCCGGAGGGACTGCGAATGACCACCGCGGGCGAACTGCTGTATGACAATCTGCTGCGCTGGCAGAAGGAGTTTCGCCAGACCCGGCAGAAATTTGATGAGCTGCAGGGGATGAAGCGCGGGAGCGTCAGCGTCGGTATGGTGCAGGCGCTGGCGGAAGGTGGCTTCGCCGCCGCGCTGGCGGAGATTATCGCCAGCTGGCCGTGGCTGGAGCTGGATCTGCAGGTGGCCGACAGCCACACCGTCAGCCAGAAAGTGCGTCAGGCGGATCTGGACGTTGGTCTGATCCTCGATCCGCAGGGGCAGGCCGGACTCAGCGTGCTGGCCTTTGCCGAACTGGAGGTGGGGATTGTGATGCGCCCGGACCACCCCCTGGCGGGGGCGAGGGCTCTGTCTTTGGGCGAGCTCAGCCTCGAGCGGCACATCGTGCCCGGCGCGCCGCTGATCGTTCATGAGCGGGTGGCGCTTCTCTATCGCCACCATGACTTTGCGCCGGAGAATACCATCAGCTGCAATGATATCCGGCTCATTAAGTCGCTGGTGCTGCGCGGCAGCGGCGTGACGCTCCTCAGCCTGCTCGACGTGCTGGACGAGGTTCAGCGCGGCCAGCTGGCCTTTGTCCCGCTGCGCAGTACGCTGCTGCGGCCGCTGACCCTGGCGCTGTGCACCGCGCCTTCGCGTCAGCTATCGCGTCCTGCGCAGATGGCCATTCAGACGCTGAGCGCGGTGATTGAATCCATGGCGACCGTCAGCCCAGCGGCCCGCTGAGGATGGTATCGCACATGCCGTTGATAATCCGCTCGCCGGTCTCCTCCCGCAGCTCCTGGTACCAGGCTTCAGTGAGCTGCATATCCTTTCCGTGGGTGATATCGCAGCGCTTGCGCGCCTTCAGTACCAGATCGCGGACCCGGTCGCAGCGCTGGGCTTCATACTCGCGCAGGGCGGTCGCAATATCGCGGGTCTGGCGGAAAACGGCGCCCAGCACCACCGCATCTTCCATCGCCGCGCATCCCCCCTGGCCAATATCCGGGGTGGTGCTGTGTCCGGCGTCGCCCAGCAGCGCGACGCGACCGCGCACCAGGCGGCTGAACGGTTCGATATCGTGGATTTCAATACGGTTGGTGGTCTGCGGGTCGAGGGCGGCGATCAGCTTCTGCACCGGCGGCGCCCAGCCGGCAAAGTAGCGGCTGAGGTCAGCGCGCAGGGTGTCACGATCCTCCGCCAGACCCGCCGGCAGCGGCACATCAAAGAAAAAGTAGAACCGGCCGGCGGAGACCGGCATCAGCGAGACGCGCTTGCCTTCGCCGACAAAGGTGGTCCACTGATCGCCGGGCGCCAGCGCTTCATCTATTTCCACCAGACCGTTCCAGTTGACGTAGCCGGCGTAGCGGCGCTGCGGGGTAAAGCCGAGCACCCACGGACGCAGCGCGGAATGGCTGCCGTCGGCGGCAATCAGCAGATCGCCGCTGGCGCTGCTGCCGTCGGTAAACCACACCGTCACGCCGTCGGCGTTTTCTTCACAGCGGGTGACGCGTTTGCCGAACTGCACGCTTTCCCGTCCCCAGTAATCCAGCATTTCCCGCTGCAGCTCTGCGCGGGAGACCGGGCAGGGGCGGCTGCCGGTACGTTCGATCAGCGGCGCGAGGCTGAACTGGGTCATGTTCTCGCCGCTGCGGAAATCGCGATACGCCATGCGGCGCAGCGGTCCGCCGAAGGTTTCCATGATATCGCCCATACCGAGGTGGGCCATGCACTTCACGCCGTTGGGCCACACGGAAATTGCCGCGCCGACCGGTTTGATCTCTTTCACCGCTTCATAGACTTCGCAGTCGATCCCCGACTGTTTGAGCGCCACTGCCGCACTTAAGCCGCCGATGCCGGCGCCAATCACGATTGCTTTCATATTTTTCTCCTTCTCCCGATGTTGTGACTGACTACAGCAATTTGCGTACCAGTTCGCCGGAGGGAGGAAAACCGCCGGCCTGAGGCACAGCGATAGGTCATGACGCACCACATCGGTGCAATGTGACGCATTGGTTGCCTTTTTATGAATCAAAAGTTTCTTTATGTTGCATTAAGAATCTATCGTTTCAGTACTCTGGTTCCGCAGCGGTGGGGAGCGAGGCATGACTGGAGTGATTTAACTAAATGATTTTAAAGTATTAATAAATTTATCCGTTCGCGTTGGTCGTCTCTGGCCTGCTTTGTGCAGAAGCTCTTGCACTTCTCTTTGCTACGGGATAACACCATGTCTGACGAACATCACAGCGGCCTGCTTTACGGCCTTGAACAGCGGATCCCACCGCTTGCGGCCTTTTTTAGCGCCCTCCAGCATGTGCTGGCGGGTCTGGTGGGGATCATCACGCCGCCGCTGATTATCGGCGCCACCCTCGGACTTGGCGACTGGCTGCCGTATCTCATCAGTATGTCGCTGCTGGCCTCGGGTATCGGTACCTTTTTGCAGTCCAACCGGGTCTGGGGCATTGGCGCCGGGATGATCTGCATGCAGGGCACCAGCTTCGCCTTTCTTGGCGTGGCGGTAGCCGGAGGGATGTGGGTGAAAGCGCAGGGCGGCGGGCCGCAGGATATTATGGCGATGCTGTTTGGCGTTAACTTTGTCGCCGCCCTGGTGCCGGTGATTGTCAGCCGCTTTATTGAACCGCTGAAGAAAATCTTTACCCCCATTATTACCGGCAGCGTGATTGCGCTGATCGGCATCAGCCTGATCAAGGTCAGCGTTATTAACTGGTGCGGTGGCGAAAAGGCGCAGGATTTCGCCAGCATGAGCAATATCGCGCTCGGGGCGGGTACCCTTGGCGTTATCGTTCTGCTGAGCTGCGCCAAAAACCGCTGGCTGCGGCTCTCCTCGGTGGTGGTGGGCATTGCCGTGGGCTGTGTGGCGGCAGGGCTGAGCGGTCAGTTCCACCTTCACAGCCTGGGCGACACCCTGTTTCGCCTGCCGACGCTGTTTCCGTTCGGCTTTCAGTTTAACAGCACGATTTTTCTGCCGGTGGCGCTGGTGTCGCTGGTCTGTATTCTGGAGGCGGTGGGCGATCTGACGGCCAACTCGCTGATTTCGCAACAGTCTGTTGACGATCGCGCTTTCCGCAACCGGTTGAAGGGCGGTATCCTGGCGGACGGCGTCAGCTGCATGGTGGCCGCGATGCTCAGCGCCTTTCCGAACACGACTTTCGCGCAGAACAACGGCGTGATCCAGATGACCGGGGTGGCCAGCCGCTATGTCGGGCGCTACATTGGCGTGATTCTGATCCTGCTTGGGCTGTTCCCGCCGGTGGGCGAACTGCTGCGGCAGATCCCGGCGCCGGTGCTGGGGGGCGCCACGATGGTGATGTTTGGCTGTGTGGTAGCGGCCGGGATCCGGATCATTACCCAGAACCCGCTCACCCGACGCGATGTGCTGATCGTTGGTCTGGCGTTTGGCGCGGGCCTTGGCGTGGAGTCGGTGCCGGCGTTTCTCAGCCATTTTCCGCCGATGGTCGGCGATCTGTTCGGTTCGGCGGCCACCAGCGGTGGGCTGGTGGCGATAGCGCTGAACCTTGTTCTGCCGCAGGAGCAGGCGGCGACGAAAACGATAAGGAGTCAGGATGATCGCGCTGAGACAGTTTAACCGTCTGAGTCATGATGAGGCAGTGGCGCTGCTGGCCCCCTGCGTGGCGATCCCGGCCTGGAGCGATACGCTGGTGAGCTTGCGACCCTTCGCCTGCCGTGAAGCGCTGCTGCAGGTCGCCCGGGAAGCGATGGCCGACTGGGGGGAGAACGATCTGAACGCGGCGCTCAGCGCCCATCCGCGGATCGGCGAAAAACCGACCGGCAGCCAGGCGCACGCGACGATGTCGCGCCAGGAGCAGTCGGCGGTGGACAGCGATAATGAAAAGCTGGCGCAGGCCCTGCGGGAGGGGAATGCCCGCTACGAGGCTCGTTTTGGCCGGGTGTTTTTAATCCGCGCCAAAGGGCGCAGCGGCGAAGAGATGCTGCAGGCGCTGACGCGCCGGCTGCAGCATACCGCCGACGAAGAAGTGGCTGAGGCGCTTGCCCAGCTGCGGGAAATTACGATGTTAAGACTGGAAGGAGCGATTGGCGAATGAGTACCCTGAGCACCCATATTCTGGATATTTCCACCGGCACGCCGGCGGAAGGCGTGCCGGTCAGCCTGAGCCGGGAGGGCGAGACGCTGGCGAACCTGGTGACTAACGCCCAGGGGCGTATCGCCACCTTCAGCGCCGCGCCGCTGCCGGCGGGGCGCTACTGCTTAACCGCGGAAACGGGGGCGTGGTTTGCCCGCGTCGGGCGCGAGAGCGTTTTTAGCCGGGCGCAGATTGATTTTGTCATTGGCGAGGCGACAGATGACCATTTCCATCTGCCGTTTCTGATAGCCCCGGGCGGGTGGTCGACCTACCGCGGCAGCTAAGCCCGGCTGCCCATTGCCGGGCGGCGCTGCGCTTGCCCGGCCTGGATCGTTGCGGAGCGGGCAGAGACAGCCCGTAGGCCCGGTAAGGCGCAGCCGCCACCGGGCATGTAAAGGTGTCTCCGGCCACCATTCTTTCTGTTTTATCCCCACACAAGGATAATTATTCTCCTATCCCCACCAGGGGATAACCTTGACATTATCCCCTGTAGGGTATAAAAGCAGATTTATCCCGATAGGGGGATAAACAATGGTGAGGAACAAGCGATGCATTCCCCGCAGATATACAGTCCCGTTCAGCTGGCCAATTACCTGAAACTGCTGCGCCAGCAAAATCACTGGACTCAGGAGGCGCTGGCCAGCCGGATCGGCATTAAACAGGCGACGCTGTCCAATTTTGAAAATCACCCGGACAAAACCACCTTGACCACCCTGTTCAAGATCCTCCAGTCGCTGGGGATGGTGATGACCCTGAACGCCAAGCCGGCCGAGACGGCGACGGCCCCCGATAACACTACGGATCTGGACTGGTAATGGCGACGCTCACCACCTGGATGAACAATGTGCGCGTGGGAACCTTAACCCGCCAGGCCAACGGGGCGCACAGTTTCCGCTATGATGACGAGTGGCTGCGCAGCCCGCGCGCCAGGCCGCTCTCCCTCTCGCTGCCGCTGCAGTATGGCAATATCACCGCCGACGCGGTGTATCACTATTTTGATAACCTGTTGCCCGACAGCCCACAGGTCCGCGACCGGATCGTCAGGCGCTATCAGGCGCGCTCGAAACAGCCGTTCGATCTGCTGGCCGAGGTCGGCCGGGATAGCGTAGGGGCGGTGACTCTGCTGCCGCCGGGAGAAGAGGCGCATCTTGTAGCGTTGCGCTGGCAGACGCTGGATGAGGCGCAACTGACCGCGTTGCTGACCGCCTACCAGTCGGATATTCCGCTCGGGATGGTGACCGGCCAGGACGATTTTCGTATCTCGGTGGCCGGCGCCCAGGAGAAAACCGCGCTGCTGCAAATGGGCGAGCACTGGTGTATTCCGCAGGGCACCACCCCGACCACCCATATCATTAAACTGCCCATTGGCGAGATAAAACAGCCCAATGCGACGCTGGATCTGCGTGAAAGCGTGGATAACGAATATCTGTGCCTGGCGCTGGCCAGGGCGTTGGGCCTGGCGGTGCCGGAGGCGGAGATTATCACCACCCCGCGGATCCGTGCGCTGGCGGTGACCCGCTTCGACCGGCGCTGGGCGCAGGAGGGGCGCGTGCTGCTGCGGCTGCCGCAGGAGGATCTGTGTCAGGCATTCGGCATCCCGTCGTCGATGAAATACGAGTCTGACGGCGGGCCGGGTATCGCCGCGATCATGACCTTTCTGCTGGGCTCCAGTGAAGCCCTGAAAGATCGCTATGACTTTATGAAGTTCATGGTGTTCCAGTGGCTGACCGGGGCAACGGACGGGCATGCGAAGAATTTCTCGCTCTTTCTGCTGCCCGGCGGCAGCTACCGGCTCACGCCGTTCTACGACATTATTTCGGCATTTCCGGTGCTGGGAGGGACGGGACTGCATCTGCGCGACCTGAAGCTGTCGATGGGGCTCAACGCCACCCGAGGGCGGAAAACGGAGATTAACGCCATCTATCCGCGTCATTTTCTGGCGACCGCCAAAGCGGTTAACTTTCCCCGGGACCAGATGCTGGCGATCCTTGACGAGTTTGCCGACCGCGTGCCGCAGGCCATCGAAAGCGCCCGCCGAACGCTGCCGGCGGACTTTTCCGCCCACGTCTGGCGGGCGATCACGGAGAACATGCTGAAACTGCACGCCCGCCTGCGGCAAGGGCTGCAGGCGCGATAGCGAAGCCGAGTGGCGGTTAGCTCTGCGGCCGCCCCCAGCGGCTGCGCAGGTAGTTAACCGCCTGGCGGGTCTGCGGCTGATTGAGGTTGTTTTCGCGGAACAGGATGGTGCCCTGGATCTGCGGCAGGGACTCATTGAGATCGAGCTGCTTTTTCAGCTCCGGCACGCCGCCATCCACCGTCCAGTCAGGCTCATTTTTGGACGGTTCACCCACCTTGTACAGCGCCACGCCAATATACAGCCGGGTATGGGTGGGCTTAACCACCTCGGCCCACCAGTTGGCCAGCACATCATAGCGCGCCGCATCGCGGGCAAATGGCCAGTAGATCTGCGGGGCGATGTAGTCGAGCAGTCCCTGCTGCACCCAGCTGCGGGTATCGGCATAGGATTCATCATAGGCGGCCGCGCCACGGGTATCAGACCCCGCTGGATCGTGGGAGCGGTTGCGCCACACCCCGGCCGGGCTTACGCCAAACTCGACGTTCGGATTGAGTTTTTTAATGGTCGCGGAGACCTGGGCAATAAGCTGTTGAGTGTTATGCCGCCGCCAGTCGCCCTTCGAGGCATAGCCCTGCCCGTAACGGCGGAAGGTCTCGTTGTCGTTAAGCGGGGAAGCGGCGGTTTCGGTGTAGAAATAGTCATCGAACTGCACGCCGTCAATCGGGTAGTTCTGCACCACTTCAGCGACGATGCTGGTGATCCAGTCACGCGCTTCGGGAATACCCGGGTCGAGAACAAAGCGGTCGCTGGCGGTGCGGATCCAGTTACGGTGCAGGACAAACACGCTGGCCGGTACCTGAGTGAGGGTGTTATTCAGCTCGGCAATGGTCGACGGTTTGGTGTTGACCGAGACGCGGTAAGGGTTAAACCACGCGTGGACCTTCATGCCGCGCTTGTGCGCTTCATCCAGCATAAACTGCAGCGGATCGTAGCCGGGATATTCGCCGATTTTGCCGGTCAGCATATCGGACCACGGTAGAATATCCGACCGCCAGAGCGCCGTACCGTCCGGTTTCACCTGGAAAAAGACGGTGTTGATCCCCAGGCGCTGCAGATTATCGAGTTTGGCGATCAGCGCCAGCTTCTGCTGCGTGATGCGGCTTTCCGGCGTACTGGCGATAATCGACCCGACCGGCGGCCAGTCAAGGCGCGAGACGGTGGTGAGCCAGACGCCGCGTACCGGCTCCCGGTGCGTCTGACCGGCTTTAACGGCCGCGCTCTTCGGCGGCGTGACGAGGGATTTCGGGGCCTTACTGGTGCAGCTGAACAGCATGCCGGCGGCGATGAGCGCCGCGCCTGCCAGCGCCACTTTGCTGGCTAAGGGGAATCGACGAGAATGGCTGATGATGAACTCCCGTGTAATCAGATCGTCGCGTGTAGGCGCTATTCTCTTACGATTCGCCGGTCAGAGCAATTCCTTGATCCTCTTCATCCGTCGGTTCGTCATCGCCTAGTCATAATGTAAGGTATAGGTCGCGACGGCCGACACCTGCCCGGCGGTGATCCGGGAACGTGTTTGGTAGTAGCGGGCAGTGAGCGGCAGAGTAAACTGACCCGCGCTCGCGGTGCCCAGCATCATCTCATGATTCAGCGCGACCGGCTGACGATGGTAAAGCAACTGCACGCCGATACCCTGTGCCCGATCGTCGGTGGCGTCATTGCGCAAAACGCCATGCCCCCGGGCGGTAAGGGGCTCCGTGCCGTCAACACGCAGAGAAACCGTGACCGCGCTGTTGCAATCCAGTTGTAGCGCGAAAGGGGTATCGCCGGTGGTTTTGCCGACGCCGCCGAAGCGATCAAGCATCGCTGCAGGTAGCTTAATCAGCGCTGGCGTGGCGTCATTCACAGAACACCCTGCGGTGTTGACCCTGCCGGTTAAGTCTAAGGCTGCCAGCGGGGTATGTTCCGCCATTAAAATGCGCTCGCTGTGATACTCAAGCTCGCCCGGTGTCGTCTTAGAGCCGGTTTTAATGAGCTCAATCGTCAGGCGGAAATAGCCCAGTTTCCACACCGCATCGGGTAAAGCGGCGGGATTGTCCACTCGCAGGCTAAATGGCGACGGCGTTGGTCGGTCAGGAAAGCCGCCATATCCGCCGATAGCGCGCAGCGCTACGCGAACGCCAATGCCAGCGAGATTAGTTTGATAAACCGTCGGTCGCGTCGCCCCCCCGGACAGCAGACTGTCCAGCAGCAGCGGCGACAGCCCATGCGGGTCGTCCGCGCAACGGATCCACTGTTCGCCGCCGTCGCTAAGGCGGTTCCAGGCGAAACTTTTGTGATACAGCGGGGTGCCCGGTCTGGCGTCAGGCGACACCGTAAGTTGCCCCACGTTCAGCCGAAGGGTGGAGGCCTGGCCGCGGACAAACACCGGAGAGCAGGCCCATCCGCTGGCGGTCGGTAACACGACGAGTAACAGCGTCAGAACGACCCGACGCAGGAGAGTTAAAAAGAACATGATAACGCCTGCTGTAGGATGAGTGGATGGGGTGTCTGCGCCAGCGTCGGGGTGAGATCGTAGCGGGCGCTACAGCGCTGCTGAGGGCCAGGCCCCCATTGCGCATACAGGATGCCTTTTGGCGCAAGGCCGGCCAGATACACCTGACCCTCGCTGGCAACAATGCTGCTGGTGTCCTTGGCGCGAACTTCGCTGCCAAATGGCAGCGGTTGTCCCCGAGACTGCAGCGTAAACAGCGCTTTATAACCAACGTGGGTGTGAAAGCGTGCCAGAACCACCGCGTCTTTGGTGGGGACCAGCGTCACGGTGCTGGTGGCCAGATCCACATTCCCCGGCAGTGAATGGCTGTCGAGAGAGACGTCGTTGCGGTGATAGGCGGTGGCGAAGGGCAGCACGGCGTACCCGTCACGATTGGTGGCGATGGTTTTCTGGTTGGCCAGGGTCACACCGCTGGCGCCACCGGCGTCAATCAGGACGACAGAACCATTCATTTCCGGCGTAAAGACCACCCCGTGGCGGTGAATCAGGATACCTCCGCTGGCGCCGTAGTTCAGACGAGTGGCCTGCGAATCGCGGCTGTAGCCGAGATTCAGATCGCCTCTACCACTGCTGTACCCGGCCGTCAGGCTTCCGCTGTGCCCGTTTTGTTGATCGAGGGTTTGGCTGACGGCGTAGCTAAGCGCATGATTGTCCAGCAAAGTACCGTTGAGACTGACCATCTGACTGGTGGCACTGTGGCGGGAGGTGTTCTGGGTATAGCTGGCGTAGCTCCCCGGGAGCAGGTGGCTTAGCGGCACCGAAAGTGACAACGTCACCACTTTGTCGGAATGCGGCTCGTCATCCACTTCGTCACCATCGCTACTGTGGGAGTCGCTGTAGCTGAGCGACCACGCGATACCGTGAACCTGGCCGCTGATCCCCATATTGGCGGTACGCTGCGGGTCGCCTCCAGACCAGTAGCTGTCCTGATCGAGACTCAGATAGAGGGTGATATCGTACGGCAGGTTCTGGCTGGCGGTGATTTGCAGGGTCGTTTTTTTGTTGTCTTTATCCTGCGAGTCGGCGTCGGCGTCGGCGTCGGCGTCGGCGTCGGCGTCGGGGTCTGGGCTGGAATACGCCTCGCTCAGCGTGGCATAGCGCTGATGCGAATAACGCCAGCCGGTGAAGGTGAACTGCGTGCCGAGACGATCAAAACCTTTGCTGTACTGGAGCTGCCAGGCCCGGCCATCGATCGGATCCTGCTGGTGCCGGTCGTGGGCGATTAACAGCTGTAGCGAGATCGCCCCGGCTTCTCCCAGCCCCTGTCCCGCGCCGAGCGAGAGGTTGTGGTATTGCGCCGCGCTTTGCAGTCCGCCCAACAGCGTCAGGTTATGGGCGAACCCGCGCATCAGCGATAGCTGCATCATTAACGGCCGCTGGCTGGCATCGTCGCTATGATAGCGCCCGGCGACCAGGTTGTATTTCAGGTTGCCTTCGCGCTGCATGCTGGTCACCGATGCATACGGCTGGGTGAAGCGGCGGATTTCGCCATCAGACTCTTTGACGGCAACCTCAAGATTGCCGCTACTGGCGGTGGGGTAAAGATCGTCAATCACGAACGCGCCAGGGGTGACGTAGGTTTGATACAGCACGTAGCCATTTTGCCGAACCGTGACCTGGGCGTTGGTTCTTGCTATCCCGCGAATGGTCGGGGCAAAACCTTTCTGCGAGTCCGGGAGCATCGCGTCGCTGGAGGCGAGGGCAATTCCCTGAAACTGTACCGCGTCAAACACATCGCCTGAAGTGAAGGTATCCCCGAGGGTCAGTTCACTTTGCCAGCTCGTCAGGTCGCGCTCAAGCCAGGCGCCGCTGGTGGTCCAGTGGGGCTTATCGTCGCTGTTGGCGGTCAGGCCGTTGCTGGCGCGCAAGCGCCATGCGCCGGCGTTCACGCCGCTTTTCAACATCAGATAGTTATCGCGCTCGGTGCTGCCCATGCGGGTACGCTGGCTGGCGCCTGAATAGCGATAGTTACTCTGAAAGGCGCTAATACCTTCGTCCCACAGCGCAGAGGGAACATTATCCCTCGCCCGGTGCGTCATCAGCGCCTGAGGAATGGTCATTACCAGCTGCTGATGGGAGAAATCAAAATTGACCACACTGCCCGGCAGCAGCGTGGCGAGTTCGGGACATGAGCGGGACGTTGCGCCGGGCGCCTGTACCAGCACGGCCGGACTAACCCCAGCCTGCACCAGGTCTTCAGGCTTTAGGCAGGGCGTTAGCTGCCCGCGATCGTTCTGGCGAAACATGACGGTCTTACGAGCATCCAGCGTGACGCCGTTGACCTGCCAGCTCACCGGATACTTGCCTGGCGGCTGGCCCGTCTGTTGATTGAAACGCTGCAGATCCACCGCTGGCAGATGGTCGTTTTTTTCCAGCAGATCCATATTAAAGGTCGCCTGGGCGTGCAAGAGCGCGCTCTGTCCGCCCAACAGGATGGAGAGGCTGACGACGGTAACGGTATGAGCCGGGCCGTGGCGCATGGCGACATCAGACGCCTAGTGCGCCGAAACGGGGGCGCTAAACGACTGCACGGCGCCAAAGTCATCCAGAATGCGCCAGCTCACCTCGTGGGCGCAGGCCTCGCCTGGAAGGGTATACTCTTCACGGCTGTGAGGAGCAATCACGCTGTGCTCAAGCGGCGTTTTCTGGTTCTGGCCCGCGCAGGTGAGCGTGGTAATAGTCACATAATAGGGGGAGGCATTATCCGCCTGCAGGTGGTTGCCGCTGACGCGCCAGCGCAGGTGCTGCGCCGCTTGAAGCGCCGAACCAGGGAGCCCTGCCGGGCGATAAATTAGCTTCAGTTGATTCTTAATAGCAAATTGCAGAATGTTCTCGCCAGCCGGCGCGGTATTGGCAGGGATCACTTTGATGTTTAGGGTGAACAAACTCTCCCGGTCATGGGGCATTTGCGGCGAGGTTAATAGTATGCGCAGATCGTTGCTGTCTCCGGCATCCAGACGGAACAATGGCGGGGTGACGATAAATGGTGATTTATTATTATCAGCCAGGTCGTCTACCCAGCTCTGAATAAGCACGGGATCGTGAGAGTTGGTGTTTTCTACCGCGATGTCTGCCTCATGACTTTGTTCATTATAAATGACACGTGTGCCGGCAATGGCAACCCCGGCGGCAGACGCCAGGAACGGGCAAAAGAGAAGGCTCAGGATAAAAGCCACTTTATAACACTGCATAATTGAAGATCCGGTCATGAGGGATGAGAATAAGGGCAGGGGAAGCTGCCCTTGGTAAAGCGGCAATCAGAACATTCTATTCATATACAATATCAATATTGGCCGTAGCATTAATATTGCCGGCAGTTACATCCTGTGAGGAATCGCTTTTCAGATCGGCAATAAAGTTAAATGCAATATCACCGTTTTCGTCGGCTTGCGAAACCGCTGTTTTGCTCTGCTTGTCAAAGGTCAGCTGAGTACCTTCCGTCGAGCCGTCAGGGGAAGAGAAGACTTCAATGCCCACACCTTTGGCGGTATCTGCAGCGTCGGAGAGCGCCAGCACGGCGGCGCTGGTGCCGTTAGCGTTGGTGTCCGGGGTACCCTCCAGGCTGATACTGATGTTCTGTGCCAGCGGGCAGCCGGTCAGGTTGATGGTAAACGGTGTTTCTGCGGTTTTCGCTTCATGTGATTTCAGCGCTGAAATATCGACGTTGCCAAAATCGACATTAACATCGCCACCGTTATTAGCGATCTGGCAGGACTCGTTAATAATTTTACCAGTGAAATTCAGTGTGCCCGCCGCGTGGGCAGTGGTCACAGTAGCCAGACTTAAGGCCAGCAGTGAACCAACAACCAGCAGGGTGCCTTTTTCTTTCATACTCAAACCTTATTAAATAATCACAAGTTAATAAAAGCACTTAACATTTTTAAAGCATGTTTATTATTTCTGTTCACAAAAAACGGTAAGCATCGCTAATGTATATTACCGTCGGGGGCGGGATTATACGGAGAACATCGTAAAGGCCCATTGATAAGATGTGTTAAGCTGTAACATTATTTATTTTTTAGTGTAAGTATAATCTTACTGAATATTAAAAAGAGGCCCATGCATATAATGAATTATTTCCGGGAGTGGTAACTATTCCGGCAAAATTTTGCGAAAAGTAGCTGTTATTCCCGGCAGATGACCGGGTGGCCCGTAATAACCATTTACGGCGCCGCTATTTTGCAGTAGCGTGGAGTGACGGCAGGAAGCCGCAGGTTGTATGGCACAGAAACGATGCTGTGCCGCGCAGTGTCACCCGCTATCAAGGAAGATTGCTATGTCTCCGCTCCGTCTCGCTCTGTTATGTCTGTGTCTGGCGCCGCAGGCGTCCTCTGCTGCGCTTTCCGGTCAGGTTCATTTTTCAGGGCGGGTCATCAATCCAGCCTGTCTTATCGCTCCGCAGCGCGATCGTATCGATGTTTCGTGTCAGTACCATTCACCGGAACAGATCGCCACGACAGACAACCGCCCTGGCTATGCCATGCCGGACAATCGCGGTGAGGTCAGTATTCACTGGCGAAATGCGCAGCATAGTGAAGCAGATGTTATTATTCGCTATCGCTAAGGCGGGATAGACGTGATGAAGGGTAAGCGGATGCTGAAGGTAAAAGGTAAACCGTTGTGCAGTGTATCCGCGCGTCAGCCGTCACATCCGGGAGACGCGCGTGCAGAAAACCATTCATGGAAATAATTATTGCCGCCATCCGGCGGCAGAACCAGGTATCGTCTGGCTCCCAGGCGAGCACCGGGATCAGAAAGCGGCCCACCGTCATACAGAAAGGGAAGATGCTCAGCGGATCCGCGACTGCTCGTCGTCGCGCAGCGTCAGTACCTCAAAACCGTTGGCGGTCACCGCCACGGTGTGCTCCCACTGCGCGGAGAGTTTTTTATCGCGGGTGACCACCGTCCAGCCATCCTTTTTGGTCTTGATACGACTGTCGCCCTGGTTCACCATCGGTTCAATAGTGAATACCATACCTTCCCGCAGCACGGCGCCTTCCCCGGGCCTGCCGTAGTGCAGCACCTGCGGCTCTTCATGCATTTCCTGACCGACGCCGTGACCGCAGTATTCTCTGACCACGCTGTAGCCATGGTCCTCGACCCAGCGCTGAATGGCATGGCCGATGTCGCCCAGCGTCGCGCCAGGTTTCACCACCTCAATGCCTTTCCACATCGCTTCATAGGTGGTCTTTACCAGCCGGCGGGCCAGCGGGGAAACGTCGCCTATCAGGTACATCTTACTGGAGTCAGCGATCATGCCCGCTTTCTCGAGGGTAATATCGACGTTAACGATCATCCCGGAGCGCAGATGCTCGGTCGCCTTGGGGATCCCATGGCAGACCACGTCGTTAATCGAGGTGTTCAACACATAGGGAAAGTCGTATTGCCCCTTGCTGGCCGGGCGGGCGTGCAGCTGGTTGACGATAAAATCTTCCACTCGATCGTTGATTTCCATCGTCGTCACGCCGGGAACGATAAAGGTATCCAGCATGGCAAACACCGATGCCAGCAGCTGGCCGGCATGACGCTGGCGTGCGAGCTCATCGGCGGTTTTAATGATTATTGATGGCATTGATCACCTCCAGCAGACGGTCAGAGCCGGATTTCAGCATCAGCAGTTTGATCTGCTGGTGGTTAAGCTCGGGGTAGAGTTCGCTCATCATGCCCAGACGGATCCAGTATTCCGCCTGCGCATTGACGGAGCGGGACATGGCTTTGCTGGCATCACGAATGTCATCGTGCAGCAGATCGGAGATTTTGACGATTCCCATAGCAACAACCCATATATGATTCGTATATGTATCGTATACCATCCAGCGCGGGATGTCCCTGGCATTTTGTGGCCTGGGCGGCGAACACCATGCAAAAAAGCCCGACCGGCGGGCTTATTTTTCAGCATGTGTTCGGGTTAAAAATTCGCGCTGTTTACCATGGCGAAAATTACCCATTAGGTTATCAGTATGCGGAATGAAAATAACATGATGGCGACGCATCAATATATTTTATGCAGGTGTTAATTTTGCGTATGAATATTCTCCCGTCAGGCCGGGAATCCGGGGGATTTACAGCGCGTCAGTGAGTTTATCCACCACCACTTTACCCGCATTATCAAACTGCGTAATGCGGAAGCTGTCGCTCCAGGAGCGGCGGGTGGTGAAGCGGTCAAACAGGGATACCCGACCTTTACGCTGGCCATCTTTACTTAAAATAACCCATTCGGTCACCGAAGAATAATGCTGACTATTGTCATGACGACTCTGTTGTTCAACCAGGCGATCTTCTTTTTCCACTTTTAAATAATCACGCAACATATTTAACCTCCATAGAAAGTATTATTAACATTACTCCTTTTATTTATTCTTTCAATCAAACTTTTTAATCAATAAAAGTAACTATTAGTGGGCGACCTAAGTGTGAAAATCGCCGAGTTTGTCACTCCCGAAGATGGCCAGGTCCACTACGCTTAACAGGCGTGTGCGCCGCGCGGTCGGCGCATGCCCGGGCCGGAAAGGCGACCATAAAACACCTTAACCTTGTATTCATTATGGGCGTGATTCTGTTATATCTAATGCGTTTTGCCACGACCGAGCCACAGAGAGCGCTGTACCATGAGTAACGATCACCTGACGGATATTGCCTATCGCCACTTTATTGAAAGTGTTAAAGATTATGCCATCTATATGTTGAGCGCCGACGGGACGGTCATCAGCTGGAACGAGGGCGCCCGCCGGGCAAAAGGGTACCTGAGCGACGAGATCGTCGGTCGCTACTTCGGTCTCTTCTATAGCGAAGCCGAACAGCTCTCCGGGGTGCCGGCAAAAAATCTGCAAATTGCCCTGCGTAGCGGCCAGTTTGAAGGCGAAGGCTGGCGGTATCGTAAAGATGGCTCCCGGTTCTGGGCGCATGTCATGATCGATGCCATCCGCGATGAACAACATAACCTGCTGGGCTTTGCCAAAATTACCCGCGACATCAGCGAACAGAAGGCGATCAATGACCGCATCGCGTGGATGGCGCGCTACGATGCGCTGACCGGTTTACCCAATCGGGTGGAGTTCTTTGGGCGGGTGGAAAAGCTGATCACCGGTAATGACGCCCGCCGCTTTGCCGTTTTCACCATCGATTTAGATAAGTTTAAAGAGATTAACGATCTGCAGGGCCATCTTATTGGCGATCAGCTGCTGCAGCGCGTGGCAGGCGCCGTGCTGAAAACGCTGCAGAAGGAGGAGATGGTCGCCCGCTTCGGCGGCGATGAGTTTGTGGCCGTCAAACCTTTTGCCGATGAAAGCGAGGTGGACGCCTTTGCCACCCGTCTCTGGCACTGCTTCAGCGGTAAGCAGACGTTTGCCGCGACGGAAGTGATCCTCTCCGCCAGCATAGGTATCTCCGTCTACCCGGAGGACGGGACGGATATTAATACGGTACTGAGCAATTCCGATCTGGCCATGTATCGGGCAAAGAGCAGTCTCGACCACAAGATTTGCTGGTACGAACGTGAGATGGACGACAAGACGCGTCAGCGGAATATGATGGCCGCCGACATCCGCCGTGGTATTCAGGCGGGGGAGTTTTCGCTTCACTATCAGGCGATCCGCAACATTAAAGATCGTCGCATCACCGGTTATGAAGCGCTGTTGCGCTGGCAGCATCCGCAGCTGGGGGCTATCCCGCCGGAGGTGTTTATTCCCATCGCCGAAGAGAGTGGCGCTATTGTGCCATTAGGCTACTGGGTACTGGAGCAGGTATGCAGCGAATCACTGGATAATCGGCTGAATAAAAAAATCTCAGTCAATATCTCACCGGTACAGTTGCGTCACCGCAGCTTTATCGAAAAAGTCCGCGAGATCCTGATGCGAACCGCTTATCCGGTTAGCCTGCTGGAATTTGAAGTGACGGAGACGGCGTTTATCATCAATAAACAGCTGGCGTTCAGCGTGCTGCATCATCTGCAAAAGATGGGCATCAGTATTGCGCTGGATGACTTCGGCACCGGTTACTCTTCCCTGAGCATGCTGCGCGATTTTCATTTCGACGTCATCAAGCTCGACCGTAGCTTTATGCAGGATGTGGAGAGCAATCCTCAGGTTCGCTCGTTCGTGCGGGCGATTATCTCGCTGGGCAACTCAATCAATACCCCGCTTATCGCCGAAGGGGTAGAAACCGAAGGGCAACGGCAAATCCTCGAAGAAGAGGGATGCGACGAAATGCAGGGCTTTCTGTTCGGCGAGCCGGTCGATGTTAAACATCTGCCACGGCAGAATTAACGCACCCGCCGTTGGCTGGTGGGCGCGGGATCGTTACTGATGCGCTAACGTAGGCTGCCCGGAAAGGTGCAGCAGTGCCGCGCGCAGGGAGACCTCGAACATCTGACCGTGCGTCAGGCCAGGGTAGCGCCAGAATTGCACCGTCAGACCGTTGCTGGCCAGCTGCTGCTGGGTCTGACGCAGTACGCCCAGGGAGGCTTCATGCCCGGAGGGCTCGCCAGTGGCTTTTCCGTCGCCTTCCAGCAGATACAGGGACGTCCCGGTAAACGCGGTGGCATCAAGGGTCTGGGTGTCCTTCAGGGGAGACGTCTGCGCCTGGCCAAGCGACGGGCTGGCAGAATAGTAGATCCTGAAAAGGGAGTGGTTTCGCCACGCGTCGAGTACAAACAGTCCGCCGTAAGAGTGGCCCCAGATAGCGCGCTGGCGGGGATCGATTTTCAGGTTAGCTTCTGTTTGCGGAACCATCGTTTCGCTCAGCAGCTGACGAAACAGATCATTGCCCCCGGTTTTTCGCGGCGGCAGCGCGGTTTTCCCGGCGCGAGGTTCATGCGTCTTCAGCGGCGGAGTGTAATCCCAGGCCCGGGCGGCGGTATCGAAGGGCAGTGTCGTCTGGTAACCAATAGCGACGATGACCGGCGGGGAACCGGCGGAGAGCTGTTGCAGAAACGCGTCGTTGAGTTTATCCATCACCGCGTTGCCGTCCAGCATATACAGCACCGGGTAACCGGCGGCCGGCGGCGCTTTATCCGGCACCGCGGTCCACACCCGGTAATGGCGTTCGCCATCGGCAGAGTCGTACTGGCGCTGGGTAAAATGATAGAAAGCTGACCCTTTATCCGCAATATTCGGTCCCAGCGGCTGCAGATCCGGCCGGGCGAAACTGCCGCTGCTGTAGAAGAGCGCGCCTATCGCCAGCGTCAGCAATCCGTGCGCCTGCCGCGCTGTGATGATCCCTGAATCCTGCTTCACCTCGTCTGTCCTCCTGTTCTCTGTCATCTGGCGTTTTGCCTGGGCTGACACGTTAGCATAGCTTCATTGATAATGGTTCTCATTTCTTTTTATGCGCGCAGTAGCAGGTGGCATGCCGCTGAGGCTGGTGGCGGAATCAGGGGTCAGTTTGGATATCGAAAATTATTGTACGTTAAGGTTACTTTTTGTACTCATAGGCTGTGGTAAGGGA
Source organism: Klebsiella sp. C239 (assembly GCF_048822715.1). Taxonomy (NCBI): domain Bacteria; kingdom Pseudomonadati; phylum Pseudomonadota; class Gammaproteobacteria; order Enterobacterales; family Enterobacteriaceae; genus Klebsiella; species Klebsiella sp. C239. The sequence continues at coordinate 39,240 of NZ_JBMEZK010000004.1, read as the reverse complement.
GATTGACCATGTTGACAGGCAGCTTTGAGCGAAACGGACGCTGACCCAGACACCTAAGTTATGCTCAATGAAGACAAATAATGTTACTGCATCAAATTATCGAAATTGAATCGCAATCAATGTGCCATCTCAAATGTCACATCAATATTACCCGTATGCCTGAAAATCCCAACCCCAGAGTGGATACGGCCCACTTTCTGAAGATTACCGATCTGTTCATTGTTCTGTTTGTACATGATGACGAAGCTGTGGCGGGGTGCCCAGTAAACAATATCTCCCACTTCATAACCGCTGGTTTTCGTTTCGTTTGCGGGCAGCGCATCCGGGAACCGGTAGCACATTTCACGTCCATATAAATCTTCCATGGGCAGCGTCAGCGGGAAACGAGAGACCAGAGCCCGGGTGGTGGCATTGTCATAAAACGTTGCCGTCATCACCTGGTCACCGGCAGTGATCTTGACCCGGATACCTTCGAACTCGGTACCCACAGATGAGAATGACACAGCCGTCAGGGAAGCCAGAGCAAGCATGACTGGTTTGAACATAAAACTCTCCGTTGTTTTTTTTCAGGAATAACGGCACTGCAACAGTGCCGTTCAAATAGCGCATTATTTATCTTTTTTCAGATTGGTGTTAAAAAATGACACCAGCTTGTCCCACGGGATGAGTTCAGTGCGGTCATACAGGTCGATACGGTTAGCCCCCTTAATTTCCACAAGCTCTTTCGGCTCTGCCGCCATTTTATAGGCGGTATCGGTATAAGTGCGTGATGGTGCCGCATCACCCACGACAAAGAGTATTGGTCGCGGTGAAATGGACTCGATATCGATGAACGGATGGAAGTTCATGAATTTCGCATAGGTCGCTGGTGTTGAGCGGCGATCGTTGGATGCCACCTTGCCGCGCTCTGTCTGATAAAAATCATTGGACTCTTTACCTTCGATGAACACCGGATCGTTTTGCCCCGGACCATAGACGGGTTGACCGGTTTCAGCGGTTTTGTAGCGTTGATCTGCAGCAATCGCCAGGTCCTTGTTTCTCATCTCCAAGGTCCGCTCATGGTTCAGACCAGTACGGAAATATTCGCCCATGTCGTACATGCTAACAGTCGCGAGTGCCTTAATGCGGGGATCAATTTTTGTCGCGGCGATGGCAAAGCCGCCGCTACCGCAGATACCTATCACGCCTATTTTTTCACGATCCACAAATGCGCGCGTTCCGAGGAAATCAACTGCGGCGCTGAAGTTTTCTGCATAAACATCAGGCAGCACGGCGCCACGCGGCGTACCTGAACTCTCTCCCCAGAAGGACTGGTCGAAGGACAGCGCAACAAATCCGGCTTCTGCCATTTTAGTTGCATAGAGGTTAGCAGCCTGCTGTCTTACTGCGGCAAAAGGATGGCCGACAATAAGGGCATCATATTTTTTACCGGCCTCCATAGTGCGGGGAGTAAATAACGTGCCGGTGACTTCCATACCGTAAATATTTTTGAATTTAACGGTTTCAGTCTTCACCTTATCGCTTTTATAGAAATTATTCGCACCGTGGGACATATCAGCAGCGACGGCTGTGCTTGCCCCTATACCCAAAGCAACGCTCAGTATTGTCAGCGCGGCCAGGGTTTTTAATTTCCCTTTTGAATGCAGTTTCATATTACCTCCTGAATTAAATAACGGTGTTAAGACAAACGGAGTGAAGAATCCGGAGAACAATAAACCTCCGGACAGCAGGACCTTTTCAGGCCGGATTTTGTTTACTCTGGTCCGGGCGTTTTAACAGCAGGGATGCCACCACAGCAGTGGACAGCACTGCCAGCGCGCCGGCCAGGAATATCGCGTTCAGCCCAAGATGTCCTCCTACCCAGCCGAGAGCAGGACTGCCGATCGCCATCGCCACGTCAAGAAATGCTGTGTAGATGCCCATCACCATGCCGCGGTTCTGGGGCGTTGAACCACTGATGGCTTCGATACCGAGGCCCGGGTAAACCAGTGAGTAGCCAAAACCGGCTAACGCTGAACCGATAGTCGCAATCAGGGACGTACCCGCAAGCCATATCAGAAAGAGCCCGGCGGCCTGAACGAGCACAAAAATCAGCGCAATACGTGCGCCACCAAAGCGATCTGGCAGATGACCGGCAACGATTCTGGCAACAATCAGCGCAACGCCAAAGGCCGTGAATGCCATCCAGACGGGCTGCCAGTTCATGGCGCTGTAATAAAGTGAGCTGAAGGCCAGGATGGTACAGTAGCCCGTGCTGGCAAGCGCGGCGCCCAGTCCGGGTAACCAGACCGCGTGCATGACTGAGCCAAAGGTTGCCTGCGCGGCATGTGGATGGGGCGCAACTGCGGGCATGCGTGCAAGATACGCCAGTACCAGTAAAGGAAGTAGAAACGTCAGCAGTGCGACCGCCTCAAAGCCGAAGGCTTCAAACAACATCGTGCCCACCGGCCCGCCCAGAGCCATAGCGGCAAACATCGCGGTTCCCACCCAGGCGATAACCTTACCAGCGTGCTCTTTATCCACCAGAGCCAGACCCCATGCCACGGCACCGGTAATGATGAAGCTTTCCGCACCGCCCAGGATCGCGCGCCCGGCAAGCAGCACGCTCACTGACACGACAGGAATACTGACCAGCCAGAGCGACACCTGGTACAGAAGCCCTGATACGGCAGCTGCGATGAGCCCTGCCACCACGCCCTTTTTGGCACCGCGCCTGTCCGAATAGCTCCCGGACCACACCCGGGAACAAAGCGATGCAGCGAACTGTGCCCCGGCGACCAGGCCCACGATAAAGGTCCCGAACCCCAAGTCATTTTTGACATGCAGCGGCAGGACAGGAAGTGCCACGCCGATAATAATAAAGCCGACCAGTACCGCAGCCATCACCGGCATCAGTGCAGAGACAACACCGGCACCGGAGATTGTGTGAGAATGTTTTACAGGCATACAAATCAGCCCCTTACCTTTTAATAAACAGAATGTCGTATACGCGTATGGATTTTTCGGGCGCGAAGTAGCCCGCAGAAAATTCGGGTTTGAATTTCCTGTGTTGAAAGATGCGTTATCTGGTAATGCTCTTTTTATATCCGGATGATATAAACTATCCGGATATAAGGCAGACGTCAGCTACCCGTCTGATTGTGTTTTAATAAACCTGTACGGTCGGCCGGAAAAGTATTTCGTTAACATCCACGTCGTCAGGCTGGCTGATGGCAAATGCGACGACCCGTGCAAAAGCCTCTGCAGGGATCGCATTCTCGTAGGTTTTCGACATACCTTTCGCAATATCTTCGTCGGTGATGGTTTTAGTCAGTTCGGTATCTACCGCGCCGGGTGAAACAATAGTTGTGCGGATATTCCAGGGTTTCACTTCCTGACGCAGGCCTTCTGAAATAGCGCGGATGGCCCATTTCGTTCCTGCATATACAGCACCGCCGGGCCCAACCTTATGTCCGGCTACGGACGATACGTTGATAAACTGTCCCGACTTCTGGGCTTTCATATACGGCAGCGCGGCGGCGATACCGTAAAGTACACCCTTAATGTTCACGTCGATCATCCGGTCCCATTCATCCACCTTCAGCTTGTCGAGCATGGAGCTCGGCATTAAGCCGGCATTATTAATAATGACGTCAATACGGCCGTGCAGCTCTACCGCCCGGTCAACAAGGGCCTGGACCTGAGTGCGGTCCGTCACGTCGGTGCGCAGTACTGCTTTGGTATCCAGCCCCAGTTCGCCGGCAAGTTGCTCAAGCTTCTCAATACGTCGCGCGCCCAGAACAACTTTTGCGCCCAGTTTCGACAGGTGTCGGGCTGTTTCTGCTCCCAGGCCGCTGCTGGCACCGGTGATGACGATGATTTTGTTATCAATACCCTGAGACATACTGTCCTCCTGTAAGGAATGGTTATTTCGATTCACGCTGCTCAAACACCGTTTTGAAAATCTGCGCTGCTGAGAAAGCATTAGGCCACCCAGCATAATACGCAAGATGACTCAGTGCGCCTGAAGCCTGCAGCCGGGTCAGGCCGTTATCCATTGCCCGGTTAAGGTGCGGCGAAATTTGCTGTACCTGCCCGTTTGCAATCAGGGCAGACAGGGTCACCAGACTTCTGTCCCGTGGTGCAAGCCCGGGACGCAGCCACAACTCCCGGAAAAGCACGTCGGTGGTGTCGCTGACAAGCCCCGGCACCGCGCTACCGATACTCTGTTCTACGCGTGCAGCGCGAGCTGCTTCAGCTTTTTCATCGATCGGCAGCAGCGCCTCCTCCGCGCGAGGAAGCTGTTCAGCGTTAATTCCTTTTTGCAGGAATATCTCTTTCGTTACCGCTGCGGCCGCAATGGCATTGCCCCAGCCGGCATAGAACGCCAGCTGCGTGATGGTTTCGGAAAGCTCAGCCGGCTTAACACCGTTTTTCAGCGCCAGCTCCAGCTGCTCCGGTAAAAGTACGGTCTGATTCCGGGCAATAACCGCTGCAACGGTAACGAGGCTGCGATCGCGTGGCGACAAATCGTTTCTTTTCCAGAGGTCTCCTGCCAGCCTGGTGCTCGCATAGCGTTCGAGTGCGGGAGATACTGCCTCTGTGTCGGTGTCTGACAGCGGGCCCCGCTGTGCCCCCGTTTCTGCAATGGCGCCAGCCGATCCGAGAGAAAGCGCCAGCGCAACTGCCGTTGAAGTTTTCATCTGACCTCCGGATTACTGATACTGTTCGTCGGAGACGGGCTCCTGCCAGTCCACGTTTTTACCGTCCACCATATACGTCATGGCCAGATGGCTCATGGGGGACGTCGCCGTGGCGCCATGCCAGTGGCGAACGGTCGCAGGGATCCAGACGACATCCCCGGGGGCTATATCCTGACGAGCCTTACCTTCTTCCTGAACCCAGCCTTTGCCTGCCGTAACGATCAGCAACTGTCCGGCAGGGTGAGTATGCCAGGCCGTGCGCGCCCCCGGGGCGAAATCCACCTGGCCCAGATTGGCACGCGTGGACTCGTTTGGCGGCAACAACGGGCTGACAACTGCATGACCCGAGAAGTTATCGGCCTTGCCGACGATAGAAGGGGTCTGCCCGTTACGACGGATTTCGATACTTTCGGCAGAAACCTGGGTGGTACCCAGTACGGACATGGCTGCTGCAGCAATAATCGCTTTCATCTTTCACCTCGCTGGTTACTTTCGGCTAAATGGGTGTCTGCTTACGTAAAGTCCACAACAAAACGATAACGAATGTCTTTTGCTTTGATTCGCTCAAAGGCGCGATCTATCTGGTCGGGCTTTATCAGCTCGATATCGGCCACAATGTTACGGCGGGCACAGAAATCGATGAACTCCTGAGTTTCTGCCATGCCACCCATCAGTGATGCTGAGACCTGCCGACGCTGAAGCCACAGCCCGGAACCGCGGACGTCTTCTATCGGTTCACGGGCTCCGACGATGACGTAGGTACCATCCAGGCGAAGCATATTAGTAATCGGATGAGTGGGGACGCTCGTCGGCACCGTTGATATAAGAAAATCAAACTGGTTCGCATAAGGCTTCAGGGCGTCAGGATCGTTCCAGACAACAGCCTCCCGGGCCCCCATTTTTTTCGCGTCCGTGACTTTTCCTGGAGTGGTGGTGAATACCGTAACATCAGCCCTGCGCGCGACGGCCAGCTTGACGGCCAGATGCCCGAGCCCGCCCATGCCAATAACCCCGACCCGTTGCCCGGCTTCAACCGACCAGTGCTCAAGGGGTGAGAAGGTGGTGATGCCGGCGCACATTAACGGTGCCGCAGCGGCAAGATTCATTCCCGGTGGGATGCGAACGGTAAAACGTTCGGGGATCACCACACGCTGGGAAAAACCGCCATAGTTATAGCCGCCCGAAATTCTATCCGGCGAGTTGAAATTCAGCGTCCAGCCTTTCAGGCAGTACTGTTCCAGATCGTTAACGCAGCTCTCGCATTCTCCGCAGGAATCAATCATGGCACCGGCACCCGCAATATCACCCGGCCGGAATTTCGTCACGGCGCTTCCGATGGCGGCGACACGCCCGATGATCTCATGCCCCGGAACACAGGGATAATTGGTGGCAGGGTAAGGCGCCCCCCATTCCTGCCTGGCGATATGAATATCTGAATGACAGATAGCACAGTACATAATGTCGATGAGGACATCGTTCGGACGAAGTGCCCGGCGGGGAATTTCCAGGGGAACAAATGGCCCCTCCGGATCCCTGTTGCCCCAGGCACGAACACGCCAGGGTCCATTACCTGCCTGAGCGGCAGATTCCTGTGCCTGTACCTTTCCCGGCATGACCGCCAGCGTTGATGCTGCAGCAAGGCCGGCCCCGGCCATCAGAACCTTTCTCCGGGTCGGGGACGCTGGCGCGTCCGGATGACTGTTGTCTTCACATTTTCCGCACATCATTAACCTCCGTTTATCTGCCGTCTTGTTTCATAAATTATTGGCGCATCGGCAATCCGGATTGTGGCATCGGGAATGCTGACGTTTTTATTGCATTACAGTCGTCAGGCCTGATTAATTAGTGAACGGAAGAAAGTATATCGGAGGACTTATTAAGTGATTAGAGGGTAATATGAGATTGAAATTATAAGGAGAGCTTCTTAATGTCCGATCAGAATCTCAATGACCTTGCTGCGTTTATGGTGGTTGCGAAGGAGCAAAACTTTACGCGTGCGGCAAAACGACTGGGCATTTCACAGTCCGCACTGAGCCAGACGGTTCGGGGGCTGGAGGCTCAGCTTGGCCTCCGCTTGCTCAACCGAACCACCCGGCGTGTTGTGCCCACAGAAGCCGGAGAGCGGCTAATGGCCTCCGTGGGGCCGCAAATTGAGGATATCCAGCGCCAGTTAATGGTGCTGAGTGAACTCCGCGATAAGCCTGCGGGTACGATACGGCTTACGGCAACAGAGTATGCAGCAGAGTCAGTTCTGTGGCCGGCGGTATCCCGCCTGGTAAAAGCCTATCCGGATATTAAGGTTGAAATCCTGACGGATTATGGTCTGACCGATATTGTGAGGGACCGTTTTGATGCTGGAGTTCGTCCTGGTGAAACCATTGCAAAGGATATGATTGCCGTTCGTATTGCACCAGATATGCGCATGGCGGTTGCCGGTTCTCCAGCCTATTTCAATGACAGACCTGTACCAGGTACGCCACAGGAACTTACCGATCACAGCTGTATTAATCTTCGACTCTCCGGTCATGGAGGACTCTATGCGTGGGAATTTGAGAAAGACGGGCGTGAGCTGAATGTGCGGGTTGATGGTCAGTTGGTCTTCAACACAGGAAGCATGATACTTAGAGCTGCACTTGAAGGGCGGGGTCTTGCGTATCTTCCTGAAGGGCAGCTGGAACCTTATATCTCATCCGGACAACTGGTTCGCGTTCTGGAAGAGTGGTGTGAACCTTACTCCGGGTACCATCTTTACTATCCAAGCCACCGCCAGCCAACGCCAGCATTTAGCTTGCTGGTTGATGAGCTACGCTATTCAACTCGCAAACAGCTATAAGATAATAAAGAGCAGCATCTAAATTAGAGTTTAGATGGTAAATGAATGTTCGCTTCTGGCACGCAGCGGACTTCATCAGAACGCCAGTAATTGGCGGAAGCCTGCCCCGGAAGCACCAAATCATCACTGGAAGATATCCAGGCATGGTACATCCGTGACGAAACCTATTCAGCAGCCCTCGCAGAGCTGGTAAACGCGCAGGGGAAAAGACCACTGGCGGCATTCTGGGGAGACGGGACAACGTCATCATCAGATGGACAGAATTTCAGAACAGGCAGCTCAGGCCGCTACGCAGGGCAGGTTAACCCGAAATATGGGCAGGAGCCTGGGCGTCAGTTTTATACCCATATATCGGATCAATACAGCCCGTTTTACACCTGTATAATCAGTCGGGTCAGGGATTCAACCCATGTGCTAGATGGCCTGCTGTACCACGAAAGTGACCTGGAAATCAGGGAGCATTACACCGATACCGCGGGTTTCACCGATCATGTCTTTGCCCTGATGCATCTGCTGGGATTTGCGTTCTGTCCACGAATCAGGGATCTCCACGACAAGAAGCTATTTATCAAAGGGAAAGCGGACCAGTACCCGGCGCTTCAGTCACTGATATCAACGGCCAGTCTGAATCTGAACGAGATCGAAATTCACTGGCGTGAAGTGCTGCGTTTGGCGACCTCGATAAAGCAGGGAACCGTGACAGCATCTCTGATGCTGAAAAAGCTAGCCAGCTACCCTAAGCAAAACGGACTTGCCAAAGCACTGAGAGAAATTGGCCGCATTGAGCGAACGCTGTTTATGCTCGACTGGTTCCGCAATCCGGCTCTGCGTCGGCGGGTACAGGCAGGGCTGAATAAAGGCGAAGCCCGTAACGCGCTGGCGCGTGCGGTATTTATGCACCGGCTGGGAGAAATCAGGGACAGAAAACCGGAAAATCAGAGCTATCGCGCCAGCGGACTGACACTGCTGACGGCTGCCATATCCCTGTGGAATACCGTCTATATGGAAAGAGCGGTCGATGCCCTGAAGCGCAAAGGGGTAAAGATCAACGAGCAACTACTATCGCATTTGTCCCCGTTAGGCTGGGAACACATCAATCCGACAGGTGATTATATATGGAAAAGCAACCGAATACCGGCTTCCGGTAAGTTTCGCCGGCTGAGGCCCGCTAAAGTAGAAAGGTCAAAAAATAACCTTAACGTACAATAATTTTCGATATCCAAACTGACCCCAATCAGACCAACAGGAGAAGAGATAGCCGCCTGTTGGCGGCCATGGGAGAAAGGTCAGGAACGATCGTGAAGGGTGCTCAGCAGTTTTTTGACCAGCGGGGTAAGCGCAATAAACAGCAGTGCAATTATCACGACCAGCAAGAGCGCGAGCCCTTTATGGTGAGTGATAAGCACCCACAGCATCGCCAGCGTCATGGGCATGCTCCTTTAATAACGGTATTCACCACCGCTCAGGTGAATGAAATTCAACAGAATGGTCATGACCACCCAGGCCAGCAGCAGAAAGCGTCGTCTGTCGCGCCGCGCTTCCAGGGCGGCGAAATAATTAGCGCTATACCAGGTCGATATAATAATAGCCAGCGTGATGATGACCTGCCAGACCGCTTGACGATAGCCTGTCACGACGCTTATCCCGCGAAAGCAAAGGACGATAGCGATACCGTTAAGCGCGTTACACATCAGCCATCCCCACAGGCTTGCGGGCCGGCTAAATAAATATCCAAATCGTAAAACCAATGTCGTATACACCTTGCCAAAATAATCGCGCTGTAAAATGCATTTTAACCACGGAAGAGGTATTGATTTAAATCAAAACTAATGGGATAGCGCAGGAATTACTGGCGCGAGGCACTCGCAGCCTGATTGACAAAACAGAGGTTAAAACACTATTTTGATGCTTAAGATTATGTTTTTATTGGTGATTTTAGTGAATCAGATAAGGGGGCGCATAATAAATAGATATGATAGCAATTTAATATGCGTTAATTTCCCCAGTTATTATTGTGATTGACGTGATAACGGGGAAAATTAGATTTTTCGCAATGTCTGTTTGCTGCAAGACCAATAAATGGAGGGGCCGGGGGCTGCGCCCCGGCCGGTGGCGCACTTAATGGGGCAGTGCGTTATGCTGGAGGATCTTCAGGAAGTCATTTTTGTCAGAGATTAATGACAGCGCATTCGCGATCAGCTCATCGCTGAATATCGAGGCAATTTCTTTGAGCACGTCAATATGCTCTTTCTCTTTCGCAATCACGCCAATGGCAATAAACATCACGTTGCCGCGATCCCAGATAACGCCATCAGGAAACTGAAAGATCTCAATCCCGGTTTTGAGGATGATATCCGTCGCTGATTTCGGCAGATGCGGCAGGGTGATGCCATTGCCCAAAAAAGTGGAAACCTGATGTTCACGCTCCAGCAGAAAGTGAACGCACTCCTGATTGACATAGCCTTTGGCTTTACACTCCGCGCCAATCATGGCGATGACTTCCGCTTTATTACTGGCCTTGCAGCCGATGTGCAGATTATCCAGCGTGATGTTATCGATCATAGCCAACCTCCCTGGTGAGACGAGTGGATTTTTTATCCTCATGATTCGCTGACAGCTCTGCTTCTAACTGCTCCAGCGATTTATTGGAGGTCTCCGGCAGGGCGAACACCACGAACAGAATCGCCAAATAGTTGATGGCCGCGAAGATGAAGAAGACCGGCCCCAGGCCCAGTTTCGCCTGCAGCAGCGGGAACAGGTAGCTGACTACCGCGTTCATGATCCACATGAAAAATACCGAGATCCCCATCGACAGTCCGCGGAATTTCAGCGGGAACAGCTCAGCTAATACCACCCAGGTGATAAAGCCCATCGAGCCCTGCATCACGCCGACGAACAGCGCGCCCAGCAGCCAGATAGCGGTGGCTTTCAGATCGCCCACCAGGGTGTAGTCGACCGCGGCGATAATCAGATGCAGCGTGGCCATAATGGCGAAGCCGTAGATGATGATCGTCTTACGTTTGAAGCGGTCGACAAGGAACAGCACGCCAATCAGCATACCGCCGACGGAGAAGACACCGTTCAGCACGTTACAGATCAGCGAGGTACGCTCTGAGAAGCCGGCGGCACTCAGGATTTCCGTACCGTAATACATAATGACGTTCACCCCGGTGGTTTGCTGCAGTGCGGCCCAGGTAATGCCCACCAGCAAAATTTTGAGGATCCATGGCGTTGTGAGGATAGTGGTGAAGGTGTTCTGAGTGCTGTACTTATTGCCGGCTTCAATTTTGATCAGGGTGGAGATGTCGTCATACTCTTTCTGTGCGCGTTCCGCCGGGCGGATCTGTTTGAGAATATGCAGCGCTTCTTCGTGGCGGTTTTTGCTGATCAGCCAGCGCGGACTTTCCGGCGCGCGCCACATACCAACAAACAGGCAGATAGCGGGGATCGCCTGCACCAACAGCATATAGCGCCAGACGTCCGGCAGATGGCCCCAGATGATGCCAATGATCGCGTTAATGGCAAACGCCGCCAGCTGGCCGATAACGATGGCGACTTCATTCAGGCCGGTCAGCTTGCCGCGCATCTCGGTGGGCGCCACTTCAGAAATAAAGGTCGGAGCGGTAACCGAGGCGCCGCCGACGGCGTAGCCCAGCAGGGCGCGGGCAATCAGCAGGGTGGTGATATCGGGAGCCGCGGCGGAAAGCAGGGCGCCGATGAGAAAGATAAAGGAGAGGAAGAGTAAGTATTTGCGCCGGCCGAAGTAGTCGGCAAACTTGCCGCCAAACACGCTGCCCAGCGCGGCGCCGACCAGCAGGACGCTCATCACCAGCCCTTCGGTGGTCGGGGTCAGCGCCATGTACTGCTTCAGTGAGGAAAAGGCGCCGTTGATAACGCCAGTGTCGTAACCGAAAAGCAGGCCGCCGAAGGTGGCCACTAAGGTGATCTGATGAAGTCGTTTTCTCTGTTGCTGGTTCAGGTTTGTTATAAATGACATGGTAGTCCCTTTATTTTGTTGAACGACACAAGATAAAAATACATCTCCCCAGTCAGGATTTATCACGCCTGTGTTGTCGTATCTAACTGAATTAAATGATTTTCTTCTTTGTGTAATTGCTCAGCACATGGCAGGGTACGCTAAGCAATGGCGGTCAAAGAGGTTTACGGCTTGGTGGTGATATGGATGTTGTCGATATCCGTTCTCCTTTTCGGGGTTAGCGGTCTTCAGTGCGTCGGCAGGACAGCGCCCTGGTGTGGCATGTTGCTGTCGTTCCGGCGATTTACTGTGATAAGAATATGGCACAAAGAAATGGAACGAGCATGCTACAAGATCACATTATGAAAATTTAATTTCAAATCAGTGTTGCAGGAAGGTAAATACATGAAGCCAATCACAATGGCATGCAGCGCGATATCCCCATGAAAAGGGGGTTAATTTTGCGAGTGAGTAACAATGATGTTGTTTTCAGTGGGTTAATGTAACTCAAAGAATACAACGCAGATCACATTTTTACGCCATAATATCGAAGAATAGAATTTATATTTCATTACTCCGATTAGGGAAAAGCGTGGCTGGCGACTCTGGGGCGTCGGTCTGGAGGGGGTAGCGCAGGCCATTGACGCGTCTGTGCCGAAGGAAGGTTATGAGGCAGGTATCGCGGGACGGGTGCCGCTGATAACCCTGCGGAGAGAAGGTCTCCCGGCAGGGTTGCGGCAAAAAATCAGTGCAGCGCGGGCCAGTAACCTTCGTTGGCGACGATCAGCTCATCGAGGATCGCTTTCGCCACCGCGGCGCTGGGCACCGTTTTCGACAGGGTGATGGCCTGCCACAGTTTCTGGTAGCTGCCCTCGATCCAGGCGTCAACCACCAGCTTCTCCACCGCCACCTGCTGCTCCATCAACCCTTTCTGGAACGAAGGGATTTTTCCCATCGCCAGCGGTTCTGGGCCGTTGACGCCCACCAGGCAAGGGACTTCCACCATCGCCGTTTCGTCAAAGTTGGCGATCGCCCCGTTGTTCTCCACGATCAACAGCATCCGCTCCTGGGTGTTAAAGGCGATGGCGCAGGCGAGGTCGACGATGAAAGTGGCATGGGCCCCGGCGTGGAAATGCGCGCCTTCCGCGGTGCCGCGACGGGTGATCTCCCGGGCCATATCGAAGACCTCTTTTTCACGCCCGGCCATCACCTCGTTGGCCCGCGTAAAGTCCGGGTCAGAGTGCGCCACCTCGTAGTCAGGGTAGAGGTAGTATTTCAGGTAAGTGTTAGGCAGGGTCAGGGGATCAAGGGCAAACACATCCTTCACCTTTTTAAAGGTCTCGATCCAGCTCGGCGCCTTATGCTGAAAATCCTCTTTTGGGCTACTGTAACCCTGCTCCGCCACGTGACGCTTCAGCGCCGGCATCAGATCGTTACCGGCTTTATCGGTGATGCTGGTCCACCAGCCAAAATGATTCAGGCCATAGTAGCGGACGTTCAGTGCCTTGCGGGACGGCAGACCGAGGATGTCGGCAAACAGCCCCTCGATGGCCACCGGCATATCGCAGATGTTGATAATGCGCGCGTCGGGACGCAGGCGACGGGTCGCTTCCGCGACGATGGCCGCCGGGTTGGAGTAGTTGAGCATCCACGCCCCCGGGGCGTACTGCTGCATATAATCGACCAGCTCCAGTACGCCGGCAATCGAGCGCATACCGTAGGCGATCCCCCCCGGCCCACAGGTTTCCTGGCCCGGCACGCCATATTTCAGCGGGATCTTTTCATCCTTTTCCCGCATCTCATACAGGCCAACGCGAATATGCGCCATCACAAAATCAACGTCGGTGAAGGCCGCCTGCGGATCGGTGGTATAGCTGAACTTCACCTGCGGGAAGCGTTCAGCCACCAGAATGGCGCAGGCGTCGCCGATGGTCTTCTGACGTTCGTGATGGTTATCGTACAGACGGATCTCCCGCAGGGGAAAGCGCGCCATATTTTCCAGCAGCATCATGACAATCCCTGGCGTGTAGGTACTCCCGCCGCCGGCAATCGTGACCACAAAGTTATCTTTCATTTACCACCTCGTTATTCAGTTACACCCAGACTGGCGTTGACCGCCGTTCGAATTTTGTTAACCCCCAGGCCATAGATCACCTGGACATGATTGCCTTTAATCAGCACGCTGCTCCCGCCGCTCTCTTTCAACAGCGTCTGCTGGATGAGAGCAGGGTCGCGCACATCGACCCGCAGACGGGTAAAACAGTTTTCCACCGTACAAACATTCTCTTTACCGCCCAGCCCCGCAATCACCAGCGCGCCTCTGTCTGAATCGCCATGCGCCTGATCCGTCTGTGGGGAAGACGCCGCATCGGCAGCGGCTTCGCGCCCCGGGGTAAGCATTCGCAGGCGGGTAATGCAGAAGGTGCCGACCAGGTACATGGTGGCGGTTTCCAGCAGGCCGAGCAGGACAAATACCGGCCAGCGCGTCACGCTGGCGCCGGCGGGCAGGTTATAGACGACAAAATCGATAAGACCGTTTGTGGCGCAGACCCGCACGTGAAGCAGCCAGGCCAGCATCTGGAAGAAACCGTCCAGCAGGGAGTAGATAAGCCACAGCAGCGGGGCGGTGAAGATAAAGAGAAACTCAAACGGTTCGGTGATCCCCACCAGCACTGAGGTGACAATTAAGGGGATCAGCGTGACTTTGAGTCGCTGTTTATTCTCCGGTTTCGCCGTGCGGTAGAAGGCGAGCGCCATCCCGGCGGTGCCAAAAATCTTCACCATCCCATAGGTTAAAAAGCGGGCGGAATCACTGAGCGCGTCAACGGGATGACGGGCGATTTCGGCGAGGAAAATAGGCTTGGCGCCAATGACGGTCTGGCCATCAATCAGCAGCTGACCGCCGATAGAGGTAAAGACGAACGGCGACCAGATCAGATGATGCAGCCCGGTGGGGATCAGGAACCGGTTGAGGAAGCCGTACAGGAAGACCCCGATGGCGCCAAACGATTTCATAAAGCCGGTCAGCGCCGAGATGCCCAGCTCCACCACCGGCCAGAGATAGACGGTGGCGATAGCAAACAGGCCCACCAGCGGCAGCATCACGATCAGCACCAGCTTGCTGTTGCCGTAGATCGACAGCGCGCCGCGAAATTCGATGCCGATCACGCGATTGTGAACAAAGGCGACAGCGCAGCCAAGGATAATACCGAGGAACACGCCCATATCGATAACCTGAAAACCGAAGATGTAGGTTTGTCCGCTGCCATACAGTTGCGCGTTGGTGGCCCCGGTCGCCAGGCGATGGGTCAGGGTCAGCCAGCTGTTGTTCGCCGCCAGGTAGACCAGCCAGGTCATGGCCGCCACGAAAGCGGCTTCGGCTTTGCGGGTTTTCGCCAGACCGCTTGCCAGCCCGAGGCAGAACAGAAACCCGAGATTGTTCATCAGCGCCCAGAGCATGCTGGAGACGAATTTCCCTAACAGATAGATCCCGCTGCTTTCATCCACCCACAGCCGGTTGGTGGTCATGCTGAACAGGGCGATCAACAGGCCGATAGCCGGCAGATACAGCACCGGCCCGATCATCGCCTTGGAAAAGTCCTGAAGCTTTTTTACGCCAATCATGGTTGTCCTCTCGTCTTCATAGCCCGCTGTCATCACCTGATCAATAGGCTTATCAGACTAGGAGCAGACCACCGGGATCCCGAGCAGGAAAAAGGCCATCTGTGACGAAAGTCATATATATTGTTGCAGGAGAGATATATAAATATAACCATTTTTATAGATGAGTTAACGTCTTATCTCTCGCGTAAAAGTTAACTATTATCTGTAAATACAATGCGTTATTTATCGTTCTTTCCCACACCCTCCATCTCAACGAGACATCTAAAAGTGATTTATAAAAAGATTGCCACCGAACTGAAGGCCCGTATCAACAGCGACGACTACGCCGTCGGGGATATGCTGCCCAGCGAAAAAGCGCTCGCTGCGGAGCTGCAGGTCTCGGTGATGACGCTGCGCAAAGCGCTGGCGCTACTGGAGGAGGAAAAGCTGATCGCCCGACGGCACGGCAGCGGAACCTGCATTGTGCGTAAGAGTAACTATCATGGCGGCGAGCTGGAGGGGTTTAACTACCAGATGCAGGTGGTGGGGGTCACCAACTACCGTAATAAGGTCATTGAGTTCACCTTGCTTGACGCCCCGCCGGCCATTGCCCAGCAGTTAAAGATCCAGCCGGGAGAGAAAGTCTACTACGTCAGGCGGCTGCGCCTGATTGATGAGGTCCCGATCCTGGTGGAGAACAGCTACATTCCGTACGCCGCTTTTCCGTGGCTCAGCGTGGGTAACCTTGAGCAGTCTAAGTTCAACTATTTCAAAAAAGAGTGCCATATCACCATTATCGAGAGCCACCGCAGCTATACGCCGGTGCTGGCGACCCGCGAGCAGGCGGAGCTGCTGCAGGTGGCGCCTAACAGTCTCCTGCTACGGGTGCAGTCTGTCAGCTACGCCCAGAACCGGACGATCGTTGATTTCTCAGAGATCTACCAGAACACCAGTAAATACAATGTGAAGCACATTACCCGCCGCTAGGCCGATCCCCCCAGCAGCCCCCGGAGGACAAGTTCCAGCCCCAGCGCCAGCAGGAACAACAGAAAGCCCTGACGAAAGCGCTGCGGGCTGAGACGCGAGCGGATCCGCTGTCCCAGCCACATGCCGAGCAGCGCGGGCAACAGCGCCAGCGTCGACAGCAGCAGCGACTCTGCGCGCCAGCCTGCGTGCAGGGAGAGGCCGGCCGCCATCGCCAGAGTGGAGAGGGTGAACGACAGTCCCAGGGCCTGGACCAGCTCGTCGCGACGAAAGCCCAGCGCCTGCAGCCAGGGCACCGCCGGAATAACGAATACCCCGGTCGCCCCGGTGATCAGTCCGGTCAGTCCGCCCATCAGCGGCGACAGGCGCTTTTCCACGCGGGCGGAAACCTGCACCGCCGGACCACGGAGCGCGTATCCGGCATAAGCTATCAGCACGACGCCCAGCGCCAGCGACGACCACCGCGGGTTCAGGTGGATGAGCAGTGACGATCCCGCCAGCGTGCCGATAATCATCCCGGTCATCATTAACCAGAGGCGACGCACAATCTGCGCTAGCGCGGGGCCTGCCAGCAGTTGCCAGAGATTGGTTAACAGCGAGGGGAGCACCAGCAGGGCCGCCGCGGCCGGTGGCGGCATCAGAAGGCCAAGCAGGCCCATCGCCACGGTGGGCAGTCCCATGCCGGTCACCCCTTTGACCAGCCCGGCGGCGATAAAGATCAGCAGTAAACAGAGAGTGTGAAGATCAAACATCATGGCTCACTTATCGGCTCAGAGAAGGGCATTGAAACAGCTGGTCGCCGGGTAGACAATGCGGTATGTTGCCCGCATGCTACGGTAAAACCGAAGGGAAAGGAGGGCTTATGCGACTGGATCTCGCCGATCTGCGACTGTTTATCGCCATCGTGGATAGCGGCAGCATTACCGGCGGGGCGGCGGCGGCCCATCTGGCGCTGGCCTCCGCCAGCGAAAGGCTGCGAAAAATGGAGGCGGAGGTCGGTGTGCCGCTGCTGCACCGTCATGCCCGGGGGGTGACAACGACCGAGGCCGGGGAGGTGCTGGCGCGCCATGCGCGTCCGTTGTTAGAGCAGCAGCGGCGTCTGCGCCAGGCGATGCACGCCTTCGCCCGCGGTCAGCAGGGCACGCTGCGCCTGTTTGCCAATACCTCGGCGATGTCGGCTTTTCTGCCAGGCAAGCTCGCCACGTGGATGGCCGCGCATCCCGGGATACAGATCGACACCGAAGAGCGCACCAGCGCAGATATTGTCAGCAGCATTCTGGCTGGCGTGGCGCAGGTCGGGGTGGTGTCCGATGCGGT
The DNA here is from genome assembly GCF_048822715.1 of Klebsiella sp. C239. Lineage (NCBI taxonomy): Bacteria > Pseudomonadati > Pseudomonadota > Gammaproteobacteria > Enterobacterales > Enterobacteriaceae > Klebsiella > Klebsiella sp. C239. The sequence continues at coordinate 21,845 of NZ_JBMEZK010000004.1, read as the reverse complement.
CGACCCCGGGCCGTTGCGCCTGGAGCCCGTCGCGGAGGATCCCCTGGTGCTGATCGTGCCGCCGGCCCATGCCTTGAGTGACGCCGCCGAGGTGGCTTTCGCAACGATCATCCATGAGCCGCTGGTCGCGCTCTATCAGACCAGCGCGCTGCAGCAGCATATCGAAGAGCAGGCCGCCGGACTCGGCCAGGCGCTGAACGTCCGTATCAGGATGAGCCATTTTGAAGGGCTTTGCGAGATGGTGGCTCACGGCGCCGGCGCGGCGATCCTGCCGCGCGTTATTGCTGAACGCTACCTGCCTCGCTACCGGTTCGCCGTTATCACATTGCAGGATCGCTGGGCGCTGCGTCGGCTGTGCCTGTGCTATCAGGATGACGAACGCCTGTCGCCAGCGATGCGCCGCTTGCTGGAGTGGCTCCGCCAGCCCTGAGCCGCGATAAACGTGGCTATCATATAGTGACAGTGTCACTTTATATGGCGGTTATTGCTACTGACATCCGTGCCAGAGATGCGATAGTAGACGTCCGCCATTTATTAACACGCGAATCAGGACAGACAAGATGAGTACATTACCAAAAGTCGCGGTGCTGGGACTCGGCGCCATGGGACACGCTTTTGCCAGCAATCTGCTGAAGAAGGGCTTTACCGTCGCGGGCTGGAACCGTTCGCCAGCGCGCGGCGAGGATTTACAGGCGCAGGGATTATCCCTGCACGCCACGCCGCAGCAGGCGGTGGCCGATGCCGAGGTGATCATCAGTATGCTCGCCGATGGTCAGGCTACCCTGCAGGTACTGGCGCAAATAGCGCCTGCCTGTCAGCCGCAGGCGATCTATTGCCAGATGGGCACCATCGGCCTGGCGGAGACCCAGGAGGCTATCGCTTTGTTGCGGGAGCGTCAGCCGGCGATGACCTTCGTCGATGCCCCGGTTTCAGGGACCAAAGCCCCGGCGGAGAAGGCGCAGATCCTGGTGCTCGCCAGCGGAGATCGTGAAAAGTGTAGCCCGGCGGAACAGGTATTTGCCGCTATCTCACGTGGGACGCAGTGGTTTGGCGAGGCGGGCAACAGCCAGAAAATGAAGCTGGTCCTCAATGCCTGGCTGATTGCGATGATGCAGGGCATCGCGGAAAGCGCACAGCTGGCGAAGACGCTGGGCTTTACCCCCGACCAGCTGTGGAGCGCCCTGGAGGGCGGCCCGCTGGCGGCGCCCTATGTCAAAGTCAAACTGGACGCCATCGCCAATGAGCAATTCGCGCCGCAGATGCAGCTGGCGCATGCGCTGAAAGATGCCCGGCTGGCCTTGTCCCTGTCCGAGCCGCACACCATGCCGGGACTGGATAACATCGCCGAACTGTGGCAGCAGGCGGCGGATGCGGGATTTGCCGGGCAGGACCTGTCCTCGATATATCAGTGGCTGTCGACGTCGGCGAAAGCATAGTGTAGCACCCTCAGGAAAAAGTGGCCTCGGCGGCCACTTATCCAGAGGGGAGTTATTTTCCGGAGAGCGCCGGGCGAGTGTCGATCCCTTCGTCAATGCGCTTGATCATATAGGGAAAGAACGGATTGGAAGACTGGCGCATCAGCGAGTCCAGACCCACAACCAGCACAGAACGCTCACCGCGAGCTGCAAACGTGCCAAGGCTGATCCCGTATTGATTCAGCGGATGGGGATAGCGCCCGTACAGCGAATCGCTCAAGGGGAAGGGGAGCGCGACATGAGAAAGAGAGTAGACGTCCGGTAAATAGTGCATTCCCTGCAGCTTTTCCACCGTGGTGTCTGTTTTCCCGGCGCGGGTGGTGCGAATTTCCATCTCTGTACTGGCGGAATTGGCGTTAGTGATGATCGTGGTTTGATAAGCCCGCGGCGCCGCGGGCAGCAACCGCGCCAGCGCGGTGTAAGACGTCCGGCGTAATAATGAATTAAACCTGACCGCATGATTTAAATCGAACAGGACAATTTCACTGCCATTATCCGGCAAGCGGTTATACAGCGCCGTCACGATCGCCCGCGTACTGACCGTTGAATCCACAACGGACTGAAAGGTCAATACCGGCGGTAAGCTGTTAAGCCTATGATTTCTCGAATCCGTCACTATCTGCTTTTGCAGCGCTTTGGTCAGCAGAAACGACTGACGGGCGGCGTTCGTCGGGAAGGAGTTATATTTGAACGGATTAAACTCAGGCATGATGTTTAACCATGCGGCTTTCGAGAAGGCGGGAAGAAACGCGGGCCAGCCCGCGAGGCCGGAAAAGCGCGCGAAGCGGGTAATACCGATCATCGGAGAAATCAGGATCACCCGCTGGGGTTTTGCCAGTCCGGCATTATCCAGCGCGTCCAGCGAATACTTCATTGCCAGCGCGCCGCCGTTGGAAAATCCGACGATATGCAGGGGCGCATCATGACCCGTCAGTCGTTTCGCTTCTCTCACCGCCAGGCGCGTGGCGGCCAGCCAGTCCTGCCAGTCCACGTCGGTCAGCCCGGCGGGTACCGTCCCGTGGCCCGGTAACCTGATACCGATGGCGACATAACCCTGTTGCCGGTAATTTTCGGCGATATGCCGCAGACTGTAGGGTGTATCCGTCAGACCATGCAGCAACACCACAGCGCCTCTCGGTTTGCCATCCGGCATCATAATGTATGACCGATTCCAGTTGGTGGGAAACGATTCCGGATAGATGGGGCTGTGACTGTAGTAACGATTCAGTTCGGTTTGCTGTTCAGCGTCCAGCTTATCGGAAACCTGGCGTTTTACCTCACCGAAGAGCGCATTCTCTTTTTGGAGGTAATCGTTCCAGTCAGCATTGTCGATTTCATCCGCGCCCATTTCATGCGGAACCCAGGTATGCCAGAGCTGCAGATCGGGCCCGCGCTGAATGTCATAAACGCGTAGTCCCAGAGCGCCAACAATCAACAGCAGCAGGGACAACACGATACGTTTTAACCAGGTTACCCATTTCAACGCGTGGCTTCCTTTCTTAATGACCTGTTTTCTGAGTATAAATAATCATGGTCAGGGAAGGTTTACTTTTTTGCGCAGGACCGGTCGTGAAGGGGGCTGAGCGGTCCTATGGCATTGGGTTTAGCGATGCAGGACAAGTAGATGGAGCCATCCATGGCCAAAGGCGCTTACTTGCTGATGGCTTCAGCGGGACACCGTCGAGCATTAGCCATTTATGTCATCTCTTAATAAACAATAATTCCAGCGCCGTCCGTCACTGCGCAACTCGGTGATGCTGAGCGAGTGGACGTCAATACGTGCAAATGAGTGAAGTGGGGCGCCGAGAACGGCGAGGATCATGGCACGGATAGTGGAGGCAGACGCAATTACACAGTGTCGTCCTTGAATATCGACGTGTTTTGTCAGCCAGCGGCCACAGCGCGCCAACAGCTGAACACGTGATTCTCCGCCCGGCGGCGCTTCACCCTCCAGCCAGGCCAGGAAAGCGTCGGCGTCTTGCGTCATCACCTCACGTAATGGCCGACCGGCCCAGATGCCGTAGTCGGGCTCCGCCAGCTCCATTACCGGGGTCCCCGGTAAAGAGAGCGCTGCGGCAGTTTGTCGGGCGGCGGTCTCCGGGGAGATCCAGACGCGGTGACAACGGGCGACACGGCTTTGTAACTGACGCGCCCGTTGCCATTCCCGTGCCTTCAGAGGGGCATCACAGGGGAAATGTGAACCACTGGACGCTGCCGTTTCTCCCTGACAAATCAGCGTTAGCGACGCTCTCATGATGTTAGCCGCGGCGGAAGGCTGGGCGTTGCGCACGTGTCGCCGGCGTACGTTCGGCTAAGGCACCGAACGCCACACCGATGACGCTCCAGAGCACCAGGTGCGTGCCGAAGGAGCTAATACGGAAACGCCATAGGAGGTCCGCCGGGAAGTGTTCGGGCACTTCGTTCACTGTCGGCATCAGGGCACAAACCATGAGCATCAGCGCCATAGCGAACAGCATTGCCCACATCATCGCATTTCCTCTGCCAAGGCGCGGTATTAGCTGATGTGATAACCACGCGGCCGCGATGACAATGCCGATGGAAAGCAACATCATGACGAAGTACAGTTCGGTACGATAGCCGATGGTATCCGGGTTACCGACTGCAGGCGGATTGGGTGGGTATTTCAGACCAGGCATCAGGCTCATGACCAGAAAGCCGACCAGCGCCAGGCATAACGCTAACAGACGCGGGTTCGATGGTCCGAAGCGCTGATAGCTAAAGGCCCAGCTCAGTGCCAGACTGCCGCCCAGCGCTGCGCCGAACAGCACCATACCGGCCATTAGCCCGATCCCGGACTGGGTTTGACGGCTAAACACCTCTTCTTCACCGCCATCAGCCGACGCGCTGTGTTGGTGTGTATGAGCGGCCAGACTGTCTTCAATCCCAATAGCACGATCGACCTGCGGCTCGCCGAAATGGTGTGCAAAGGCAAATGCCACCAGTCCAGCCAGAATGCCTGCTATCATCCCCTTGAATAATAGTTTCCCAATCATGTCCGCCTCCTCAGTGGCAGGGAAAACCCAGCAGATGGCGTGCGTCGTGGAAGAATTCATGCACCTGGGTGCCGGAAAACATCGACGTCGCGCCTTGTTCCGCACCGACGAAATAGATCGCTAAAAGCGCCAGCAGGGTGGTGAACAGTGCCCAGGGCAACAGCGCCGCGACCGGTATCGGAGTGGCCGGGGCGTTGGTGGTAAGGGTGATATCGCTCATGATGTAACTCCGTTGTTGATTTTGCTGATGGAAGATTGTGCCGGGCTAACCGTGACCGGAACGCCGAGTGGAAGCGAGTGGTGGTTATGCGCTGGCGGACAGCTGGCATTGGCCAGGACGATCGGCTGACCATGCGGCGTGTTTATATACGCCAGTCGCCATTCCTGTGTCCGTCGGGCAATGTCATCCGGCGCGGTCAGGTGGAGGGCGGTGATCATGTTCTCCATTGCTGTCGCCCACTGGCGATAGTAGGCATCGTTCACGCTTTCGCCGGGCTGCGCCGGAGCAGCCTTGATCGCTTCGCTGAACGTCCGAACCCATTCTGCCCAAGGGAACAGCCCCGCCCGGTGCAGATGGACGATCAGGGAGAATGCTTTCGCCTGCCAGGGCTTATCAAACACAGGCCCCTCCTCGTCGCGGGGTAACCCGACGGCGGCGTAATCACGCTGTGTCGCAAGGCTCATGCTTCCTCCAGATAGTCGTCCCACAGATCGATGTAGACTTTGTCCGAGCGCGGCGTGCCCCACAGTTCCAGTGCGCTGAAGCTTACGCTGTAGACGTGCTGAGGATGTTCGCCCAGACCGTGCGCAGCAGTGTCTGGCGTGATGAATACGCCGTGATCGGTCTCAATACGGCCGATTTTCCCACGCACGTAACGCGGCAGGCGGGTGTGGGTGGTTGGGTTAATGTTTTTTGCCCGAACCAGGTCTCCGGCCTTAAAGCGGGGAGCAACATCGTGACTGACGCGCGCGGAGGCACCGGTACTGACAACCGCCGCGACGATGTCCTGCGTCAGCACCGGCGTGCCTGGCGCGCAGGGAGCAGGGGGCGAGCCACCCCAGAGTTCATCGGCGGTGATCACCCCTTTTTCCATCAGCAGCGTTTCAAATGCGTGCAACCAGTGCTCATAGTAGCTTGCCTCCAGGTAGTGGGCTGGATCCATGCGTTCAATGGCGTGGCGGAATTCATCCACATTGAAATGTCCGCCGACGAACAGCGAGGCGAACAGCGGAAATACCCGGCGCTCCCATTCATGGCGGAAATACGGCTCATTTTCCTCGTTGAGGATCGGGCCGAGGCCGTGCATACCGCCCAGATCATGTATCCCATTCATGGTTTTCTCCTTTTATTATGGCGCGGCGACCAGCCCAGTGCCGATCATTGAATCGCGGGTGACCAGTTCAATCAGCTGCGCTTCGCTCCAGCCGTCGGTACCCGCCGGACGTTCTGGCAGGACCAGATAGCGCAGTTCCGCGCTGCTGTCCCAGACGCGCACCTCTTTACTTTCGGGTATGGTTACCCCGAATTCGGCAAGAACGCCGCGCGGGTCGATAACGATACGCGAGCGATAGGGGGCCGATTTGTACCAGACCGGCGGAAGACCCAGCACCGGCCAGGGGTAGCAGGAACATAATGTACAGACGGTCACGTTGTGCACGTCCGCCGTGTTCTCCACTACCAGCATGTCTTCACCCTGCACGCCGGAGAAACCCAGCTCGGCGATGGCGGCTGTGGCGTCCTCCAGCAGCCGACGTTTATACTCCGGATCACTCCACGCTTTAGCGACCACTTGCGCGCCGTTACGAGGGCCGACCTTGTGCTCGTACGTGTCAATCAGTTCATCCAGTGCCGCCGGGTCAATCAGTCCTTTCTCCTGTAGCAGGGATTCCAGCGCCCGGACACGTAGCTCGATGTCCGCAGGTGGTTCAGTATGGTCGTGGTCGTGTTGATGGCTCATTTTATGGTTCCCGATGGTTAAGAGTTAAAACATCCGCCAGTCGCCGGAAGCTTCAAATGCGGCGGCGGCCTGATAAAGGGTGCTTTCGGCGAAGTGGCGTCCTACCAACATCATTCCTACCGGTAAGCCGTCGACCAGCCCACAAGGGAGAGTCATTGCCGGATGGCCGGTAATATCCTGCGGTGCGGTATTGCCGATCATCTCAAATGCGCGGGAGATATATTCGGTAATGGAGCAGTCAGGTTTCGGTAATGGCTGTGCGACAAGCGGTACAGTGGGCATCACCAGCAGGTCGAAGTCCGCCAGCGCCCGGTCATAGCCCGCACGCGCGCGACGCGCGATATTCTGCGCCTTGGCATAGTAGCGGCCATGGTAGCGTTCCAGCCCGTACTGGCCGACGAACATGCATATCTTCAGCGATGGGGAAAGCGCGTCGGCGTCCTCACGCCACCGGGCGTGCTTGTCCAGCAGCGCCACGTCATATTGTCCTTTCCAGTTAAAGCCCATGCCGTTGCCATGCATCATCTGCGCGGTCAGCCCCTCGCAGCCGATAGGGGACCAGAGCGCACCCGCCAGGCTATGCTCCGGTACCGAAATCTCGCCGACCGTAGCACCCAGATCCTGCAGACGGGCGACGGCAGCGCGAACTTTCTCCGCGACTCGCGCATCCAGATTCGGCAACTGAAAACCTTCGGCCATAATGCCGATCTTTAAGCCATGTGCTCCCTTACCCAGAGCCTCGGTATAAGCTTCTACTTTGGGGGCATACTGACGCGGGTCCAATCCGTCCGCGCCGGCAATGACCTCAAGGACTAAGGCGTTGTCTTTTACGCTGCGAGTCATCGGCCCGGTATGGTCGAAAGTGGCTTCGATCGGCATGATGCCGGTATAAGGCACCAGACCGTGGGTCGGTTTCAGCCCATAGAGGCCGCACCATGCGGCGGGAATACGCGCAGAGCCTCCTTGATCGCCGCCCATCGCCAAATCAACTTCTCCGGAAGCGACCAAAGCGGCGCTCCCAGAAGATGAGCCACCAGCCGAGTAGCCGCGGCGCAATGGGTTATGTACTGGCGCCGGATCGGAGGTGTGACTGCCTCCCGACAAGCAGAAGTGCTCGCAGGTCGCCTTGCCAAGAATAGTCGCGCCGGCATCCAGCAGTCGGGTGGCAACGGTGGCGTCGTAGACAGGGACGAAGCCTTCAAGCGTCGAGGCTCCGTTCATCATCGGTACGCCAGCCAGCGCGATGTTGTCTTTGAGCACCACGGTGCGGCCAGCCAGCTTACCGGTTGCTGCACCTGTCACCTCGGTCTTGTAATACCAGGCATTGAGCGGATTTTCCTCGCCTTCAGGGCGATAGCCGGCGGCGCGCGGGTAGTGCACCGGGGGGATCTCGTCGGGCAGGGCGTCGATGAGATCATAGGCGTCGAAATTGGCCTGCATCAGCGCCAGATATTCTTCGGCTTGTGCAGGCGTCAATCGTATGTTTAGCCGACTGGCGAGCGCTTGCAGTTGTTCAATAGTAGGACGTTCAATAGCCATGGAGTTCCCTTTGTACGATGTTTGCCAATGCAACCTGTCTTCAACATAAGCCCGAAATGTCATCAATACATGGTTGTGCAGGTCAGTCATTTGGCTGAGACGGACACCCGCCTGTTGCGCGGATGTCCGCCCTCGGTTAAGACGGTTTATCTGTTTTCGGCCAGTGGATGCCGACGCTTTTCATCCCCTTGGTGACGTCCATGTCAGGGTGGGCGAGTACCACATCCCGGTATGAAGGGCTACCGATGACGGCGGGTTTGAACTGGGTCAGGAATGCGGTGACCTCTTCACGAATATCCTGCGGAACGTTGAAGTTCTCGTAGCATTCATTAATAGCCTCGAATACGGCTTTCCAGTGCACTTCGGTCAGCCCCATTCCGCGGTGCGCGGTCACCATATCTCGTCCCCGGTAGACCGTGTTGCCGCCCCAGTATTTGCACAGAAAATCGACAAAGTTGATATGCTCTTTCTGGAACGACGATTCGGATACGTGCGCCCAGATATGGCCGATATCGGGATGCTTCATACAGGTCTTCAACACTTCCCCTGCGAAAGCGTAAACGGCGTCATAACCGCCGAGACGTTCATAGAGTGTGGGTTTTTGCTGCTGATCGGTCATGATGGATTTCTCCGTTGCGGGTGAGTAGTGAGTCTGGGGATGTCTCTGTGCCGATTCGCATCAGAACAGTTTCATCACGCGCAGGGTGGTATGCAGATCTTCCTTAAAACCGCCATCGACGTTGAGGTCGCGCTGGAGCAGACCCTGTACCTGTACCGTGGGGGTGATGAATTTCGATAATTCCAGCCGTACCTGATCGACGCGCGTCGCCTGTCCGTTCTCAATACCGTCAAGCTGCTGTTTGCCGCCCCAGTACTGGGAATAACCGGCGGCCAGGGTCCAGCTCTTATCGGCGGGCGGCGTCCAGTTCACCCAGCCCTGAAACTGATAGGTGTTGTCCTGCTTAAGTCGACCGGTGCCGATGCCCGAGGCGTCGTCGTTGACGCCATACCACATCACATCTGCGGACAGTTGGGTGGCGAAACCGTTACCCAGCTGCTGCACGCCGCCGAGCTGCAGATCGAACTTCCAGCGATTTTCACCAACGTTTAGCGTGCGTCCGGCGTCGTAGGAGCCCGCGGGGAGGTACAGGTAAGGCACAATGGCGAAGGTTGTACTGGGGTTGTTGACCAGCCAGACCGGCGCGGCAAGGATGGGGTCGCCCAGGCCGCTGGCTGAATCAAGTCGAACGCCGTTTAGTGAGCCATTGTAGAGGCGTCCGTAAGGCAGCAGCACTTGCGGCGCAACCGTAAAGCCACCGACGTCCATGTAGTGAACGTAACGAAAGATGCTGACGAAGGAGTCGAGCCCGGTCTCTTGCTTAATTTCACCGCCCCCGGTCGGGGTGAAGCTATCTCTCGTCGCGTAGGTGAAATATCCCAGAATGGCATCGGTGCCGGCAGGGGCTGGAATCAAATCCTGCGAATTGAGATCGACCGCATGGGCCGGGCCGGTTGCCAGCCACAGTGTGCAGGCGGCCAGGCTGATGCGAAACGTAGCGTTGCTGAAAGTCATGACGTTCCCCCTCTTGTCTGATGTCGTGTTATGTCCGGAGCACGGTGTGGCCTGAAGACCTTACGCTTACTGATACTAGGGAGAAATTTGCGGCGTACTTGCTTCAGCAGGACAGTCGTTTGGCTGGAAGGGACATTCGGTTGCGGGCAGCCCCGTCGTGTGATGGTCCGCCATAGTGCAGGCTTCGCACGTTTAGGGTGCGATTCCAGATTTTGTCGTACTGCTATTCAACGCCCTATATGCCAGCAGAAAAGAGGGGCGCGGATTTTCAGTGTTATTTCCCGGGAACTTAGCGCCGATCGGCGAAACTGAAAGAGGGTGTATTAGCTCGTTGGCATGAGAGTTGCTGTCTGCGAAATCGTTTCTGTCGTTTTGGCGGAATACCCGGCGCGAGGTGAATGATGATGAATAGCATGCAGTCTGCGGGCAGTCTCCACTATTCAACCGTTGGCGTAACCGAGTCGCGCCGCTTCGAGTACTGGAACGACGTAGTGTTACGTCACTGTATTCCAGCCGCCAGCGCCCCTCTGGCTGGGGTCGACTTTGATGCACGGCTTACGGTACGTGGAGTGGGTCTGGTGGATATGTGTTCACTGTCCGCGCCGCTACACAGTTGGGATCGCACGGCCCGTTTTTTGCGCCAAGGCCCCGACGACGATCTGTGGTTGGGGTATATGCAGGATGGATACGGTCAGCTTGAACAGGGGGGACGCAAGGCGACGCTGGCAGCGGACAGTCTGGTGCTCTACGATGCCGCCCAGACATTCCGCTTCAGTCTTGGCGGGCGCGATAATCATCTGGTGCGGATACCCCGCCATTTGCTGAGCTGTCATTTACCTGGGGTCGAACACCTCACCGCGACGGTGCTCGACGACCGCCGCCCGGGGGTGATCCCCTTGCGCGAAATGCTGCGTCAGGCGGCAACGATGCCCGCCTGCCTGGACACTCCGGATATCTCTGGCCGCTTCTCCCGGACGTTGCTGGATCTACTGGTGCTGAGCCTGGAGTTACAGGACCTGAACAACGTTGGTGTTGAGCGCGATCTGTATTCGCGGATGATGAACTACATCCGGCGGCAATTTGTCGATCCAGATTTGAACATCGAAAGCCTGGCACGGGCGCACCACGTTTCCGTTCGCACCGTCACGCGTGCTTTCGCCCGCCACAAAAAAACGCCGATGGCAGTGATTTGGCAGGAGAGGCTGCTGGCGAGCCGAGAGGCTATCGAACGAGGACGTGTCAATAGCGTGTCCCAGGCGGCGCTGGATTTCGGCTTCTCTGATTTTTCTCATTTCAGCCACGCCTTCCGCAAAGCCTTTGGCATTTCTCCTCGCTCTCTGTTGCCGAAGAAGCAGTAAAATTTTGTTCTATTATCACGTGCTGCGCTGTAGCTCGCGACCCTGCGCCTGAAGGACGGGCTAGACCGCATCGCATTGTGATTGTCATTGTCAGGTTTCCTGTTATCCGGGCGTCGCAGCAGGTGGATGACAGGATGGCGCAAGTGCTTTCTCTTCTGGCGAATAACCTGGCAGCCCCCTGAGACGAGGATACGACGGCACGCCACTCATTTTTCATGAATCACGCCGGAGGAAGTCATTCTCAGCTGTAGCAACAGGCTAAACGATGCAGGTAAAACGGTCAGTGTAACCAGCGTGGCAACCAGTAGTCCCCCGATAATCGCATAGGCCATCGGTCCCCAGAATACCTGATGAGAAATGGGGATCATTCCCAGAATGGCTGCACAGGCAGTCAGGCAGATGGGGCGCGCACGATGCTCTGCGGCCGCAATAATGGCGGCATCGCTTGCCATCCCCTGAGCAAGATTGCTGTCAACCTCGCTAATCAGTATGACGGCGTTACGAATGATCATGCCAGCGAGCGCAATCACGCCAAGCAGAGCGACAAATCCCATTGGTGTTCCGCCAGGTAACATAGCCAGCACGATACCCGGTAAACCAAACGGGGCCATCACTATAGCCAACACCATATGGGAATAGTTGCGCAACTGGAGCATCAACAGCAAGAGCATGATGACCAGTGTCACCGGCAGAACCGCATAGACCGAACTATTACCTTTTTCAGATTCAGCAACCGCGCCCCCTTCTTCAATGCTGTAGCCTTCAGGCAGTTCCGCGCGCAACCTGTCTACCGCTGGTCGCAACGCTGCGGATACTGCTTCGGCGCGAAGTCCCGGGGCGAGGTCAGTTTGCACGGTGATGAAAGGCAAACGCTGTCGACGCCAGATAACCGGATCATCCACGCCCCAGACTGGCGTGGCAAAGGCGCTGAGGGGGATTTTTTTACCGTCATTCCCCTGAATAGTCAGCAAAGAGAAGGTGGCGAGGTTAAGACGCTCCTTGTCCCTGGCCCGGAGCACCACATCGACAAGGCGGTCATTATCGCGAACCGACGTGACTATACTGCCGGACCAGACGGTATTGAGCATCCGGGCCAGACTTTCTGACGACACGCCCGCAGCCCGGGCGGCGGTCTGATTGACCTTGAGGGTAATGACTCTCTCCGGTTCGCCTGCCGTCTGATTAACCTCGCGGGAGGAGGGTGACCGGCCAATGACATCGCTCAGGCGGTTCGCGATCGACCTGATCTTCAGATAATCTGGCCCACTCACCCGGTATTTGACTGGCCAGCCGACGGGGGGCCCAAGTTCCAGGGGCGATACGCGAGTGATGATGTCGCTAAAGCGCGTAGCCAGTATCCTGTTTAACTGTCGATGAAGACGATCCCGCGCTTTAAGATCTTTAGCCACCACCACCATCTGGGCGATATTTTCATTTGCCAGAAGCACATCCATAGGCAGGTAAAAACGAATCGCTCCCGACCCAACGTATGTCGAAAAGCGCTCAACGTTGCGGTTGCCTGTCAGGGCCTTCTCCAGCTGTTCAGCCCTATTTTGCGTTTCCGACTGCGAGGCATTGGCCGGTAGCGTCAGGCTGACCAGCAATTCAGGCCTGTCGGAGGCGGGGAAAAACTCCCCCTGCATAAAGGTTGTTCCGTAAACGGACAGACCAAGCGCAATGAGAGCAATACACACGGTGGCGACGCGGTGACGCAACGCCTTGCGCAGTAGCCACTGGTATCCGCGGGCCATCCGTCCAGGCCCTTTCGCCTTCTGTCTGATGTTGTCAGATAACAGCCACGTCCCGGTTAACGGTGAAAACAGGATCGCGACAACCCATGAGCAGAGCAGGGCGATGAGCACCACGGCAAACAGGGAAAAGCAATATTCACCGGCGCTGGACGCAGCAAATCCCACGGGAATAAACCCGGCAATCATCACAAGGGTGCCCGTCAGCATCGGAAATGCGGTCGTTTTAAAAGCCCGGGTAGCCGCCTGCCGGCGGGAATCCCCGGCTTCCAGACCAGAGACCATGGTTTCCACAGTGATCATGGCGTCATCGACCAGCAGACCCAGCGCGATAATCAATGCGCCGAGAGAAATACGCTGCAGACCTATTCCTGCCAGCATCATTCCCGTAAAGGTCATGGCCAGAACCAGTGGGATGGCCGCAGCCACGACCAGTCCGGCTCGTAAACCCAGCGAGACAAACGAAACGGCCAGGACGATCGCCACGGCTTCGATAAGCACCCGGATAAACCCGCTTACGGCATCGCTGACCACCGCTGATTGATCGGCAACCTTGACCATCTCAATACCGTGCGGCAGCGTGACGCTGATGGCATGCATTTTTGCATTCAGCGCGGCGCCGAAACGCAGCATATTACCCGTCGGCGCCATCGAGATAGCCAGCCCGATGGCGGGTTTGCCGTTAACCCGGTAAACCGGCTGGGGAGGCTCGGCGTTTTCCCGGCTAACGGTGGCAATATCCGTCAGAGGAAGGTAACGATCGTTAATATGCAGCGTGACAGCACGTAAGCTAGCTTCAGAAGTCAGTTCCCCGCTGACCTTTATCGCCATATTTTCCTGTCCGGTGCGGATCATACCTGCCGGGACAACCGCATTTTGTGCTCTGAGGGCATCCGCTACCTGCTGGATGTTCAACCCCATACTTGCCAGACGCGCTGGAGAAAAAGAGAGAACTATCTGTTCCTGCTGCTCACCCAGCAGGCTGGTTTTTCCGATATCCGGTAACGACATGAGTTCCCGGCGGATTGTCTCAACACGGTCCCGGACCTCCCGCAGGGTATAGCCCTCAGGTATAAATCCATAAATCGTACCGAACGTATCATCAAATTCGTCGTCGACGGCGGGGCCCTGAACGCCTTCTGGCAACGACGGGGCAATATCCTGCATTTTCTTACGTACCTGATACCAGATATCCGGCACCTTTTGCGGCGGGGTATCGTCACGGAGATTGACATGAATAACGGAGCTCCCGGCACGGGTTTCACTTTCGAGATAATCAAGCCAGGGGGTTTCCTGCAGCTTTTTTTCCAGCGTATCGGTCAGCAGTCGGGTGGTATCCGTTACGGATGCCCCGGGCCATTGCGCAGAAACAACGGCCGTTTTAATCGTAAACGCCGGATCTTCGTTACGTGGCAGGTTCTCATAACAGAACGCGCCCATAGCCATGATCAGCAGCATGAAGAAACTGACCATCTGTTGATTATTTAGCGCCCAGGCGGACAGGTTAAATTTCTCATCCAATACGGGTTTCATGATTCGCACTCCCCGGCAATCACCGGCTCGCCGGAGCGTAATTTACTCACGCCGGCGGTAATCACCCGGTCGCCTGGTTCAAGGCCGCCGGAGATAATAACCGCGGTGGCGGTATAGTATGCTGGCACCACCACGCGAAGCTGGGCCTGCGACCGTGGGTTAATTACATAAACCGCCGGTTTGTCGTCGACGCGGCTCAGCGCTGAAGCGGGAAGGGCGTATCCATGCGGACCCGTTGCGGGTAACGTGACGGTAACGCTGGCGCCCAGCGCCATTGCCAGCGGTGGGTTTTGCAGGGTAGCCCTGACGCGCCATGTGCGGGTCTGAGGATCGGCCTGCGGGCTAATATCTCTTACCGCGGCGGACGCTTGCACCGACGGGTCGCTGAGGAGGGAAACTCGCAAGCCAGCCTGTTCCTGTGGCGGGATCGCCTCGGGTTTAGCGATATCAAACACCACATCGCGGGCTTCACCGGTCGCCAGCGTCAACACCGACTGACCACCACTGACCACCTGACCCGCAGAGGCGCTTACTTCGGTGATCACGCCGCTTTGCGGCGCCATCAGACGCGTCCAGCCAAGGCTTTCCCGGGCATTACGCAATGCGGACTCGCTGTTTTTTAAACGCGCGCGGGCGACAAGCCAGTCTGCGCGGGCGGTATCGAGCTGCGTGCGGGCAATCGCGCCTGTTGGCATGAGCTTTTGCATTCGGTTGAGGTTAAGTGCAGCAACCTGAGCAGCGGCTTTGGCTCCTTCATAATCAGCCTGTGCGCCATCGAGCTGATTCTGACTGGTTGTATTTTCAAGCGTGGCCAGCAGTTGCCCTGCATTGACCCGATCGCCAATATCGACGCTACGCGTCACTATCCGGCCGCCGGTACGAAAGCTGAGAATCGTTTCATCGTGCGCATGGATCTCTCCGGTTCTTTCCAGCGCGGGAAGGGTTTGCGCTGAGCCAACAACAACGTAGCGCACCGTTCGCACAGGATCAGTCGTATTACCATGGTTGTCCCCGCATCCGGGCAGCAGAAAAATCACTACCGAAAGAAGGGTCAGAGGGAGAAAGTGCAGCCAGGAAAGGGTGCGCGCCACGTCGTACAAATGGTGCAGACTGTGGCGGAGGGAGAGTAAAAATTCATCTGACATAACGCCGCTCCATATAGGTTACGGCGTTATTAAATGCGCGCTTAGTCGAGAAAGATTCGACGTTTCGTCAAGGTATTATCAAGAGCGGCTATTTTCCATCTCAGACGACGTCCAGGGTAACAAAATGCTGACTGCGAGTCCGCCGGTTTCAGGTAACGACGCGCTGATACTGCCACCATGGGCCTGACAAATCGCGCGAGCAATCGACAAACCGAGACCGCTGCCGCCGGAGTGGCGGGCACGCGACTGCTCCTCCCGGCTAAAACGGTTGAACATTTCCGGCAGGAACCGGGAGGATACCCCCGGGCCGTCATCGCGAAATTCGAGGCAATATTGCCCGCTGGCGTAGTGCAGCGTGACATCAAGAAAGCCGCCATCACGCCCGTAACGGAGGGCATTTTCCATAAGGATAGTAAACACCTGGCCCATACGGAACGTATCGCCTTTGAAAGGACACGCCTGAGAATGATGAAGCCTGATGGTAAAACGATGTGCATCAGCCTGGGGCATGATCCATGTCACCCGTTCCTTAAGCAGCTCATCCAGACGAAAGGGTTCGTTTTCCAGAACCAGATTCCCGGCATCAGACAGTGAGAGCAGATGAAGTTCATCGGTCAGGCGATTCAGGTGCTGAAGCTGTTTCATTACCATTGCCAGTTGTTCCGGGCTGGCATCAAACACGCCATCCAGCATGCCCTGCAAACGTCCGATAGCGGCAGTCAGTGGGGAGCGAAGCTCATGCGCCATGGCCACATGAGAGGTACGTAACTCTTTTTCATAGCGGGCCAGTTTCCCCGTCATGGTATTAAAGTCACTGGCAAAGCTGACCATTTCAGCCGGCGCATTCCTGATGAGCTCTGCCTGGCGGCCAAATTGCCCTTCGGCGACGTCCTTTGCCGCATCACGCAACCGGCTGAACTGCAGCGCCAGTGGCCTGGCATATCTCAACCCCATCACCACAATAAAAGGGATCATGACCAGGACCAGTAACGCCACGGTGACCCAGTCTGCCGAGGCGATGGAGGGTGTTGAATAACTCAACCCCCACCAGGTATCGACGATTTGATGGAAGCGCGCCGGGTCCGCCTGCGGGTTCTGGCTGAGCGCAAGAAACTCTTGTCTGACCGATGCCGGCATTCTGCTCATGATCCAGTAATTCTGCACCGCATAACGTAGCCACATACAGGTCGCTATGACAATTACGCTTCCGATGGCCAGCGCTAATATACGTGCGCAAATCCAGCGCCACAGGGAGGAATAGCGGGTTTTTGTCATGGTTGTCTGAACCTGTAGCCTACGCCGCGAACGTTAACCAGCACGCCGGAAATACCCGCCGCTTCGAGTTTTTTACGCAGGTTATAAATATGGGTATCCACCACACGCTCCAGGGCTTCACTTTCCGGCAAACAGTGCTCCAGTAAATGCTGGCGGGAAAAAGGTCGTGAAGGAGAGCGCATAAGCGTGGTCAGTAGTGAAAATTCGGTTGGGGTCAGATCCAACGTCCGCGGTGTGGTGTCCCCGTCGATAATGCTCGCCACGATGGCCGTAACATCCACTTCAAGTGATTGCCAGCGAAGGATCTCTTCCTTTGTTTCCGTTTTATTGCTGCGACGCAATACCGCCTGCACCCGGGCCACAACTTCTCCCGGATGGTAAGGCTTAACAACATAATCATCAGCGCCATAGCGCAGAGCGCCAATACGATCGGGAGTATCTCCCATGGCGGTGACCATGATCACCGGAACATCATTTTTACGACGCAGGCCAGCCAGGACTTCGGTGCCGTTAAGCCCCGGAAGCATCACATCCAGCAGGATCAGATCGGGTTTCCACCGGTGCGCCATATCCAGCCCGGAAAGTCCATCTCCTGTAATGACGACATCGTAATTTTCACGGCGTAAATAGGCCTCGAGCACGCCAGCCGCATCGGCGTCATCTTCAATAATCAGCACTCTTCTGGACAACATCCGTTCACCTTGACCGATTCTTAACACTATCCCGACGATTCATTGATTTTGCCAAATCATACTGCGCCAACATTTTGTGGCAGCTCCTGCCTCAGGAGAAACCAGCATCCGTGAGGAGAACAGTATGATAGCGATAAAAAAAGCCCTGTATATGACCGTACCGCTTTTGACGGCCATCACATCCTGTGTACAGGCAAATGATGACGGCTCTTTCACTATCGGGCTGGGGGGGCGCTACGCTCCGCGATACTCAGGTTCAGACAAGCAGGTATGGCAGGTGGTTCCGGTGCTTCAGGGTCGTAACGGCGCTTTCTTTATTGATACGCAGAAAGGGGTAGGGTATGACCTGCAGAACGCCAGCGGCTGGTACTTCGAACATACGCTGGGATACGATCTGGGAAGGAGGGATAAAAACGCCAACTGGCGGGCAGGGGCAAATAATCTGAAAGGGATGGGAGACATTGACGTCTCACTGAATACGGCCCTTGCCGTTGGCTGGCAGGCGCTTTCGTGGCTCAGTGTTGAAGGCAAAGCGACGCTGCCTTTAACGGACGGTCAGGGGGTAAGCTACCAGGCATCCTTGACGTTGCTCCCTGTACAAACCGATCAGGACACGATCGCCTTTCAAACGGCAGCCCTGTTTGGCGACAACCGTTACCTGAATACCTGGTATGGCGTGAATCCGGAGCAGAGCCAGCGTTCAGGTTATAGCCGCTATTCAGCACCGGGGGGATTTTATGGCATAGACAACAGTCTGATCTGGAGTCACCGATTTGATGCCCACTGGGGCACGGTTCTGAGCGCTGACTATACCTGGCTTGGGGAGCATGCCAATCAAAGCCCGATCGTGTTACGACGTAACGAGGCGGCACTGGCAGCAGCAGTTACCTGGACATTTTAGGGCGGAGAAAGTGCGGCGTGCGTTTTGCCGGGAACGGTTAAAATTGAGTGAGTCAGCATTATCTGGCAGATACGCAACCAGAAGCGAAACATGTTGTTAACCGCGCCGGCAGACCTGGTGCGGTCCTTGTGTCGCCGACGTGCGTTCGCCTGATGAACCCAACGACGATCGAGAGCGCCACAAACGTGCCGGAGGAGTTTTATGAACAACGCCATAGCTGGTTTGTCGGGAAGTTTTCGGTCACGTCGTTCGTCGGCATGAGAACACCGAATCCACCAATAACAACACCAATCCGCTTTGTAAGGTTATCATCTTTATTACTCCAGCCGTCATCAACTGTCACCCGCCCTTGCTGAAGTTATCTCGATATTACGCTACCGTAATGCCTCTTAGCTTTATTTCGAAGCGGCCACCCCGGGCGGAAGTAATATAATTCACTACCGATTTCACTTGTGGCTGTGGAGAATTTATTGAAGCTTACCAGCTGACTTTCTCAGCACAGTAATATCCCTCTTGGGTGACTCCCCGAACATCCGCGTATATTCCCGGCTGAAATGGGATAAGCTTTCGTAACCGACAGCATAGGCTGCTGTGGTGACATCGTAATGTTCATTCAGCATCAGTCGCCTGGCTTCATTGAGGCGCAGCCATTTCTGATACCGGAGCGGGCTCATTCCCGCAAGCTGCCTGAAGTGTTGGTGAAAAGAGGGCGTGCTCATTTGCACCCGACTTGCCAGTTCCTCTACGCGTAAGGGTGACGCAATATTGGTTTTTAACCAGTCGATAGCTTTACCGATACGGTAGCCATGGCCGTCTACTGCTGCAATCTGTCTGAGATGATCGGACTGATCGCTCATCAAAAGCCGGTAATGTATCTCCCTTTGAATCAGCGGCCCGAGGACAGGAATGGCTTCAGGCTCGTCAAGCAAAGAAAGCAGACGGCAGAAAGGTTCCAGCAAAACATCAGTAACCGTTCCTATACCGACACCCGTTCCCGCGTCTCGTTTTTTGATCGGCGGCAGGCTTCCCTGGGCAATTAATTCCATCAGCACGCGCTGGTCAAGTTTATAGGCTACGCCGACGCAGGGCCGGGATGTCGAAGCCTGTAAAACCTCCGAGCTGGCTGGCAGGTCAAGGGAGGTGATCAGGAATTTTTCCGCATTGTATTCGTAAGGTTGACCACCAACCCACATGATCTTCGCGCCATCGGCCACCAGAACGATACTGGGAGGGACCAGGCAGCTCACCGGAGGAGCGGTTTCGTTTCGGCGGAACAGTTGGAGTCCTTCTACCGCTGTTGGGAAATCACCGGTGCCCGGAGTGCGCTGAGCAATATCACGGGAAAGCACGCCGAGTAGTTTTTCAACCGTCTTGTCAGAAATCATTCTGTAATACCTCACGTTTATTGCGGCTTTTGACGTTAACAACTTAGCAGCGATGAAAATTGAAATATACGCTTTAAATTCAGTTTCAGAGGATCAGACAAATAATGCAGAGTATTTTAATAACAACTTTCATGTAAGGCACTCAAAATAACAACACTGAAATGAAGCTGTGACCTGTCAGTCAGCTTTCACAGCGAGCCAATTTAAACCGTTCAGGTTAAAGCCATTTTTAACTGCCAGACAGGTTATCCGGAGGAGACATACGTGAAAGAGTTTACTTTCTACAACCCAACCCGAATCGAATTCAGTTCCGGAAAAGAGAGTTGTAACTGAAATACTCATGCATGCTGTCTGAAACTATCCCTCAACATCCAATGAAAGGTTTTAATATCATGACGCTAAAATCTTCAACGCGCTTTTTTAATCGCGCACTCATCGCCGGAGCGATGGCTCTGATTTCAACAGAAGCTGCGGTCGCCCAGCCGGCACCAGGCACAGCAGATTCTTCAGTCCATCTGGTTCAGACGTGGGATAAAACTTTCCCAAGGAGCGAAAAAGTGGATCATCAAAAAGTTACTTTTAAAAATCGTTACGGTATTACGCTGGCCGCAGATGTGTATCTTCCTAAAGATCGCGGGAACAAGAAGCTTGCTGCGCTTGTGATTTCCGGGCCATTTGGCGCGGTAAAAGAGCAGGCTTCAGGTCTTTATGCTCAGACCCTGGCAGAGCGCGGATTCGTGACGCTGGCATTTGATCCGTCTTATACCGGTGAAAGCAGTGGTGAACCCCGCAATATTGCTTCCCCTGATATCAATACCGAAGACTTTATGGCCGCAGTCGATTTCATTGGACTGCAACCTTATGTGGATCGTGAACGTATCGGTGTCATTGGTATCTGCGGCATGGGAGGGATTGCCCTGAACGCTGTTGCCGTGGATAAACGCGTAAAAGCGGTCGTTGCCAGCACCATGTATGATATGAGCCGCGTGATGTCGAAAGGCTACAATGACAGCGTAACGCCGGAGCAACGCGAGCAGGCGCTGGAGAAGATGAGTCTTCAGCGCTGGGAAGATGCGGCAAACGGCAAACCTGCATACCAGCCAGCCTATAATAAACTGAAGGGCGGGGAAGCACAGTTCCTCGTGGACTATGGGGATTACTACATGACCAAACGCGGTTATCATCCACGAGCCGTCAACTCTGGCAATTCATGGTCGGTGACAACGCCGATGGCCTTCATGAATTTCCCGCTCATGACCTATATCAAGGAAATTTCTCCGCGTCCGATCCTGTTCATCCATGGCGAAAAAGCGCATTCGCTTTACTTCTCCAAAACGGCTTATGAAGCGGCAAATCAACCAAAAGAGCTTCTGATTGTTAAAGATGCCACACATGTCGATTTATATGATCGTATGGATAAGATCCCGTTCGATAACATCACTGCATTTTTTAACAAAAATCTTAATAAGTAAGCCATAGCACCGTCCGGTGCTTTCAGATGCAGTGTCTGTGCGACAAACGACAGACACTGCTCTTGAAAGAGGAGAAGTTTATGTTCTGGAACCCTGAATTATTAACAAGAATAGATGCGGCCGACGACCTGAAAATCGCTCCGTATCATCCCGATATGAATACGACCGGTACGCCGACATGGATTTGGGAAGTGAAGGTGGAGAACAGACTTTTCGTCCGAGCCTATAGTGGTACCCGTTCAAAATGGTATCAGGCTGCATTGTCCCAGCAGGCGGGTAAGATACTGGCTATTGGACAGGAGTTCGACGTCCTGTTCGCAAAACCATCAGACCCTGAGCTTGAAAGTAAAATTGATCAGGCTTATCAGAAAAAGTACTCCAGCAGCAGCTATGTTTCAGCAATGACAGGGACTCGCGCCAGAGCGGCCACGATTGAGATTTTACCTTCGTGATTTCCTGTCAAAGTGATACTGGGTGTTCTGTGAGACAAAATCTGCCTGTTTAATTTTAATTTCCCTGAAACTGGAGGCAAGTATGAAACATACACAACCGCCAGTTTCTGGTCCGGTGAAAGTTCATCTTCAGGAAGCATTGTCCATTAAGGTAGGAGTTTGAATATCAGATGACAGGGCGAACATGTACTATGAACATAACGCAAGAAAAGGGATGTCAGTCATAAATAAGTACCGTGTTGATTTGTTAAGAGGCCGCTGTCAAATATGAAGTTATTGGGCACTATACGCAATTTAACATAATATACATTATGCGCACTTAGAT